>CADDYT010000123.1 GCA_902810755.1 Chloroflexota bacterium
GGAGCAGGCCACCCGCCAGGGGTGGCCCTACTATATACGTGTTTTCATCCCCGCCACACCGCTCGCATGGCGAACGGGGCTATATAGTAGGGCCACCCCCCATAGGCGTTAACTTAAGGCCGTGCGAGCGCCAGGCAGGCCACCCGCCAGGGGTGGCCCTCCTCTAGACGCGACTCCACAGGCGGCACGAACGCCACGGCTAGAGTAGGGCCACCCCTGGCGGGTGGCCTGCGGCGACCTTAAGTTAACGCCTATGGGGCCACCCCCTCACGGGTGGCCCGGCAATGGCCTGTAGCCTGCAAGATGTCTGAGCGTTAGCGCGTTTAGTCGCCAGCCGCACCGCCGGTGACTTCGGCGAGAACCTCTTCATCGCTCACGTCACTCTTGATGGTTGCCTGGCCGATGAAGAATACGACGACCGCGACGACCAGCGAGAGGAGAGCGATGCCGCCAATCCAGAGCAGCCAGCTACTCTCCGTGACTAAAGGGGTCCACGGGCCGGTGAAGGTGACATAGACGCCAACGGCGCTGGCGACGAGGCCGAAGACCGAGCAGAGGTAGAACACCCAGTCCGGCGCCAGACGCGCGCGCGTGAAAGCCTCGTGGTACTTGTAGCGAATGATGATCACATCGATGAAGAGGATCACCATCGAGACGCACCAGATGACCGTGACAGCCGCCTGCAGGATATCGTAGACGATGGTGGACAGGTCGGTGGGCTTAAAGCCGGCTGAGAGGGCATAGGGCATGATAATGAACGCGATCACTGTGAAAAGCGCGGCAATCACGCTTTGCACCAGCACGGCTACCCAGGGAACCCTGTTCGCATTGACTTTGCTCATGACCGTCGGTAAGCGTCGGTCAAGACCAGAGACGAAGAGCAATCGCCCGAACGAATAGTTGTAGACGGCGGTGTTAAAGAGGAAAAAGCCGATAAAGATGAGGTTGACGATGACCCCAAGGACGGTGCCAGCCGCGCCAAACCCGTTCTGTACGGCGGCGGCCACCGCTGCCGGGTTGCCCTGCGTGACGACATTCGGGTTGCTCGACGATGCGGGAACCGCCATCATCACGCCGAAGGTGCCGATCAAATAGGCAGCCATGACCACGACCGACCCCCAGAGGAGATAGCGAGTGATGGCGCGCATATCATTGATCTCAACGCCCATATTTAACGGGACTTCAATGCCGAGCAGGGCCAGCACGACCAGGCCGAAGAACGTCCAGTTGCCGCCGTTGAGGCTCCAGCTCTTCGCGGAAAAGTCGGCCTGCGGCGCGTGACCGCTGAGCAGCCAGACTACCCCGGCCAGACCGATCAACAGGATGGCGCCACCATAGGCGATGAAAACGGCATTGACAAAGTTTTGCGTGACACGGAAGCGCAAAATGGAAAGCACAAAGGAGAAGGCGATGACGAGGATAATCACCAGCCCTTGCTCCCACGCCTCCGGCAAAAGGCTGGCATTGAACTGGCCGCCCAGTTGCTGAATCAGCGTGACAACGGCGTCGCCTGTTGCAATCATGACCAGAATGCCAGGCCACCAGGCGCAGAAACCGGCAAAGAAGCCCATAAAAGCGCCGAATGCCTTGTTGGTCCAGACGTAGATCGAGCCTTCACCGGGGAACATCAGGCCCAGTTGCCCGGTCACGATGGCGCCGGGAATGAGGAACGTGATGAAACCGAGGCCCCAGTAAATGTAAGCCGCCGCCCCCGCGCCGGGGATGACGCCTGCATTACTGATAAAAAGGACGATTGCTACGAAAATAGCTACCATGTCGAAGGAATTGAGGACTTTTGGCAGAATGCCACCGGCAATGCGTTCTGAACGCAGAACGTTGCTGCTGCCACTGCCACTACTGCTCGCGGTTGTAGCCATTGAAGCGTACACCTCCTGGAAAAATTTCTGTAGCACATGCCACAGACGACAGTTCGGACTACATCGACAGGAATGAATATGAAAGAACTACCGGCAAACCCTCCTTTCTGTATAACATTCCACAGTTGAGTATAGCGCATGAAACGCCGCCTGTCCAGTGAGGACAATGCTGATTTACCTTTTAATGGCTCACTCTATCGATGAAAATGATCTCAGACGTGTCATGCGGAGCGGCAAAGAGCCGTTAGCCCTGAGTGCAGCGAAGGGAAGCATCTCATATTGCCCTGGCCGACCAGGGGTTACTCCAGAAACTTCGCCGTTGCCCGGCATGACATGGCTGAAGGGGCATCAGTGCTTTCCCGGTGTGGCAGTGGGTTTCGCGCCCGGTCTGGCGGTGGGTGTTGGCGTGGCCTTTGTTGATTGATTCAGTAATGCCTGTTCCTGCTGGAGTTTGCGCTGCACGGCGCGCAGATAGGCTTGCGCGCCATCCAGATCGGTATCAGTAATGGTCTGGAGCTGTCGCGGCATCTTGTTGACATCGTTGACCCAGCTTTGCAGGACGTTCTGCAGGGCCGCCAGCGTATCGTTATCCTGGTAGATACGGGCGAGCCAGCCGCGAGCGGTGATGACGGCGCGCAGGGTCACATTGAGGAAGTCGCCGGCCACCGTCGCGGCGAGCGTGACCAGCGGGGAAACGAAAACATCGTAGGCTACGCGAGTGAGGCGCGCGGCTGCGATGGCGGCATCGAGCGAGACGCCCTCCATGCTGTCCAGCGCGGTGATAAATTCACGACGCACCTGATCGGCTCCGGCCTGAACGCCCTTCTGAAACTGCTCTTCCAGTTGTTTTTCGATATTGTTGCCGGCGTTCTCTACGGCCTGGGGCAGCTTCGGGCCAAGTTCGATGGCGGCAATTGTCCCGCCTCCAACGGCGGCGAGGCCCAGGCCCCAGAGCAGTTTGCGGCGCGTGACGCCCTTTTTCTTGCGCCGGGGTTTGCGCTCCGGCTCCTCATCCTCATCGGCGGGCGCGGGGCTTCGGCGAGCCGTGCGTGTGGGCTTGCTGATACGACGCGGCGGTACGACGGTGGCGCGGCGATCCAGTGGATCCTCTTCGCCCTCATCCTCATCCTCGTACTCATAGCCGAGATCGGGGTCAACGCCCTGGGGTTCCCATTCGACGAGCGCCTCTTCATCTGCCGGGTGCAGTTCTGTCAGTCGTCGCGTGCGTGGGGCCGCTACAGGTGCGGGGGGATACGGATGATACGGTTGCAGCATGCGGCTCTGTGTCCGGCCTTCGTCCTGTCCCCGGCGCTGCTGTGGCGTGGGGCGGCGCGAGCCGTGATGCGGCTGAGGATCGGCGTGGCGCGGCGTCTCCTCAACTTCGCCTTCCAACTCCTCTGGCTCCAGCACCATAGTGGCGCGGGCCTTACTGGCAAGGATGTTCTGTCGCAGGAGTTGTCGCGTGCGGCGCGGATCGGGGCGGGGGGCCAGAATACCAGAAGTATGCCGGGAATCCGCGCCGATTTTCGTTGCCTGCTGGCTCGTGGGACCCGTGCGGCCCGCGTTTGAGGACGTGTGAGGTCTGCTACGCAGTGGGTCGTAATCATACGCGTACTGTCGTCCTGGACTCTTCCGGTAGGTTCTTCTTTCCGATTGTAGCATGGGTACCTTCCTGCTCCTGCCCTGTTCGCTTGCACTCACTCGCAGACATCAACCATTCAAAGCAACAGACACGCTGCTGCTCGTACACATTTTACACTATAAAAATGCAAATGTCCAGTTCCTACGTGTCATTCTGAGCGGAGCGAAGAATGACACGTTCGAGGACGATTGGTCATGGCATATCAGTGAATGAGCAGTGAGGGCAGGTGGGGCAGCAGCGACCAGAAGGTGGTGCCGAGCAGCGCGATGGTGAGCCAGAAGGCAAACCAGCCAGAGAGTTTGAGCGTCTGCTGCATCACGGCGTGGAAGCCGACCGGGTTGTCTGTGCGGAAGGCGCCGGTGAGGGCGACGACGGCGATGGGCAGCGTCCAGAGGGTGATGAGCAGCAGGTGTGGTGCGCCGTGTGGCAGGGCCAGCGCAACGATAATGCCATAGGCGGCCAGCAGCAGCAGGAGATAGAAGACGCGGCTCAAACGCAGGCTGAAGAAGGTGGCCAGCGTGTGCTTTCCCGCCTGCACATCGCTCTCCATGTCGCGCAGGTTATTGGCATGGATGACCGCCGCCGCCAGCAGGCCCAGTGGGAGGCTGTAGAGCAAGACCATGCGATCAAGGGAGCCGATCTGCACGGCGTAGGCGCTCAGCGTGAGCAGGGGGCCGAAGATGCCGAAGGCGACCAGCTCCCCCAGCGTCAGTGAGGAGAGCGAGCGCGTGGTGGCGCTGTAGAAGAAGGCGCAGAGCAGCCCGACAAGCCCGAAGAGGATGATGGGCCAGCCGCCATTGAGGGCCACCACCAGATCGAGCAGGCCGCCGAAGGCCAGCATAAACAGCCCGACGCTGAGAACGGTGACCGGACGCACAACCGCCTGCTGGATCAGCCCGCCGGGGCCGAAGGCGTTGCTGGTATCGATGCCGCGCAGGTAATCGTAATAGTCGTTGACCAGTTGCGCCCCGGACTGGATCAGCACGACGGCGACCAGCAGGCCGAGGAAGTGCAGGATGTGGAAATGACCGAATGGCGGTTTCTGTGGAATAGTCTGCGTCCACGCCAGCGCGCTGCCGACGACGACGGGCGCGAGCGAAAGCGGCAGGTAGGCCGGTCGCAGGCCATCCCACCAGAGATGAAGCCATTCAAAAGGGCCGCGTCGGTATTCCGCCGGGTGGACGACCAGCGCCCCCGGCAGGCTGACCGAGCGTGTCGCCGTGACGGGATGCACCTCAATCTCCGGCTGCAGAGCATTAATGGCCTGAAATGAATCTAGCGGAATGGTCGGCACCTCTTCCGCCTGCACCGTTTCCGCCGTAACGATTTGTGAAGTGACCGGTTTTCTGGTTTTCTGGCCGGTATTTTTCTGGTTCCTGTCTTCGTGCTTATCTTGCATAATGTACGATACGTCCCCTCTGGTATCAAATGGAAATATGGAGCAAGAACAGAAAAAAGCTCTTACAGAGAATACGCTACAACTCCGAAAAACGTATACGCCGTCTGCATGCATAGCTGATTACTACCTCTAAGTATACACCATTTTGTCGGCGCTGACAGCGGGAAAAGTGCGCAATCATAATGGTTCGTGTCGATGGTGCTGAAGCTCGTCTCGCAGGGCAAGCATGGTACGTTGCAATTGTGCCTGTTCCATCGCGATGGTCAGGTCGCCGCGTGTTTTTTCCAGGATGCCGCGTGCGCTATCGGTAGTGCGGCGCAGGCCAGCGGTGATGGCGTCGGGGAAATCGATGGAGATCAGAATAGCATAAATATCATCCATGTAGCCCAGGTAGACCTCGCAGGTTTCGATGTTGCCCCGGCGCAACTGGTCGAGCAGGTAGCGGCGCAACTCGCCCACCGCTTCTCCCAGGCCGTTGAGGTACGCGGCCCAGCCAATGCCAAGCTGTTCCGCGCCGGGCAGAGGCTGATGCTGGACAAGGGCGCTGAAGGTGCAGGCCTCGGCAAATTCTTTCTGCGCGTCCTGTACGAAGCCGGCATAGTAGATATCCTGGTGGTCGCGCAGGTCGATTGCCATTTCCTGGAGCAGGTCTGCCGCCTGCGCCAGCAGGCGGGCCGCCGTCTGGAAGTCCTGCCGGTGGGCGGCGCGTATGCTGTTGGCGCAGAAGCGAATGGCGCTGCGTGATTTGGGCAAGGCCCGTTCGCGCGCCGCGTTCTTCAGCGCCAGGTGTTCCGTCGCCTCGCGCCCGATACTCTCAAAGTTTTCCGCCATCGTAGCTTCGCTTTCTCACACTCGTTTGTCTGCCGGTTCGCCTGTACGCCCATTATAGCGAAGCTGCGATGGCCTTGCAACCATAGCCGTTGGAGGTACTAGCCAGAACGACATCCGTGTCATGCTGAAACAACAATCGTGTCATGCGCAGCGGCAGCGAAGCATCTGAGTGAGTAAAATTACATAGCGGTGACCTCAGAGCTTCGCTGCCGCTGCGCATGACACGGCCTGTGAAAGTGCGTTTTGAAACTTCCTTATATGAGCCGCCGCACCTCGATTTCGGGCGGGAAGCTCATGTCGTTAAGGTCGCCGGACCAGAACAACTGCTTCATGATCTCGGCGACGGCGTAGAGCAGGTGTTGCAGCGCCGCCTCGCGCCCCTGCTCGAAGGCGGCGCTGCCCCGGTAATCGCCAAGTTGCGCGAATAGCGGGTTGACCGGTGCCCGCTCGCTCATGCGCACGAGATACATCTCCATCTTCAAGGCTCCCTGTTCAACAGGCACCATGATACGCAGTTGTGGCACCGAGTTGATGATGTCCAGGCGGTAGAACACGCCGTAGTGGTCGCGGGAGGCCTGGAAAATGGAGACCTCCGGGACGCAGTCGTCGTTATCATAGCCGTACTCTGGATGTTCCATCTCTACTCCTAAATCTGCCAGGATGTTTTGAACTTGTTCGTGAATATTCATTCTGCCCTCTCTCAGGGGCGAATACAGGATCGCCCGAACCTCTCTCTGCTTGCTTCTAGCCTGATAAGACCAGTTTTCAAACGACTACCGGCACCTACGGTTGCCCCTTCATCCTGCTATTCTGTGCATGCGCAGGGAAAACGGAAATGTCATCCACGCAATAGGCGAACGTTGACTCCCAGGCGTCCATTGATGGTGCGCGCCGGTGATGGATGGTAACAACCGAAAAACGGTAATGAGGAAGGCGCAGGGAGATGGCTCACTGGAAGGCCGGCTCCTGCATGGCGGCGAGGCAGGAACCGTCAGGCTGCGTGGCGGGCTGTTGCAGGAAGGCGATCATGATGGTGTCCGGGCAAATGTTGGTGGCGAAGACGCCGTGACCGGTGGCGGGGAAGAGGAAAAAGTAGCTGTGGCTCAACGTTTGAGCCGCCAGCCTGCCATTGGAGGGCGGGGTGATGGGGTCGTATTCGCCGGAGAGGATGAGCGTAGGAATGGAACTGACGACGGGCTGCTTCTGCGCCGTCGGAACCAGTTGCTGGTGCCAGTCCTGGCAGATGGTGAACTGCCCCAGCAATCTCGCCTGGAAGCCCGACCGCAATTGTGGGCGCAGGACGGTGATCGCCTGATCCAGCTTGCTCTCCGTGACAAAGCCAATATCTTCCCCGCACTCGACAGCATAGTACATGCCATCGCTGATGCCGTTCGACGGGCCGAAGGGAATGATGCTGGCAAGATCTGAGAGCGAGTGATAGTTCCCTTTGTCCACCTGCATAATCAGTTGCGGCAGCAAGGGTATGGCCGGGGTATCGTACATGGCGCTGAAGATGATCTGGGCGAAATTGTCGCCGTTCAACAGCAGCGTGCCTGCTCCACGTACCGTGACGACCTTTGGCTGCGCGTTGAGCCTGGCGACCAGCCCGTAAAAGACGCTATCGAGATGGGGATACTCGGCATTGCAGGAAGGACTGGCGGCGCAGCCGTGAAAGAGGACATCCAGCGCGTGTTGCAGATCGAATGGTTCCTGAGTGAAGGCGTTGAGCTGGGTCGGCACGGTCGAATCGAGGATAACGCTGCGAATATCGGCGGGGAAGAGGCGCATGACCGTCAGGGCCAGGCGCGTGCCATAGGAGACACCGTAGAGATCGGCCTGCCGGTAGCCCAGCGCGTGAATCAGGTCATGGACATCGGTGGCGTCGGCGATGGTGGTGTACGCCTGGACATTGATGCCCGCTTTGAGCAGGCGATCATGGCAGTCTATTCCGGCCAGCACGGGGCCACCGGGATAGTTGCTGAGCGGGTCGAGTTCCGGGCAGTCCAGGGCCGGTCTGGAATAGCCGGTGCCGCGCTGGTCGAGCAGGATCAGGTCATGGCCCATCGTAAAATCTTCCAGGTTCGAGGAGTCGATGAAGACGCCCACATCATCCAGCAGGCCGCCGCCGGGTCCGCCGCTCAGGTAGATCAGCGGGTCGGCAGGCGTCGCCGTCCCCGGCGCTTTGAAGATGGCAACGGCCAGTTGAATGGTCTTCCCTTCCGGCAGGCTCGCGTCTTCCGGCACGGTGAGGTAGCCGCATCTGAGCTGCTTGCCCTCAACAATGCCGGAGCCAGGCATGAAGGGGCAGTGTGCATACTGAAAATGGCTGGCCGCGACAGCGGTTCGCGCGGGCGTTGAACGGGCATGAATGCGGAGCAGCAAGGTGTATGTCCCGGCGAAGATAACCAGCAGCGCGCCGAAAACTGCGGCGATGCTATACAGAATGGGGCGACGACCGGCGCGCTGCGGCTGTTGAGGGGAGATGGTATCCGGTTCAGGTGCGGCGGCAGGCGTCTCTTCTTGCCGCGTTTGCGCCTGCGAGCTGCTATAATCCATATAAGGCAGGGAGTCATCCAGGTATGGAAAGGCGTCATCTGGGCCGGTTCCAGTCGCGCTCATTGCGGCCCCCGGCAGGCCAGAACGGCTGTTGTCATCATTATCTACAGGCTCATGGTAATCGTACATGAAGCAAAGCCCCCACCAGAAAGTTTTTATCATTCATTGAAGCATATGAATGTTCATCACTTTTATAACTCATCTTTCACAAAAAAGCAATATCGCATCTGATGCGTTGCGCTATCCCCCGGCGCGTTTGACTTTATAGCCGAGAGCAGTCAATTTCGCCATCACTTTCTCGCAGTGGTCGCCCTGGATTTCGATGGTATCGCCTTTGACGGTGCCACCGGAGCCACAGAGCTTCTTGAGGTGTTGCGAAAGCTGTGCCAGCGCCTGCTGGTCGCCCGGCACGCCGGTAATGACGGTGACCGTCTTGCCGCCGCGCCCTTTCCGGTCGCGCATCACGCGCACAATGCCGTTGCCTGTTTTGCCTGTCGCTGCTGGCGGCGCGGACTGCTCGCAGCGGCAGCGTTTCCAGGGCTGTCCGCAGGTGGGGCAGGTCTCGATTCTACCTGTATCGGTCGAATAGACCAGTCGGTCTGCCATCATGGCTCCTCTCTCTGTATCTGTAAAGACGCAGGTTGTACAGCAGTATTGTACCATAGCTGAAAAGGGCCAATGTGTGGCCGGAGAGAGGTCAAGTCGGCGATGCGCACTATCCGCCTATCCTCACAGCGCCACGATGCGCAGGCTGCTGATGCGCAGGATGGCCAGGGTACTATTGAAGGTGAGCGGGCCGTTGGAGAGCGTATCGGTACCATTGCTATTGGCATGGGCAATTTCCGTGCCGTCGACGAGCAGGCGCACCTCGTTATCCTGCACTTCGAGCCGGTAGGTATGCCAGTCGTAGCCGGGTTCGTAGTCGATGGGCAGGCAGCAGCTCCTGGGCATATTACCGGACGGATCAATGGTGGCCTGGGCCTGTGGATGGCTGCCGAAAGGGCCTGGCTTCTTCAGGTCAAGCACGCCGACCTGGTAGCCGTCTTTCCCCTTTTGCTTTGCCGCCGCGAACAGGAAATTCCCGCCGTGATCTTGCGGCAGGCGCACCACCTGCAGGTGAATTTCAATGGCATAATTGCTCACTACCGGCTTATACGGGATAGCAAGCGTAGCCGAACTGGTGGAATTAACCTCTATCTCTTCCTGCCCCTGCGCCACCGTCCAGCCCTGCGTTCCGGTCCAGTCGGAGAGGCCGCGCGACCAGCTCGCCTGAAAAAGCACCGTCCCACCCGGAACCGACGGTGTAGGCGTCCCCGCCACCGTTGGCGTCGAGGCGCGTGTCGTCGATGGCGTCCCCGTACCGGAAGAGCAGGCGGCCAGCACACAGATAAGCGCACCCAACAGCAACGCCTGCGATACACGTTTCTGTAACATGATTCATGCTCCTGAAGATTCTTCACGTTCTCAAAACTCTCATCAGCAGGGCGACAGCTATCGCGTTGACTGTGGCCCTGCCGTATGCAGAAGAGTTCTGGCGTTGCTACCGCGCCGATAAGACCATCGCCCCTCTCCCGGAAACGCGCGTCCCCGGTGTTTTCGCGGGCGAGGAACACAGTAGTTAGGCCAGGCGCCTGTCATACCACAAAAAAGGCTTTCTGGCATGCATGCTATGAACAAGTGGCTGAGACCTGTCATGCTGAGCGGCAGCGAGGCATGACACGTTGGGGGCCGCGTTCTCATAGCATGCTATGCCCACGATACGTTTTTATGGTGTGCTGCGCTGCCTCGCGACTGCGTTGTAGATGGCGAGTATGATGGCAAGCACAATCAGGCTGATTACTGAGTACAGGGCGCTGTAAACGAGAATGATAATCACAGCATTGCCATCAAAGGGCCTGTACGTACCGGCCACGCTGAAAGTGGTGGTAAGGACAATGCCAATCAGGCTGATACCGGTCACGAGACGGATATTGCGCTTATGGCTTGATCTTCTGTACGCGCTTAAGAGCGTCAGCCCGACAATGAAGCCAGCAATTGCCAGACCGACATCTCCATACCAGAGGATTGGCACCAGCCGATTTATCAGATCAGGCACGAAAGTAGCAATTCCTCCCACGATAAGGCCCACCCAGGGACCGTAGACGGCTGCAAAGTAGAAGACAACGACAAATTCGGCGCAACTGAGAGCAAGGAAGCCATCGATGAAAATGCGGTTATTCCCTATCAAAAAGGTAGACCAGATAGGAAGGTAGGCGTAGATACCATGATCTAACCAGACCTCGAGCAGGCCGCACAACACAAGGCCAACGATCATGGCTATCAGTTGACGTTTGCCGATACGCCAGACAGAGGCGGCCTTTGCTCCTGTCGGCTGTGGCACGGCATGACCAAAGGCTTGCTGTTGCAGGTGCGCCGGAGTTGCCTGCTGCGCCAGCACGGTGGGTTTCACCGCCGGCTGCGCTGGCTGTGCCAACGGGGGTGGCGTGACCGGGGTGACCGGCGGCTTCGCCAGCACGGTGGGGGCGTAGCCGGAAACATTGCCGGAAGTGGTGGCTGAGGGACTGGCGGCAATGTCTTGCAGTTTGCGTTTGACCGCTGCCATCGTAGGGGGGCGTTTTGTCTCGTCCATCTCGACCATTTGCATGATGAGAATACCGAGATCGGTGGGAATGGACTGGCCGGATGCCTGCAGCGGGGGGAAGCGGAATGGAGCGGTGGCCGGATGGCGACCAGAGATGAGCTGGTGCAGCACGGCGCCCAGGCTGTAGATGTCGGAGCGAGGCGTCGTCTGTGCCCTGCCGTACTGTTCTGGCGAGGCGTACCCGGCGGAACCGAAATAGGCGGTATCTCTGGCCTGACCGGGCTTGAAGTGACGGGCAATGCCGAAGTCGATCAGGTAGATATGCCCGTCCGGGGAGCGCATGATGTTCGACGGCTTGAGGTCGCGGAAGATGATCGGCGGCTGCTGGCTGTGCAGGTAGTCCAGTACGGTGCAGAGCTGGATACCAACCTCAAGGGCCTCTTTGACGGGCAGCTTCTTGCCAGGAGATCGCTCAAGATAGTCTTCCAGCGTCTCACCCTTGATATAGGTCATGACGAGATACCAGCGCCCGGAATCGGAAAAATGATCGTAGATGTTGGGCAGGTGATGATGCTGGAGACCGGCCAGGATCAGCGCCTCTTTCTTGAAGTTGTCAGTCGCCTCAGCAATCTCCTGTGAAGAGAGGCCGCTCTGGCTCATCTCTTTGACGGCGACCGTGCGATTGCCCAGTTGCGTATCCTCAGCGATATAGACTGCTCCCATGCCCCCTTTGCCCAGCGTCGTCAGAATGCGGTACCTCTGCTTGAGCAGGGAATTGGGCAGCAGGCGCCCGGTAGCAGTATTAAAGCCAACGCCGCTACTGGCAACCTGCAAGGCCCGCCCGCAGGTGCGGCAATAGGACGCGCTCGCCTGGTTGACGCTGCTACATACAGGACAGGTAATGGTAGCCATATCCACGTCCCCTCTTCTTGCACATAGACTTCGGTGAAAATCAATATCTCTATTCTATCATACTTCGAGGTTGAGATGGAAGTCTTTTTCATATATTGATACAAAATTGATACGGCAGCCGGGCATTGAAAATCGTTCGGCCTTGCTGCTGATCGCGCTGGATGGCCCGGCCCGTGTCTACCTGGGCGACCACCGGGCAAGCGACGTCATCGGCGGCTACCTCTTCGGCAGCGGCTGGCTGGCCCTCTGGTTCAGAATATACCTGCTCTTGCGCGGCAAACATATCCTGGCAAGCTCATAGAGTGCCGTGTCACCTGTTTCTCGTCCCCTTTCGTGCTAGAATCGTACCATAGGAGAGAGTGTGGAGAGGGCAGGTTGTCAGGGGAGTCCTCATATCTATGCTGGCGCTGTCAGATCATCTAGCATTTTCGGGGTAAGCCTCTTGCTAAACAGCCTGCTCGTGGTGTATGATGTAGCTGCTTCGCACTCTCATATGAAGAGTGCTAATAGGCGGGCGTGACCTGTGCTGGCGCGCTTGCAAAGCAAGAGAAGAGATGAAGATTTCCGGGAGGTTTGAGGTATGACGACTGTAAGCACAAAGATTCATCCACTGGGTGATCGTGTGGTGGTGAAGCCGCTCAGCCGCGAGACGACGACGGCCAGCGGCATTGTGCTGCCGGAGACGGCGAAGGAGAAGCCGCAGGAAGGCGAAGTGCTGGCTGTTGGCCCCGGCAAGGTGCTGGATAACGGCAAACGCGTCACGCCGGAGGTGCAGGTTGGCCAGAGGGTTCTCTTCGCCAAGTACGCGGGAACCGAGGTCAAGATGGATGGACAGGAGTATTTGATCCTGCGCGACAGCGACATTATGGGCGTGGTCGAGTAGCGATCAACCAGTGAATGAGCTATGAGAATACCTCTCGAACGTGGCATCCTGAGTGCAGCGAAGGATCCGGGGCCGCCAGCCGGTTGCTCTATCTGGCCCGGCAGAAACCCTTCCCCTTTCACTTCACTCAGGGCGAAAGGCGTACTGCGCTCAGGGTGACATGGCCGGGAGGGCGTTTTCACTGGCAAAAACGATGAGGAGTGAAATTCGTGGCAAAACAACTGGAATTTAATGAACAGGCAAGACGTTCTTTGAAAGTGGGTATGGACAAGCTGGCTGATGTGGTCAAAGTGACGCTGGGGCCAAAGGGCCGTAACGTGGTGCTGGAGAGAAAGTTCGGTGCGCCGCTCATCACCAATGATGGCGTCACCATCGCCCGCGACATCGAGCTGGCCGATATCTTCGAGAATATGGGAGCGCAACTGCTCAAAGAGGCGGCGACAAAGACCAACGACGTGGCCGGCGACGGCACCACGACGGCGACCGTGCTGGCCCAGGCCATCGTCACCGAGGGCTACCGCAACCTGGCCGCCGGGGCGAACCCGATGATCCTGCGGCGTGGCCTGGAAAAGGGACTCGACGCGGTCGTGAGCGCGCTCAGGCAGGAGAGCCGCCCGGTGGAGACGCAGGAAGAGATTGCCCAGGTCGCCTCCATCTCGGCCAACGACACTGAGATCGGCCACCTGATCGCCGAGGTGATGCAGAAGGTTGGCAAAGACGGCGTCATTACAGTCGAGGAAGGGCGCGGTCTCGGCATGGAGACCGAGTACACCGAGGGTATGCAGTTCGATCGCGGCTTCATCTCCCCCTACATGACAACCAATCCTGACCATACCGAGGCCGCGCTGACCAACCCCTTCATCCTGATTACTGACAGGAAGATCAGCGCCATCCAGGACATTCTGCCCCTGCTGGAGCGGCTGCTGCAACAGGGCCATAAGGAGCTGGTGATTATCGCTGAGGATGTGGATGGTGAGGCACTGGCCACGCTGGTGGTCAACCAGATGCGTGGGGCCTTCACCGTGCTGGCCGTCAAAGCGCCGGGCTTCGGCGACCGCCGCGAGGCCATGCTGGAAGATATCGCCATCCTCACCGGCGGTCGCGTGATTACGGAGAAAGCCGGTCTGCGGCTGGAGACCGCGAGCATCCATGATCTGGGCAGCGCGCGCCTGGTGACGGCGACAAAGGACACCACCACTATCGTCGATGGCGCCGGTGACCCGAACAAGATTCAGGCCCGCGTCCGCCAGATTCGCGCGCAGATCAACGAGACGACCAGCGACTACGATAGAGAGAAGTTGCAGGAGCGGCTGGCGAAGCTGACGGGTGGCGTCGCGGTCATCCGGGTTGGCGCGGCCACCGAGGTGGAACTGAAAGAGAAGAAACACCGTGTCGAGGACGCCCTCTCCGCCACGCGAGCCGCCGTTGAAGAGGGTATCGTGGCCGGTGGCGGCGTCGCCCTCGTCGATGCCATTCCCGCGCTGGACAAGGTGCAGGTCTCCGAGGGAGATGAGCGCACGGGCCTCAACATCCTGCGGCGCGCCCTTGAGGAGCCGCTGCGCCAGATCGCCATCAACGCCGGTCGCGATGGCGCCGTCATCACCAACGAGGTGCGGGCCAGCCAGCCCGGACACGGCTTCGACGCGATGAGCGGCCAGTTCGTCGACATGTTCCAGGCGGGCATTGTCGACCCGGCCAAAGTTACGCGCTCGGCCCTGCAAAACGCCGTGAGCGTCGGCGGCATGTTCCTCACCACGGACGCCCTCATCAGCGAGCAGCCTGAAGAGCCAGCCGCTGCCGCCGCCGGCATGGGCGGCATGGGTGGCATGGGCGGTATGATGTAACCCCTACTCGGCCAGTGGCCCAACCAGGCCACCCCTGGCGGCTGGCCCTACGAGAGACGCGACTCCCCAGGCGGCACGACCGCCGCAGGCCAGCCGCCAGGGGTGGCCCTCCTCTAGACGGGCAGCTCGTGCCGCCTGGGGAGCCATCGTCTAGAGGAGGGCCACCCCTGGCGGCTGGCCTGCCTGGCCTTCGCACGGGCTGAAGTGAACGCCTCTGGGGTCACCCCTGGCGGCTGGCCTGCCTGGCCTTCGCACGGGCTGATATGCTGCTGCACCTGCACCACAGAGGGGTAGCGGTGGCGTACCCGTTTGCCAGGCAGGATGGGCGGCTGGTCTCGATGCTGAACGCGCCGGAGGGCGCCAGGGCGATGGTGGTTTTCTCTTACGCGGCAGGAGAAGCGAGGCCGAGGCCGGGCGATGAAGCGTACAGCAAGGCCTATGGGCAGGCCGTCGCAACCGTGCATAACGCGCTGGCTGATTTTTCGAGCCAGCATGAACGCTTTCACCTCGATCTCGATCATCTCTAGCAATGGAACCATATCATGCTTCGCTTCACTCAGCATGACATGCCAGAGGGCGTTTTTTCCGGCATGTCATAGCCCGCGGCCGTTCAGGTATTCAAGTAGCGCATATATTCCTCGCAAAACGTGTAGTTATTAGAAAGACGAATTGAGCAGAAACAATTGTGGATGGTTTCGCGAGACAGAACCATTGATAGACATGATGAACTACAGAGGAAGAACGCTGGAACGGAGGAATGAGCTATGCCGATCGATTTTCATGAGAAGCGGAACCGTCAGTCATATGCGCTGCGTGAGGCTGATCGCTCGTGGCGAGAGGCGATACAGGAGATGGTGAATGTCAGCGGGTTGAATGTCCTCGACATAGGTAGCGGGGGGGGCATCTACAGCCGGGCGCTGGCGGAGATGGGGGCCGCGCATGTGACGGGCGTTGATTTCTCGCAGGAGATGCTGGAGGAGGCGCGCGAGCAGAGCCAGGGCTACGCGCAGGTGGAATTTGTCTCCGGCAACGCGCTGGCAACCGGGCTGCCCGGCGAGGAATATGATCTGATCGTAGAACGCGCGCTGATCCACCACCTGGCGCAGGCCGATCTGGAAGAGGCGTTTCGGGAAGCATTCCGACTGCTGCGCCCCGGCGGCACCCTGCTCATCCAGGATCGCACGCCGGAGGATATCCTGCTGCCCGGCAGCAAGCGCCATATTCGCGGCTACTTCTTTGAACGCTACCCGCGCCTGATGCGTAAAGAGATCGAGCGCCGCCCGGAACTGGACATTGTGCTGCAAGCTCTGAACCACGCCGGTTTCGTGCGCGTCAACGCCGAAAAACTCTGGGAGACGCGGGCGCGCTACCCCGACCTCGCTGCCCTCGCCGAAGACCTGCTCAGCCGTACAGGCCGTTCCATCCTGCACGAACTCAGCGACGCCGAACTGCAAGACCTCGTCGACTTCATCCGGCAGGAAGTGCAAAGCCAGCTCAGGCCTGGGGAAGAGATTGTGGAGGAGGATCGGTGGACGGTGTGGAGCGGGAAACGGTAGCGTAACGGCGCGTCGGCCCACAGGCCAGCCGTGAGCAGGATGGAGGCTAGCCTCCACCCTGCCGTCTTGCTTAATCGGTGAAGTCGGTGTTCTCCGGGTCGCTTTGCGGCGGTTGCCAGAGGGTGCCAACGCCAGCCGAGGAGGCGGGCGCCGTCCCGGCAGCCGAGATCGTCGGCCCGTTATACTGGTACGGGTCAAACGGGTCGGCCCAGGCGGTGTTCGCATTGGTGAAGACGAAGAAGAAATGGTGTTTGCCGGTGGCAAGCTGCAGCTGCGTCTGATAGACTGCCCCCTGCTTGTACGAGCCGCAGTTCGTGGCGCAGGTCATGTTGTAGGGGGTGCCATCGACATAGACCTTCGCGGTCGTGGGCGCGCTGTTGTTGACATCGGTATAGGTCGTTGAGAAGGTATAGGTGCCTGAAGAGCTTCCACTGGCCGGGTTGACCGATGAATTGGTCAGCGTCACCTCACTGACAACCGGCTGCTCAAAGCCCAGGTAGACCTGCTGATCCGAGCCATCTGAGCTATCGTCGAAGACGAAGCGCGTGTAATGGATGCCAACCGGAAGCATCGTGGTGTAACTATAATTGACGCCCGTGCTATAGTTGCAGGTTCCCTTACTCGTACAATTCGCCGTCAGCTTGTAGGCTTTGCCGTCGATATCGACCTCGGTCTGGGTTGGCGCCGTGTTGGTATCCGACTTATAGGTCGCGCTGAACTTGTATGGCACGTTAGAGAGACTGGCCTTCGGCTTCACCGACCAGGTCAGCGTGTAGGGATGGACATAGGGGCCGGGGAAATTCACGCCATTATCGGGCAGCGTCACTGTGCCGCCGGAGGGGTTGGAGAACGTGAACGAGAAGGTGTGGTTCAGCCCCAGCGGGAGTTTGGTCGAATACTGGTAGAGGTTGCCGGTGCTGACCTTCTCGATGAAAGTCATCGGATGAGAAACCCCGTCAATATTGACATCAGCGACCGAGGGGGCCTGTTTGGGCGTGTAGACCACGCTATAGGTATAGGTGGTATTGGGGTCGCCATAGCGCGGGACGATGGTTCCTGCCAGCGTCTGCCCGTTCACTGTGACGGTATTGACCGTCGCAATCCGCAAGAGCTTTGTGTAGGGAATAAGTTGCAGGATGAAAGGCGATTGAGGCGTCTGGTTCCAGTCGAAGAAATCCATCAGGTCGCTGGTCTGCGCCAGGCTATCGCGACTGCCGACGGGGGGAATATTCCAGTTCTCTTCAATGAACTTGTCGAAGGAGGCGAATTCACCCTGAGCGTGTGAGATGTAGTTATGTTTGGCGTAGGGCGAAATCACGATCAGCGGGACGCGCGGACCGAGGCCCAGACCATCGACGGTCGGGGGCGCGACATGGTCGTAGAAGCCGCCGAAGTCATCCCAGGTTACAAAGATGGCGGTCGAACTCCAGTACTTGCTGTTCATGACCGCGTTGACCGCCCCGGTCACGAAGTCCTGACCGGCTTCCAGGAAGGCGGGTGGATGATCGCTCTGAGCCGGAACAGGCGTCACCAGCGACACCTGGGCCATATTGCCAGACTGGACATCTGTCACGAACTGCTTGGCATTCTGAATGTCATTGGGAGAGCCGTCCAGCGCGGAGAAGTAGCGCGGGCCGTCCCAGTTGGGCGAGGAGACGTAATACTTCCAGGAGATACCATTGGCCGTGAGTTCCTGCGGCAGGGTCGGTACGTTGTAGCACGGATAGTTCCAGTAATAATTGCCGCTGGTGGGGTCTTTCGAATAGAGCAGCGCGTTCTGGTTAGATGTGCAGCCGCTGCTATGCGAACCATCGAAGAGGTTGGGATCGTCGCCAGAGATCCACGAGAGGTGGTTGGGAGTGCTATTGGTTGGCACGTCGGTAAAGAAATTATCACCCAGGCCGAATTGCTGCGCGTAGGCCCAGTAGTTCGGAATGTCCTGCTGCGTATACTGCACCTCTTCCCAGGGCAGGAAGCCATCCATCTTGCCGCCATCGATGGAGGCGAGGGCAGCAGGGCTGGTATGGTCGTTGTCTCCCTCCAGAGGGTTGCTTGCGCGAGGCAGTGTAACGCCATTGGCGCCGGGGAATCGCCCGAAGAAGCTATCGAAAGTACGATTCTCCATCATGATGACCACTACATGTTTAATGGGCGTGGTGGTGGTTTGTTGCCCTGTCGCGTGAATATGTGCTGGAACGAGCCACGCGGCTACTGCCCCGGCGACCAGCATCGCCAGGACACAGATGACGAGCAGCGGACGCTGTAATAATCTGCGCACGCACGTTCTCCTTTCAAAAACAGAAAAGTCAAGGGCTGTGACGAAAGATTCCTGCAATCTTTCCGGGTCTCGAATGCTCAGAAATCTTTGCATTACTTTGCATAATCTGTAGCATATCTGAGTGTAGCAGAGAGGTTTCTCTTAGCCAGTAGTGAATCAGTTAAGAAATGATTGCAAATATTCCAATCTGGTTAAGGTTTTATCGCCATCCAATCTGACAGAAGATGTCATGAACTCTCTTTTACAATAAGGATGATGAGGATGAACGGAAAGGAGGTTTGTTTGCATGCGCTATGGTTTCATTATTCCTGGCGGCGATGTGCAGAGCATTCCCGCGCTGGCGACGGAGGCGGAGGCGGCTGGCTGGGACGGCGTCTTCATCCCCGATTGCATCTCCATTGAGACGCCGACGCATCCTGCAAGCGAATGGTTCGATCCCTGGATTCTGCTGGCGTTGATGGCGGCGCGCACACAGCGCGTGCGTCTGGGGACGATGCTGACCCCCGTCTCGCGGCGGCGGCCCTGGAAGCTGGCGCGCGAGCTGGTCACGCTCGACCATATCTCCAACGGGCGCATGGTGCTGCCCGTCGGCCTGGGCGCGGCGGAAGACGATGCCGGTTTCTATAAAGTAGGCGAGGAGATGAGCCTGAAGGGCCGGGCGCGCCGCCTCGACGAAAGCCTGGATATTCTCGACGGCCTCTGGCGCGGCCAGCCCCTCTACTACGCGGGCGAGCATTACCATATCGAGGGCATGACTCTGCTGCCGCCGCCTGTGCAGCGCATCCCCATCTGGGTGGTGGGGGCGTGGCCGCGCCAGAAATCGATGCGGCGCGCCCTGCGCCGGGATGGCATCATGCCGACAAAGAAGGATGGCAGCAACAGCGCCATGACGCCTGACGATGTGCGAGCCATGCGCGCCTACATCGCGGAAAACCGCTCGGCCACCACCCCTTTCGATATCGTCATTGAAGGCGAGACGCCCGGCGCCGACCGTGCGCAAGCCAGCGCCCTCGTGCGCGAGTGGGAAGAGGCTGGCGCCACCTGGTGGCTCGAATCCATGTGGGGCGAGGGCGTGACCGAAGCCGATGTGCGTCTGCGCATCC
>CADDYT010000124.1 GCA_902810755.1 Chloroflexota bacterium
GCCGAACATGTGCGGCAAGTGCGCGCCTGGCTCGCAGGGTTTCGCCGCAGCGCCTTCTATCCCGCTACAGAACCAGGATGGTGGCGTCAGCCGCGTCAACTGGCGCTGGCCACCTTGCTCTGAGAGCCGTTCCCATCCTTTCCCTTCCCTTCCTTGCCTTGCCGGTTCCTGACCCCATCAGAGGAGCCACCCCTCGCCTGCAAGCACGGCAGCTCCTCTGATGTGCGGGGAGACCCCCTCTTTCAGTGTAGCAGAAGGGCGTTCTCCCTGGCAATGGTCAGGCCATCAGTCCTACGAACGAAAGAGAGGAGAGCACCCCATGCAATGGCCATGTACCTATCAAACGGAGACCCGACGCCTGATCGGCGTCCTGCAACACTGGCAGGTATTGCTCGCTCCTACGCGCGAGGCCGTGACCGAGGTGACGCTGGCCGATGTGCAGGCCGTCACCGCAGCCTTGCTGCACACCTTTGGCCCCACCACCACGCTGGAAACGCTGATCCAGCACCTGGTCGCCCAAGACCTGCGTGAGCAGATCGAGCAGCGTCAGGCAGGCCCGCAGGCGACCAGCGTGGCCGCCTGAGAGAGACGGGCCGGGTGGCTCACCCGACTTCGACCGACCGACCGTCTCTCTGGCTCACCAGGCATCCCATCCCCCACGACAAGGAGAGATGGGATGCCTGATGAGACAACTGGCCGCGTCCTTGCGCAAGGGGGCAGGTGGGCTGGTGTGTCCACCTGCTGATCGGCTCGCATCCGATACGCGGCTCCCTCCTCTCTCTGCCCACCCGCACGCCTGCCTGCTACTTCGCAGTGAGAGGGCTTTGCTCCCTGTCCCCTGTTCGTGGGTGTTGCTACGAGCCTGACCGGCAGGCAGGTCACGCCCGGACAGGCAGGTGGGCGCAGGCAGACAGGCAGGTGAGAGGAGTTGCTTGGCCTGCTACCCATTCAGACAGTTCCAGAAAGAGAGGAAAGCGATGACGTGTTCACCTTTTTCACCATCCTTTGTCACCCAGAATCCAGGCGGCCCGCACGGCATCCCCGACGGCAGCGGTGCGCTCTGTCCTTCCCCCGACGGCAGCTCCCTCGCCGTCTGCGGCCCCAACCACACCGTCGAGGTATGGGATGCCCACGCTCACCACCGTCGGCTCACCTACTACGGGCACCAGGATGGCCTTTATCGCCGCCTCATGGGCCATATCCTCGCCATCGCCTGGTCGCCGGATGGCACCCGCATCGCGTCTCTGAGCAGCAACGGCTCGCTGCACGTGTGGGATGCCCGCACCGGCATCCATCAGCGCACCTTGCTGCCTGCAACCGTTGAGAGGCCCACGCCAGAGCCGCAGTGCGCACTGCGCTGGCAGACGGAGGGTCTGTGCCTTGTGCGACGGCACGGCTCGTCGCTGGAGCAGCAGCGATGGGTACTGTGAGCCGGCGCCAGTCCCTCTGCATCCAGGCTCATGACCAGGCTTGCCCCTACCCGCCGGACGGGCAGCCACACAGAGAGGCCAGCACCCTGGAAGAAGGGGGGCAGCCTCTCTCCCTGCAACACAGGCCCCTGGATGCCTTGCTGCAAGAGGCCCGACGGGAAAACAGCGGTCAGGGTCAAGGCAGCAGGCTGCTGCCCCCACATGGAGCGACCTTCGAGGTCTTGCGCCGGGCCTTGCTCTTGCGTGACGAGGCGGCCTGGTGCGCCCTGTACCAGTTGTACACGCCGCTGGTGCAAGCCTGGATTCTGCTGCACAGTCACAGGCTTAGGCTTGCTTGCGAGAGGGAGGAACTGGTCAACGAAACCTTTGCCAAATTTGCGGCGGCCATTTCCACCGAGCGATGGCAGCAATTTCCTGATACCGGCCACCTGCTTGCCTATCTGAAGCGTTGCGCCACGACCGTCGTCGTCGATGCCGGGCGGCACCAGCAACGAAGGACACGTGAGGTTTCCCTTGAGACGCTCGAGACGCTCGACCACGAGCAGTCCACGCTGCTGGATGATCCCGCCGAGGTGGTCAGCCAACACCTCGTCTGGCACGACTTCTGGCGGGTGATGGGCGAGGCGGCGCGCAGTCAGCAGGAACGTCTGCTGGTGCAGCAGCACTTCGGGCAAGGGGTTCCGCTGCGCGAGCTGGCGCGTCGCTATCCCGACCTGTTCCCCCGCCCGCAGAGCATCCACGCCCTCAAGAAGAATCTGCTGCGACGCCTGCGCCAGAACCGCGCCGTGCAGCAAGCCGCTGGTCTTGTCGGGCTGCAGCACATGGCTGACATGGGTGCGCAGCCCTCTCACAAGAGCGGGGCTGCGCTCTCTGAGCAAGGGAAGACGCGATGAGAAGAGCAGCCGACCGTCGCTCAGGCAGATGGCTGGCTTGCGCGTGGGTGAACAGCAAGCAGAGCCGTGATGCAAAGAACGAGAGGAGCACAAAATGATCGGTCAAAGCTGTCCGCCTGGAGCGTCTCGCGGCGGTCATGCGCTCTGGGCAGAAGGAGAGGAACACCCCACGACGGTTCCTCTCCTCACCTTCGGCAGTGATCTGCCGCTACGCAAGCGTTTTTTTGGGCCGGAAGCGTTCTGGCATCCGGCCAAGCTGCACCTGCGTCTGTTGCAATTCCTCATCGACCGCTACAGCCGACCGGGCGACCTGCTCTGTGACCCGATGGCCGGTTCCGGCTCCATCTTGCTGGCCGCCCTCTGTGGTCGGAACGTGATTGCCCGTGATCTGGAGCTGCACTGGGTCGCGCTGATGCGCCGGAGCGCCGAACGGATCGCCGAGCAGGCCGGTCTGTTCGCAGGCACCATGCTCATTGAGCAGGCCGACGCAATGCAGCCCTGGGGTCTTGCGGCCAGACCAGACGCGGTGATTTGCTCGCCGCCCTACGGCTGTGAGATGAGCGCCAGCCCGCACGCACAGAAAACGCTGCCCTATCGCCTCTCGCATCTGCCGCATGACGACCGCTGGGATCGCTATCTGAACGGCCCGAATGGAGCCACGACAGCATGGCTGTCGTTCCATTACGGCACCAGCACCAACCAAATCGGGAGATGGCGCGGGAAACGGTACTGGCGTGCGATGCAGGCGGTCTACGAGCAGGCCCATGAGGCTCTTCGTTCCGACGGCTTGCTCATCCTCATCCTCAAAGACCACATCAAGGATGGGCAGCGGCAGCCGATGGCGGCGCTCACCATCGCCCTGTGTCAGCAACTCGGCTTCCACCTGAGCGACCGGTGGCAGCGCCGGGTGCATCCCCTCTCGCTGTGGCAGCGCCGACGCAAAGAGCAGGGCTTGCCGGTGATCGAGGAAGAGGAGGTCTTGATCTTCAGCAAAGCAAAAAAGAGGTAGGTGAAAGAGATGACGACACGCATAGAGCGTGCTGAGCAGGACAGTCGTACAGTGATGTCGTCTCGCTCAGCAGGATGCGGTGAGCAGACGAGACAGCGTGTTTTGCACGCTCTCCGGCAGATGACGAGCAGACTTCTGTACTCGATGCGTTTTAGAGAGAATATTGACCTGCAACTGTAAGGAGTTTCCGTTGTGAGAAAACCTTCTTCTGTGAGAAAACCTTCTTCCCCCGCGCCTGTTCTGCTCACCACTCCATTGCTCACGGTGGAAGATGCGGCACAGCTCTTGAAAGTCAGCCGCTCAAAACTCTATGAGCTGATTCACAAAGGATTGCCGACGATCAAGATTGATGGCAAGCGGCGTATTCTGCCAGCCGCTTTGGCGGCCTGGGTACAAGCGCAGGCAGAAGACACAGTCACCTCGCTGCCAGCCAGCCATGTCCAGAAAGCGAGGAGCAGGCGTGGTCAAACGAACACATAAAACGCCATCGAGAAGAAACAGTAGGAGGCAACCGAAAGGAGAGGGATCAGTTTTTCAGCGCAAGGACGGGCGCTGGGTTGCTCAGGTGACGCTGGAAGATGGTCGGCAAAAACAATTCTACGCCAGCAGCGAAAAGGAAGCCTGGGGCAAATTGCATGAGGCTCTGCGCGAAGTCGAACAAGGGACAATCTTGCCTGACCGCGATCAGCGGCTCTCTCAGTACCTTGACCACTGGCTGGAGCAGATCGAGCGACCAACGCTGAAAATAAGCAGCTACAAGCGATACCGCAGCATCCTGGATCATCACCTCATTCCAGCACTCGGACACCTGTATATGCGGAAGCTGCACGTCGAACATCTAGATCGCTTCTATGCGAAAAAACAAGCTGATGGCCTCTCGCCGAAAACCATCCACCTGATACACAGCGTTTTGCATCAGGCCCTCGAAACGGCGGTACGGCGTCATTATCTCAGCCGCAATGTGTGCGATGACGCCGTCCTGCCTCGCATTCCCCGGCGCGACATCCACCCGCTTTCCACCGAGCAAGCGGGTCGTCTGCTTCAGGTGGCCAGAGGTCATCGCCTGGAAACGCTGATCGCCCTGGCCCTCACCACCGGCATGCGGCGTGGAGAATTGCTTGCTCTCACCTGGGACGACATCGATCTGGCAGAAGGAAAAGTGTCCATACGACACACCGTCAATCGTTATGGGGCTGGTGTTGGCTACGTGGTTTCAGAACCGAAAACAGCTAAAGGAAGACGCAGCATTATTCTTCCGCCTTTTGTGCGTGATCTGCTCCAGCACCACCGGATCGCGCAGCAGGAACTCAAAACCCAGGCAGGAACACGATGGCAAGAACACGGGCTAGTGTTTGCGAGCAATACAGGGACGTTTTTTCATCCTAACCGGTTGCTCAAGGAATTTCACCAACTGCTCCGTGAGGCCGGACTGCCCCCTATGAGGTTTCACGACCTGCGGCATAGTGCGGCAACCATCCTGCTCAGTATGGGGGTGCATCCAAAGGTCGTGCAAGAAATTCTGGGCCATAGCGACATCAGCATGACGTTGGATACTTATTCGCACGTCCTGCCTACGCTGCAACAGGAGGCGATGGCCAAACTGGATCAGGCATTTGGTTCCGGGCCGCGCTTGCAGGCTCAACAACAGCAGGAACGACCATAATGCGCTTCCCACTCTCTCTCTGCATTGAGCAGAGAGAGAGTGGTTCACGGAGGAAGCCCTGGTGATCGTCATGGAGAAGGAGAGCGTCCTTTTAAAAAGCCTTGAGTTTTTGGGAAAGAATATCTCTTGACTTACAAGGGTGATACTCGTACACTCTAGAGTGAGGTGCAGATGATGAGAACACAATCCATCGATACCCATGCCGAGACTGAGCGGGTCATGATTGAGCTGATCCGTCTAGCCCCAATGAGCAAACGTTTTCGGCTCGTGCAATCCCTCACGCAGAGCGCCTTGCGGTCGAGTATCCACGCATGGCTGGAGAGACATCCGGTGGCCAGCGAACAGGATGCTGCCGTTCACGTTCTCTCATGCGTCTATGGAGCCATGCTCGCCCAGCGTGTGCAGAAGGCACTGGAGAGACATGAGGACTGGCATGTGCAGCCCATCGACCTCATGGCAGTTCTGCTTCCGGCGCTGCAGGCCTTTGAGCAGTTGCACGTGCCAGTGTATCTTGGCGGCTCGATTGCCAGCTCTCTGCATGGGATGCAGCAACTGGCGCGGGACATCGACCTGGTGGTGGACTTGCCTCCACACGCCATCGCTCCCCTGCTCGACCTGCTCAAGCCGTGCTACATCCTGGATGAAGGTGAAATCCGAGAGGCAGTAGGCAGCCGCACCTCGTACTCGTTGATTCACCTGGATTCCTTAATGAAGGTGGATGTGATCCTGCTCAAACGAGGGGCTTTCGATACCTGCATGCACCAGCTTGTCAGTCAGCACGCCCTTGATGAGAACACCTCTCCCATCTGGCTTGCCTCGGCCTGCGAAATGATTCTGTTCAAGTTGCGGCGCTATCAGCAAGACGAGCGATCACACACAGATGGCATGCACGATGATGCCGAATGGAACGATGTCCTGGGGATGCTCAAAGTGCAGGCACCCGTTCTCGATCTGTCTCTGCTTGAAGTCTGGGCCGAAGTCCTCGATGTGACGGAGACGTGGCGACGAGCGTTGATCGACGCCGGGCTGCAAGATGCTTGATGGCGATCAAGCACCAACAGACGAGGGAAGCAGAGCCGTCTCACGCTCCTGCTTCCCCAGCGGTGAGAGCGAAGCTGACACACAAGCTCAGGTGACGTATGGAAAGGAGTACTACGCCGATGTCGATGTACCATGAGGTGATGGAGGCCCTCACCCCCCTCGTCGATGCCTTCGAGCAGCTTGGCATCGCGTACTATATCGGTGGTTCCGTTTCCAGCTCACTCCACGGTCTGGCCCGGCGTACCCAGGATGTGGACGTCATTGCGGATATTCGATCACATCAGGTGCGTTTGCTGGTGCAACGACTCCAGCCCGACTATTATGTTGATGAGCAAGCCTGGCAAGACGCGGTTCGGCGAGGCTTGCCCTACAGCGTGATCCACCTGGACACGATGGTGAAGATAGACCTCATGCCCCTCAAACAGCGCGCCTTTACGAGAGAAGAGGCCAGCCGAGCCCAGGCGCACGTCCTGGAAGCTGGCATGCGACCGGTGAGAGTAGCCTCGGCTGAGGATGCTATCTTGACCAAACTAGAGTGGTTTGAGATGGGAGGGCATTCCTCGTCGCGGCATTATATGGAATACACTGACCCCTTCACAAGCTCTGCGGGTTCCGGCGAACCCGTTCGACAGGAATCAGAGTTTGCACTCCCTGGTTCCCAGTCATCAATTGGCTGGGTGTGGGTCCCGCAGGAGTTGGAACCTCGGCCAGTTGCTGACAGAGCTTTTCTAGCGCCGTGATCCCATCCTCAACCGCAGCTCGTTCTTCTTCGCTCAGGGGCATGTCTTGCCGCATGCGCAGTAAGTTGGCTTTCCCCTCCAGCAGTTGCGCCTGACTCGAGCCTTTCGGTCGGTAAAACGCGCATTTGGCACAGGCCATGCGATGGGGACATTGCTCGAAAAACTCGTAGGTACAGTAGCCATGCCCCAGGTCATAAAACTTCCACGGGACGCCGTCGGCCGCCGCACCACTGGTGACGACGTCCTGGTCAATGAGGACTTCCACCATGCGGACATTGCGTCCAAAGTAGCCCGCCTTGTCATAGGCTCTGGCCAAGCGGGTGGGACTGAGCTTGGCACTGTTGCGTGGAAGAGATATCGCGATGACCGAGCCATTCCTGGAGTTCAAACAAGGACAATGGCTCCCGTGCATTGTAGAGCTGTGAAGCAATCGTGGAGCGAGCCCGATGGCTCGTAATATCTCCCCGCGCATCAGCGGTCGGGACCCCTGCCTTGCGACAGAGCAGGGGAATTAAGTGCCGATTGATGTACGACTTGGCGATGCTTCTCCCTCGGTAGGCGAACAGATAGTGGACGACCTCGCCGGTTTTGGGGTCGACGTCCGGAGGTTGGTGAGGACGCACGTGTTCCCAGGCGGCAATCGCTTCTCCCACCACCCGATCCACCGGCTTGGTAAACGCTGTGCCGGTTTTGTTGGTGGGCACATCCAACCAGCAAATGGCTTCCTTGCTCAGTGCGTCATCCGCCCCTGCTCCTGGGATCTCCTGGCGTTGCCAGCGGATGCAGCCGACACGCAGGCGACGAAACTCATCGGAACGTAGACCGGCGAAGAGCCAGACCACGACCATCGCACGCACCATTTCGAGTGGATACCAGGGGGTGCTTTTTGCCGTGCTGGCTCCTGGATAGTGCGGCGAAACCGGCAGGTCCTCTTGCGTCAGGTTGAGTCCTGCCCACAGCAATTTGGCCCAGATATCATCGGCAATGACGCGCGGATTGGGGGCAATGAGCGCACGCAGGGAACGGGACGTGGCGAAGCACCGGCGCGGGTCGAAGTGCCGCCGAATCCACCCCCATTCCTGGCAATCCTGAAAAAAGGTGCGCGCCGATCCCAGCAGACGGCTCTTGGAGTGTGGCATCAGTGGCTTGCCTCGCTTTGCTGCAGGCAGCGCCGTCTCGGTCTGGATCCATTGCCCGACCATCATCCGATCCACGACGCCTACGAATTCCATCGCCACCTCACGGGTCCACTGCTCTGGAGCTGCAATGGCTGGATGAGTCTGTGCCAGCCAGCGACCAATTTTGAGCAGGTCGTAGTAGATCGTCGTGCGCGATTTTGGTGCCAGGGTTGACGTCTCTCGCCAGCGTTGGCACCATCGGCTCCAGGAATCAGGCCTGTCCTCGGAGGCATCAAGGCTGCCGGATATGGTGGGAGCCCTCCTCACCACAGCGGGCAGAGGGTGGTCAAGAATCCCGAGGTGTGCTAACACCCGAGAGATTCGGAAGACACTCGACTTGAGATACTCCGCCACTTCCCTCTGGCGCAGTTCCTCCAGCAACGCCAGGGTGAGGTCTTCCAGGTAGGGACTCCCATTGCGTAACAGGGCCACACTCAATGCTCGCGCCACGTCTCTCTTCGTCTGCTCGATGCCATATCCCCAGCGCAAGAGTTCCTGTTGCACCCGCTGCAGCGCCACGTGGACCGGCTGTGGTCCGAAGACTTTGCTGGCCAGGGCGGCGAAGTTACAGTGCCCGAGGGCGAAGAAGTCGTTGAAGCAGCCAAGCAAATACGCCACCGCAACGAGCGGCTGTCGGCAGGTTTCTGGCGTCTGATGGTGGATGCAAAACTGTCGACTCGTCGGACAGACCATCTCCAGCCACTCGTCTTGTGTCCAGGCCCACAAGGCACTGTGACGGGCAACCATCTCGAGAACCAGCAGGCGCACCACCCGGCGATGGATCTCTTGCTTGGCCCCGGTCACCTTGAGTGCATCCTGGATGGGAAGGAGCAGCCGATCCAGAGCGGGTCCCGGCTGCTCAAACCACCGCACATAGCCGCCCCTGGCGTAGCGGCTGACCAGTCGCTGCAGCTCGGCATCCTCCGTCGAAGAGAGCTGGGCAGCACGATCATAGCTCGTGAGATCCAAAGGCCAGTGCCAGTGGCTGCTGGTCGATCGGGGAACCGGCATGGGTTGATTCATCGTAGCACCTCCGCCAGCATCTGCGTGCGCCACTCGTGAATGGAGGCCATCCCTCGCTCGATCTTCCTTCCTAACTCGCGCCCACTCAGGTGCAGATACAACAGCGTCGTTTGAATGCTGCGATGCCCGGCAAAGAGGGCAATTTCATGCAGGTCCCAGCCTGCGCGTGCCAGATCGGTGAGGCACAGATGTCGCGGTGTATGCGTGCTGAAGTGCTCAACATCCGCACGTTCGGCCATGCCTTTGACGACTTTTGACCAGGTCCAGATCGAAATCGGCTGCGCCAGGTTCCGATCGGATTCGGACAAAAAGAGTGGGCCACGCGCTCGACTGAGGAGACGGCGTTCCTGTAGGTAAGCCACATAGAGGAGGCTGGTGGCCTCCGAGTAGGGCACGATGCGTTCCATCCGGTTTTTGGTGGTGGCTGCTCGCACACGAAGGAGACGGCGCGCCGGATCGATGTCACTGGTTTCCAGGGCACACAACTCTTCTCGTCGCAGTCCCGCGTCGTAAGCCAGGGCGAGCATGAGGCGATTGCGCAAGGGTTCCGCTTTGGCTGCCGCAAGCACCGCTTGCCACTGCTCCTCCGTGGGAATCCATGGCAAGGTGTGATAGCGCGGGATGAGACCCCGCTCACGATCGCCGCCAAAACGCTTGCCAGGGGTATATCTGCCTTTGCCCACAGGGTGGTCGGTGCGCAGGCCCTCTTCCATGAGGTAGTCATACCACAAGCGCACAGCGCTCAAACGCTGTTGTAACGTGGCATTGGCAAGGCCCACTCCGCCTCCTCCACGTGGGTTGGGACGGGAGGTTAAGTCACGCACATAGCAGGAAAGATGCTCTTTGGTCGCGCTTTCGGCGACAATCTCGTGACTCCGACAGAACCGCAGGTAATCTTCTAGAGCGCGGCCATATGCCTCAATCGTAGCGGGAGCGAGCCCGAGGTTCAGCTGGATCTGCAACCACGACCGGGCATGCGGTTGCTGTGCCACACCCGGATAGCGCTCCCAATGGATATTCGTCATGAGGAATCTCCTTTCGAGGAAATCATCCCGGTTTCCTCTCCCGCTCGCACACTTGTCTCATGGTCTCATCAGCAGATACGGCTTCCATCAGGAGACAGGCTCACCTCTTGCTGGGTACATACCCGAGCCTGATTGGCGAAGCTGCCTCCCGTGCGGTTGCCCAAGTCTAGCATGGCAGTCAAGGCCAAGACGAGCGCGCCCGCTCCACCCTCCCCATCCTCCTGCGCGGCCTTGACAAGCCATGCTCTGTGAGAAGCAACCCGCACCGGGAGTCGGGGACGCGGTGTGGGCTGCGGCAGACGTTGGACAGGCGCCCAGCAGGACGACTCAAGGTCGGCAGAAAGGACGCTTCGGGGACCGTTTGGGCGACTCCGTTGGGCGGGATGCCCGTCCTCCAGTAAGCACAAGTGATGAGTTCTATTCCACATAACATACAGTGGAATGACATCCTGGGGATCATGAGGCAGCAAGGCACAGCGCTTGATGCTTCCTACCTTGCCCAGTGGGCTGATGCCCTCGGCGTGCGAGATCTGCTCGATCAGGCACTCGTTGAGGCTGGCTTCAAACGCCCTTGACGTCTCAGGCGACCGGAACCAGAGGAGGCCACACGTTTGTTTTCTCTGTGCAAGAGGACGGTCAGTCGCACAGGTGCGACAAAGAGCGCATTGCCCCAGGAACATCTTTCAGGAGGAAGCGAGTGGAGCGGATGGAAGAGCGATGGGCAGGGAAAGATGGGAAAAGCCGAAGAATCTCTCCTTTAGCCTCCTCGCTTCCCAGCCATAAACTGTCACATAAACTGTCTCAGGGGACAGTAGGAGCAAGGGAGGCGAAGAAAAGCTGGTAGGAAGCGGATGGAGAGGCAGGGCTGGGGGGGAAACCGAGGAGTCCCCCCTTCGGCACCCATACCCCTCTCAAGCCGCTTCACAACTGGCTTGAGAGGTTTTTTGTTGGGGCTAGTACAGCAACTGTACAGCAACGCATCCCTCTCATTGCTGCAAAGCATCATTCATCTTGCTCATCGCATCCTGATGCATCGATGGAAGCACATGACTGTAGATGTCCATGGTCATACTCATCTGATTATGGCCCAGCAGTTCCTGAACTACTTTCGGATGCACACCCATGCTCAGCAGCATCGTCGCAGCACTATGCCGCAAATCATGAAAACGCATCTCTGGTAAACCAGCCTTTTTGAGCACTGTCTTAAACCGTTCCAGCACTTTTGCTGGATTCAAAGGCGTTCCTAACGCAGTACAGAAAACCAGATCGTACTCTTGCCAGAGATCATCAGCCTCATGCTTTGCCTCTAATTGCCGGGCTTGATGCTGTTTGAGCAATTCAACCACCAGAGAGGGAAGCATAATGCTACGCCTGCTCTTATCTGTCTTCGGTTCTGCCTCAACATACCTGTTTCCACGCATCCGGGTGAAGATACGTCGCACGTGCAGCGTATTCCGAGCAAAGTCCACATCTTGCCACTTCAGAGCCAATATCTCACCACGTCGCATACCGGTAGTCAATGCCAGGACAAACAAAGCCTCCATATTATGCCCGTGCAAGGCAACCAGCAACTTTTGAGCCTGTTCAAGTGTCAGCGGTTTAATCTCATAGTGCGCTCGACGCGGAGCAGAAACCAGATCGCATACATTCCGCGCAACCAGGCCCCAGCGCACAGCGTCGTCCAACGCCTTATGCAACATCATATGCAGCGTATTCACCGTCGTAGGAGAAAGCCCCTCGTCTAACTTCCTGGCATACAACCCTTGAATATGCTGCGCTGAGAGCTTCTGTAACTGAATGCGCCCGATGACAGGAACCACATGCAAACGTACAAACCCCTCATACCGCTCATAAGTCCGCACACGCACACCTGGTTTATGAGCTATGAGCCACTGTGCAAGGTACTGCTCTACCGTTTGAGTCGGCGCAGTTATCAGCGTCCCTTGTTGCCGTTCATGCAAAGCAGCCGCTAACTTCTCCTGCACCTCTTTTCGAGTCTTGCCATAGAAGTATTTACGCTTACGCCCCTCTGGCGTATCTACGCTCATGCTGGCAGCCCACAAACCATCCTTCTGCTTATAGATGGAACCTTCACCATTTCCACGCTTTGTCATGCCATCACCTCGCTTTTCGCAAGCATTTTGCCTCTGTTGCAGGCTGTCTACCCGCACAGAGGCAAAATGCTTTTCTACTCCACAGTTAGGCCGAGAGACCTTGATTCTCTCGTTGCGCTACCCATTGACGCAAAGACTCAGGGCGCACACGTATAGCCCGGCCAAAGCGAACAACCTGCAGCCCTTCATGATCTATCAACTCGTACACCTTTGTTCTCCCCAATCCCAACATTTTACCCACGCGATGCGCAACGAGCTGTAACCGGTAGCCAACCGGCGTAGAAATGTGGCTCCTTGTTGAGAAAGAACACAACCGTTCTCAACAAGGAGGTCCAGGTATGACCAGTATCGCCGATGGTTCGGTGAAAATGCAGACGAGGCCGGAGTCCAACTACTCGACCCCTTCGTGGTTTGGAGAGGTCGTAGTAATCAGTAGGTATCTTCATAAGCACGGGGTTCTCAGCAAGATCGCTGAGCAAGTGCGCTTTGCACGGAAGCGTTTTGGCTGCTATGAGGTCATCGATTTTCTGGCGGCGCTCTTCGGCTACGCCATCAGTGGCGAGCGCACCCTGGAGACGTTCTACCAGCGGCTCCAGCCGTTTGCCCTCCCGTTTATGGCTCTGTTTGAGCGGGATCGGTTGCCCTCCCGTTCGGCGCTCTCCCGGTTTTTAGCGGCGTTGACGGAGGCACCCGTCGAAGCCCTGCGCACCCTGTTTCTAGACGATCTCCTCGATCGGCCCCTCACGCCCGACAAGCAAACCGGAAGCCTACTGGATCGAGCGGGAAACGCCTGGGTCGTCTTCGACATCGATGGGACGCGAGAGGCGGCTCGCCAACGCGCCTTACCCCAGAGCGATGAACTTCCCCCGCCCTTTCGCCGGTGGGATGACGTGTGCGCTCCTGGCTACCGAGGCCGCAAACGCGGGGAGGTGGTTGGCACGCGCACAACGATTGCTCAGGCCCATAGCTACCAGTGGCTCGGCTCGTTCGGCCACCGCGGCAACGGGCATTACCGGGAGGAATTGCGCAGGGGACTCTTGGCCATTGGGCGCTATCTCACGGCGTCTCAGCTCGAAGCTTCGCGCACCCTGCTGCGGCTCGACGGCCAATATGGCACCGGAGCCGTCCTCACCGATGTGGCTGGGTTCGCGTTTGTGACCCGTGGCAAAGACTACAGCGTGTTCGATCACCCGCTGGTTCAGCCACGTCTGCACCTGCCTGCTGATCAGGTCCAACAGCGTCCGGAAAGCCAGATCGTGCGCAGCCTCTACGATTGTCCAGACGTGCCAGTCGGCTCGGAGGGCCTCTCGTGCCGCGTGGTGGTGGCCACCCATCCCGCTGGGAAAAAGAAGAGTCCGCTGGGCGTCACACGCGAAGGCATCGTCTACGAACTCTTCTTCACGAAGCTGCCGCAGCAGGCCTTCACCGCCTCTGATGTCGTCGAACTGTATCTGCATCGCGGCGCCTTTGAAGCGGCGCTTGCCGATGAGGATCAGGAACTCGACCCAGACCGCTGGTGCTCTCACTGCGCCTGGGGACAGGAAGCATGGCAAATCATCAGTCAATGGGTCTGGAACCTGCGCCTGGAGTTGGGACATCAGCTTGAGCCTGAGCCGGTCCGCACGACCGAATTTGCTCCTGCTCTTCCACCTCCTTCAGCCATCCCAGCGCACACAGCCCCTCCCCCGGGCTATGCTTTCCCTCAGGTGGGCTTGCCCTGGAAAACGGGTCGCTTCTCGGGCCAAGACTTTGCGCTCCAGCCAGATGGGACACTGCGTTGCCCCGCCGATCAGAAGCTGAGCCCGCATGAGCAACGCAGAGAAGCCGATGGCAGCCTGCGTGTGGTGTATGGTGCCAGCATTCACAGTTGTCGTCCCTGTCCGCTGCGCGAGCAGTGTCAATGGAATGGCAGTACGACGGCAAAGCCGCGCCAGGTCAGTATGCTGTTGCATCCGCTCCAGGTGGGTTCAACCCCGCTGCTCTGGCGAGATTGGAGCCGGAGAGTCCACCGGCGCGCCTGTCTGCAACTGGTACGACACCAACGCATCGAGGTGAGCCTGCTGCCTCCTACCGCCGCTTCGGCAGGCAAAGCGGACGTGATCCTGTCCCGCCCACAACGCGCGCATTATCGTCTCTCATGGCAGGAGCGGCTGGCTCGCAATGCGCGCGTTTCAACATCTGGGCAAGTGATGATCAGACTGTTTGGGGTCCCAGAAAGCTTTGCCGCCTCGCTCGGGTTGGCAACGGCTTAAGCTCGTCTTGACAGCCGTGGCAGCCCTTCTTCTCGGACAAGCTCGCGTCTCCGCGTGGAGCCTCATGTCCTCTTTCCCAGGCTGTTCCTCACTTCGTTCTCTCTTCTGCCTGTTTTGCTCTCCATCCTGCTGTTTCAGCCCTCTCTCACAGCTTCCGCTTCCAGCGCTGGATGACTTTCTTTCCTCAGATCAGGATTAACTCTGCAACAGACTCGTTGCGCATCGCGTGGGTTGCTCGAGAGGTCAGCGCTTATGGCGTCCAGTAGCGGCTGGATGGTCAATCTCAAAGCCAGACCAGGCCCGCTCAAAATGAGTGCCGTCACCCAGGCTGGAGTAGTAGTTGGATCCGGGGAAAGGTTTTTAGTTGTTTCTCTTTATCTTTACCTACTCTTGACAAGACCTTTGACGAATCCTTGCTCCGCTAGCATGCAGGTGATATCTGGTGATTACCCATAACTGAAAAGGGTTGCAAAAGGAAGCTCCCTGAGCTATGAAGAGAAGTGAAGAAAGAAGTCCCATCTCTCATAGTCAAGGAGGAAACCATGAGTACGATAACCCAAAATGAGCGACTTGCCAAGATTCCCCTCACCCAACTGGAAAGGGCCATCGAGCAGTTTGTCGAGCCAGTCAGTCAGCAGCTGCCGGATAAACGGCTCAAGAGCGTCATCAGCTTAGCCGTCCGTGGCATCAGTGCGGCCCAGTCGCCCCTGATCACGCAGATGGCCCGTGCGCTGCACCGTCACCAGGAGAGGGTGTGGGCGCTCTCCAAACGCTTCTCTGGCTTCTTAGCCAACAAACGCTTCAGTTCTGCCACCTTACTCAAGGGACTCTACACCCTCGCCCAACGCTCTGTCGAGCAGCAGCAGCCCGAGATGCTCGTAGTGGCCATTGATCCAGTCAACTTCGAGAAACCCTACACCCACAAACTGCCGGGAGTCTCGACCGTCCACACAAGTACGCCGCCTGCCCTTAATGGGAAGGCACGGCTCACCCGGGGCTACCCGGCCATCACGGCGGCAGTGACCAATCTGGCTGTCCCGGTCATCACTTACGCCAACTGGTTTAGCTACACCCTCGACTTTGTCAGTCAGAACGGCGAGATCGAGCAAGCTATTGAGAACACCCATGCCCTCTTCCCCCACCTGCCGCTGTGCCTGCTGGGAGACAGCGGCCTGGACGACCAGAAATTCTTCCACCTGGTGCAGAGTTTGCCTGCCACCGACTGCATTTTCCGCGCGCAGCACCAGCGCTGCATCCAGGTCTACAACGAGCGAGGAGATCGTTGGGAAGAGGAACGCCTCTTTGATCTGGCCGCCTACGCCGCTTTGCCCTTCCACTTCCAAACCACCTTCACCCATGCGCGAAAGCTTCATGGCGTGAGCGTCCACCTCGGCTGGTTCCAGATCCGCTTCGCCGATCTGCCCAGGCCGATGTGGGCCTTGATTGCTCGGCGCACCGATGCCGACTCGGGTTCTGCGTTGGAGGAGGGGGAACTGGTGCTGCTGAGCCCAATCCCCATCCCCGATGCCAAGACGGCCCAACGCGTTTACAACCAGTGGCGGCAGCGTCCCCGCATTGAACATACCTACCGCTTCGATCAGGAGCAAGGTCTGGATGTCGAGGATATGCGTGTGCGCTCTTTGGAAGCCATGCGCCGCTTGTTTGTCCTCGTCTTACTCACGGCCCTCTTTGTGGCCTTCCTCGATGCCACCTGGCCGCAGTCCGCTGTCGACTGGTTGCGCTCTTTGGGCGGCAAGCTCGATCTCAAAACTGACCTGGATGGCCTCTATCTGCTCTTAGCTGGCATCAGCTTTATTTTTCCCACTGCTGCCACCCTCTCTTTTGCCTGCTCTCACCCCTTCCCTTTCTCTTCTTTCACTTCTGGGTAATCACCAGGCAATTTCAGTTGCGTTCCCCTGCTGCATATGCTACAATATCCTAGTAAATAAGTCGGATTAAGCGGAGAGGCAAGGACCGATGAAAGACGGTAGGCCACTGCTTGAAAATAGAAGACGAGAAGGGAGTAGGCCGTGATATTACAGGTTTCTACAAGAGGTGAGTATGGCGTGCGGATCATGGTCGATCTCGCTCGTCATTATGGAGAACGCCCGCGCTCGCTGACAGACATTTCCCAGGCGGAGGCGCTGCCGCTGGCGTACCTTGAGCAGCTGGTGAAATTGTTGCGTGAGGCGGAGCCGCCGCTGGTCGTCAGCACGCGCGGCGCGCATGGTGGCTACCGCTTGAGCCGCCCGCCAGAGCAGATCACGATGGGTGAGGTCGTGCGCGTGCTTGAAGGGCCGATTGCCCCCATGATGTGCGCGACCGAGGGCGAGATGACCGAGTTGTGCGACTTCCTGAGTTCGTGCAGGATTCGCAACCTCTGGGCGAAGCTACGCGATGTCGTCGCCCAGACGCTCGACAATATGACGCTGGCCGATCTGGTCAGTGAAGCGCAGCAGGAACACAGCGCCCCCACCCAGTTTATTGCTCTCTCTGATATTCATACGATGAAGAACCAGGGGTTCTACTTATCTAAAGAAGGCGAGCCGTTGGCGCAATCGCGCGTTCGCCCAGTATCCTGAGGAGGATTGATTTTCAGAATGACATCAGAACTTGTAATTAAAAACCTGCATGCCAGTATCGAAGGCAAACCGATTCTGCGCGGTGTGGATCTGACCGTGCGCCAGGGCGAAGTTCACGCCCTGATGGGGCCAAATGGCTCCGGCAAAAGCACGCTGGCAAATGTGATTATGGGCAACCCGAAATATGAGGTGACGGATGGTGAAATCTGGTTCAAGGGCGAAAATATTCTGGAATACTCGCCCGACCGCCGCGCCCGTATGCGTCTCTTTCTGGCCTTCCAGTACCCCATGTCCATCCCCGGCGTGAGCGTCGCCAACTTCCTGCGCCGTTCGCTGGAGGCCGTGCGCGAGGGCAATAAGCCGCTGGAAGAGGGTGAAAATCCGACCGGGCGCGTAACGAAGCGCAGGAGCATCCCACCCGCCGAGTTCCGCAAGCTGCTGCAGGAGAAGATGCGCCTGCTCAAAGTGGACAACAGCTTCATCAACCGCTCCATCAACGACGGCTTCTCCGGCGGCGAGAAGAAACGCGCTGAAATCTTGCAGATGGCGCTGCTTGAGCCGGAGATTGCCTTGATGGATGAGACCGACTCCGGTCTGGACATCGACGCGCTCAAGATCGTCTCTGAGAGCGTGAACGCGCTACGCGGGCCAGAGCTGGGTATCCTGCTCATCACGCACTACCAGCGCATCCTGGACTACATCAAGCCCGACTTCGTGCATGTGATGTACGATGGCCGTATCGTCCTCTCCGGTGGCCCCGAACTGGCTCCCGAGCTGGAAAAGAAGGGCTACGAGTGGCTCAGAGAAAACAGCGAGGTGGCTGCTAATGGCTAATGTGCTTGCAAATGGGCTGTCTCGCGGCGCAGTCGAGGAAATCTCGCGCCAGCAGGGTGAGCCGGAATGGATGCTTCAGAAGCGCCTGCAAGCCTGGGAGACCTTCGAGAGCCTGCCCGCTCCCCTGGGAAGGCGCGGCGACCTGGGAACCCTGCGCACCTTCGCCAACTTCAAGTTCCAGCAGCTCGCGCCCTATGCTGCCAGCGAGGGCCTGACCCCCACCATCGAGCAATCGTTGCAGGCCGCGCTGGCAAGCGAACGCGCCGGGCTGATTGTGCAGCGCAACTCATCCGTCGTGCATAGCGAACTGAGCGAAGAACTCAAGGGCCAGGGTGTCATTCTGACCAGCCTGGAAAAGGCAGCGCGCGAGTATCCTGAACTGGTGCAGGAATACTTTATGACGCGCTGCATCCCCGTCGAGACGGACAAGTACACCGCCATGAACGCGGCCTTCTGGAGCGGCGGCATCTTCCTCTACATCCCGAAGGGCGTGGAGATCGAGCGGCCCATTCTCGGCCAGGTCTGGGTCGATACCCCCGGCGCCCTCGTCTGCGGTCACACACTGATTATCGCTGACGAGTTGAGCAGCGTGCGCTACGTCGAGGAATACAATTCGGATTTCGCGGACGAGGCCCCTTCGCTTTTCAACGGCGTCGTTGAGGTCTACACGCGCAGCGGCGCGCATGTTGAGTTCAGCAGTATGCAGGATTTCGGCCTGAACGTCTGGAACGTCACGCACAGGAACGTGGTGGAGGAGAACGACGGCAGCACCACCTGGGTGATGGCCGACCTCGGCAGCAAGGTGATGCTCTCCGAAATCGGCTCCGGCCTGAGCGGCAATGGCAGCGCCGCCGAACTGGTGGGCGTCTTCTTCACCGACCACGACCAGCGATACGCCATCAACTCGCTCGCCAACCACATCGGCCTCTCCACCAACGCCGAAACGATGGTCAAGGGCGCGCTCTCCGACGAGTCGCGGGTTGAGTTCTCCGGCATGATTCGCATCCAGCCGAAGGCGCAATACACGGCCTCCTTCCTCTCCGATCACACCTTGCTGCTCAGCGATAAGTGCCGCGCCGAGTCGATTCCCGGCCTGGAAATCGCGGCCAACGAGGTGAGCGCCAGTCACGGCGCGACCAGCGGCAAGATCGACGAGGAGCAGCTTTTCTACCTGATGGTGCGCGGCATCCCGCAGGACGAGGCCGAGCGCATCATCGTGCAGGGCTTCTTCGAGCCGGTCTTGCAGCGCATTCCGCTGGAAAACCTGCGCGTCCGACTGCGCCGCAGCATTGTGCGCCGTATGCGCGGCGCCTACGAAACCGAGGCCGACACCTGGGTCGACGCCCAGGAGCGTTGGGAGATCGAAGGCGTCGACGAGGGCGCCGTCCACCTCGACGAACGCCCATCTGAAGAGGAAATTCAACTGACGGAATATTAATACCCCTGCCACTCCACCCCAGGCCACAAGGGATGACCAGCGCAGCGACAGGCCAGCGCAGCGACAGGCCAACGCAGCGAGCGCAGCGACAGGCCA
>CADDYT010000125.1 GCA_902810755.1 Chloroflexota bacterium
AACCGTGGTGATGGTCGTTCCCATATCTCCTCTTTGGGAAGCTCGCTCTTGATTGCGCTGGTAGACGACCTCGTTGGCATGTTGTACACCCTCGATCAAAAGAGCTTGCAGCGCAGCCTCACACTCCTGCTGCTCTCTGAGCTGAGGAAAGACATCATCGACGAGGGTCTCAGTCGCCAGGTGAGAGGCCTGCTGCCCATCGGCGTGACCGCCAAGCCCGTCGGCAACCACAAAGAGACCGAAGATCCCCTGTTCCTCACCAGCCAGATCACGGACGCCCTGAACAGCAAAGGTGCAATCCTCATTAGGTTGCATTTTGCGTTTCAGGCCTGCGTCCAGGCCAATACCGACATCAAGGTGGAGCGGCAGATGAGGAGCAACCAACCCTTGAGCAGCAACGGGTTGTCCCAGCAGGGTGAGCGCATGGTCAAGCAGGGATGCGGCATGCTGGGGTTGTTCATTGACGAGGGCCACCTGGACATTGTGCAGATACGCTTGCACGAGGGCAAGGTCAACAAAGTGAAGAGACATACAACCTACCTTTCTCGAGAATATTGGCGTTACAAGGCACGGCGCGGGCCGAATGGTTCGTGAGAGGATGAGACGGGGACTGAGAAAGCGCCTGGAGGTGGGAAGTTGAAGGTGTTGATCGACATGTGACAACCTCTCTGGAGAGCAGAAAAACACAAAAAGGAACCGCAAGCGCAGTTTCTGCGTCTATCTCATGTAGAAAAAGCGCAAACAAGCCCCCTCACGGTGCCACACTGCAGAGCAGATGATGAGCAGCATCCAGAGCGAAGCATTGTTAGAGACGGGAAGCCAGGCGCTTCCCCGAATAAGCGGTCCTTTCCAGTGGAAAGCTCGTACTACCAACAAGAGATCGACACACGACAGATAGGCATTACAGGGAACAAACTACAGGTACTATCCTACGAAGAGACGACCTAAAACGATGCTGACACAACACGCTCTACGCACACATGCAACTAAAACGATGTACAAGGACAGCATACGGGAAACGCATTTCTATAGCCGTACTACAAGAAACAACAGATCGTGACTTCCGTCAGGAGAGTTCTCTCACACCTTTCGCACGAGAGCCCTGCTTACACTCCAGAGATCGCTCTCGCGGCCATCTCCGGCAATCCTGACTTCACCCATCACCTGGTCATCGAGTCTGTTCCGTCGATGATCGTAATGGTCGTGTAACGCTTTCCTCTAGCAAGAGGAGGTTACACAGCGGCATTGCTGCCAGGGTTTGGCGGCATCTTCTGCCTGCCAGTCTCTGTCTCCCTGTCAGGGGCGACATTTGTGAACACCAGAACTATACACAATGCGGGCAGGTAGGGAGAGGGAAAACAGGCTGAAAGTAACCGGGAAAGGAAACGGGAAGCAGCAAAAGGAACTGGTGCTGATCCAATGTCCAGAGAGCAGGTAGCAAGAAAGACGAAACCCATTTTTTCATCTGCCTGCTCTGCTCTCTCGGCTTCTCAAGCGGAAATCAGGAGAAACCCGATGCTGGCACTCTCTCCTTTCGTTGATCTTATGGGTGGGCGTCAACAAGATCATCAGAGTCACGTCCATCTGGGCATCGAGATACAACATCAGTGAGCAGACCGGGCTATTGAATCTTCGACGCCCCTGCTCTTTGGCTTCTACAGCCTCGTGATACTCTTTGGGCAGGCGTTTCATCCAGATGGACAGATTCCTGTCGATCAAGCAACCTAGTGGGTCATCCGGCAATTGGCTTGCCAGGCGGGAGGAGAAGAGATATACTGAACCAATCACCAAGCAGGGGGACAACATGGTATGGGAGTATCTCCACAAGTGGTTCTGCGCAGCTTCAGCGAAGCGGAGCGGGAACAGTTGCAGCGAATTGTCAAAGCCACCAGTGAACGAGTGGATGTCATGAGACGCACCAAAGCGGTGCTGGCCGTTTACACTGGCTCGACGTTCACGGAGGCTGGCCAACAGGGAGGAATGAGTCGGCAAGCCGTGAGCCAGCTGGTCAGGCGATTCAATGAGCGGGGGCTGGCGACTCTGCTGCTGGCCGCCGGGCGAGGGCGCAAAGCGACCTATACGCCACTTGATCGAGAGAGGATTCTCCAGGAAGTGCAGCGCCAGCCCGATCGGGACCAGGATCAGACGGCCACCTGGTCGCTTTCCACGTTGCAACGCGCCCTGCGCAAGCACGGATTGCCTCACATCAGCCGCGATACCATTGGTCAGGTGCTGCATGAAGCTGGCTACACCTACCAGCGCAGCAGGACGTGGTGTCCGACCGGAACAGCTTTGCGGGTGCGCAAAGAGGGGGTCGTGACGGTGCATGATCCTCATACCGAGGAAAAAAAAGCCTGATCGAGCAGGCGTATCAGGTGGCCGAAGCGCTGGGTATTCCCCTCTGGTGCCAAGACGAAGCGGGTCCCTACCAAACGATGCCCCAGCCAGGAACCGTCTGGGCTCCCGAAGGGCATGCAGTCTTACAGCCGCATGAGTATGTCCGCACCGGCACCGCCAGGCTGCTGACCCTGTTTCGGCCCGCCACCGGGGAGGTTCGAGCCAAAGGGGTTCGTTCGACCGCCAACGCCATCTTACATCCCTGGCTCAAAACCGAACTGCAAGCATTGCTCGAAGAGTAGGCCCAAGAGCATCCGGTGGTTCCTATGGATGAAGCTCGACCGCCTTTGGCCCGCTGGGAGACCTGCTGGGGCATCCGCCACGCGGCCTCTATCCTCCCATCCGTCTGATCCTGGTGTGGGATAACCTGGCCGGGCATTGCTCCTACGAGATCATCAAATGGCTGTTTAGCCAGGGCATCATGCCGCTGTATACGCCCATTGGCGGCTCCTTCCTGGTTGAATATGGCTGAGTCACTCCAACGCATCATCGTACGCCGAGCGCTCTCTGGGCAGCATCCCCAGACGCCTGAACAGATCATTGAGTGGTTGGAGCAGACCGTCAGAGGCTGGAATCGGCAGCCCACCCCCTTTGTCTGGAATGGCAAACGCCGCAGGCGGCGGGAACGGGCTCGTCTGCGGCGTTTAGGGGGATCGGGGGCTGCTGTCTTCTCGCAAGCCAATTGCCGGATGACCCACTAGTATCACAAGCACACTGCTACCTTTCGCGATGTCCTTGCAGTTGCCAGACAACATCTGTGGGGCTAGAACACTTTTCCCACATCACCTCCCCACCCTGATGTGGTTTTAGTTTCTCGCTCCACTCTTCAGCACTTCTCGTTCGCCATCTGTTCTTGAGTTAGAAATGTACAAAGTCAAGCATAGAAGGTGGGGAAATACCTGTTTCCCCACCTTCTGTGCTATACTACGGATTAGAGAAAGAGTTACCCATGTGGTGAATTTCGGGCTATCAACGGGATCGAATGGGATCGTTTTCTGAAATTATACGGCAGGCTTTGCCAGAAACGGAGCGGCTCTGATGGGTGATCACATTGGACTTTATTATCCTCACTTTGCATTCCCCGATGATGGTTGGATGAAGCTGGCAGCCCTCTACTGGAATAAGTTGGGGCGCATTATTCCCCCAGACTATACCCCTCCCGACTCAGATACCGTGCAACGGCTGCAAGAAGCACTCAGTTTTACCAAAGACTTCACACCATCATGGAATGATACGCTTGAGGTAAGTGAAATGTTTAGTAAACTCCTCTTTTTCTATGGACACGATTTGTTCCAGGTCTACGGCATACATCGGCCTGTACCTGAAAACAGGGGGGACAACTTATCTTATGTATACAGTGACCTAAAAATGAGTCACCAACTTGTTGAACTTCTTAGGCGGAATGGGCTGGCTGTTGACGCTGATGCTCATCGGGCCAGTGAAGTTTTCCCACACAAGCTTGTAGGAATGCACCCTAAACTTGCCTCCATTTACATGGAAGCGCTTGCGGAACAGATGGCTACATCAAGGGAATTGCATCCCGTGACAAATAGTGTGCGTGATCACATCGTAGTAGGGGGATACACATTGGGGCGACTTACGAGAGCGCTTCTCTCTGATGATTTTCCTCAATCTCGATACTTGGATCGGATGATACATAATACTCCAACAATGGGAGAAGAGATTGCATGTCAGATGGCGACAATTGCACTACAATCGGTTCTTCCTAAAGATATAGCCAGTGTTCCGGTAGAGAAAATCATACAAGTACGCCAGCAGCATCGCGCCGAGTTGACGGCATTTCAAGAGCACATCTATGAACTCACAACGACCCTCGACGGTATTCAACAGATCGATGATCTGAAAGCTCTCCAGGCTCATCTTGAAACAGCGTATGAGAGGGAGATTAAACCTCAAGTAGACGACCTCAGAAAATATATGAAATCGCTTGCCATAGATACAGTCACAGGAATACTGAACATCAAAGTCGCGCTGCCCCCATTGCTCGCTGGTACAGGTGCAGCACTACATCTCGCTCCAGTTCCGCCTGAAGTAGCCGGGACCGCCGCTATTGCGTGCAGTGTTTTTCCTGTGCTTCAGAAGAAGCGAAGAGAGGTACGCGCCACAGTGCATAAATCGCCTGTCGCTTATCTTCTCTACACCGAGGAGGGATTAACACCAACTGGTGTAGTGACGAAGGTCAAACAAACGACAAGGCGTTTGCTATTTGGTGTCTAGCATCTTAGATAAAACCCTCTTTCTGGCCTTCGGAAGCTAGTCATGGGTGTTTGTGGGATGATTTGTGGGCAGTTGGTTATCACCCAGCTACCGACGGGTCTTGCTGATAGTGATATCGATTGTGATAGAAACGGTGCCATTTAATGTGGTGATTTACAGATTCAGACGCAAGCTCAGCACGGTATATTCCCAGAAGCAAGATTGAATCATACCTTTGCCGTTTCCTTATCTTCGATTCAATTCGGCAAACCTTGCTGGCAAAGAACACACAACCCTGCCTCGATGCTGCACCTCCGGGTACCCGCATTGTGCTGCTGGGCCTTGCCACTGAGAATGTGATATTCAATCCGCTGCGTTTCGTACGTCAGGAACTGGAGATCCGGAATACGTTCTTCTACGAACATCCGACGGATTACCCAGGAACTATTGCCCTAATCACCTCTTGCAAGCTCTCACTAGGAGCCACCGCTAGTGAACCACAGCCGCTCCTCGCTCCTGAAGGCTGTGGCAGCTGGCAAACTGAACGCCAAACCCATCGTTAGCCCGAGTAATAGAGTTATGTAGAGCAAAAAGTGAGTAGGCTCTTGCGATGAGTGAACCAAGACACACCCTTCCGGAGGAGACAGCTGAACATATAATTGGAACTGGAATTGGATACCTCCGTGGTCTAAAAGCCTTTTTCTTTCTCCTCTTCATACCAAAGGGTATCCTTTCCTGCTACTTCCCTTTAGAAAAGTGCAAACAGAGAGGATATGACCAGGTAGAATAATTACTAGCATATGGCCGCGACGGCCAAAGGACAACAGATACATTTTCAAGAGATGAGGTGAACCCGATGCGGGTCATCCTCAACTCTTGAAGAGAATAGAACACACAGCCATCACCACACGTTCTCAAAGGGAGCGAAAGCAGAAGCAAGCTCGACTACCAGATATCATCCGTGAGGATCATATCGAGGAGCGGTCTGCTCCACTCAACCACACAGAGAGCACGCAGGAGGCGGCGAACATCAGTGTTCGCAGTCCCCACTCAGAAAAGCGCCCCGTTACGAGGACGCAACAGGCTACTCCTCTGAGTGAAGCACCTTTTCCAGTGAGGGGATGAGCCTCACTGAGAAAAGGATTTTTACAGGTGCATGGCCATGAAGAAGGCGCAGCCGAAGAGTCCAAAGACGAAGAGGAGAAACAGGCAGAACAGCATGAGTTTGTTCAGCGAGCGTCTCTGGCTCACCTGTCGGGTCACTTCTTCCACCATCACACTTTGATTGTCATGCGTGGCGGCGAGCATGGCCGCGACATTGCTTTGGACATCAGATGCAAAGTCGAGTACTTGCTGGGAGCCGTGCATAGCGAGACGCAGGGAGGCACGTGCATCTTCATGCCCATCGTGTGCTACCTGGTACGCGCCTAGAAACCGTGCATCCTGGCTCTGGAGTACCTGCATGAGCAGGTGTGCCATCTCCTGGACGTGCTGGTTCTGCCTCTGGCTCACAGCCTGTGTTGCTTGCAGCTGGGCCATCTCGCGTGCCTGTCGCCCCTGTTCATAGAGAGGCAGCAGTTCGGAAGCCAGCAGCACCTGTTGGCGCACCAGTTTCTCCTCGATGGCGTTCTGCAAGCCTGGATCGGTCGGATCAAGGTACTCGCCGAGATGACGAAGCAGCAATTCAAGGGCTTCCTTGATGGCCCATTCCTTCATCAACGTCTCCAGCAGAACCGGAACCTGCTCGACCAATCCGCTCTGAGCAAGTTGTTTGAGAGCTGCCCACTGCTGATCGAGCCGGGAAAGGGTGGCATCCAGCACCTCTTCGAGTGCCTCCTGACATTCCCCCCGGTCCTGTGCCGCCTGGATCGTCCGCAGGAAGACGATTTGAGCACTCCTCAATTGACAAGAAAACAGATCGCGTGTTGACATGGAAATACTCCTTTTCTTTCCATCCCCACACACAGCAGCACCTCAGAAGGGCAGTTCCATGCGCAATGGTTTCCCATCGCACAGGCCTCACTCCTCCATGTGGTACTGTGCGACGGGAATATCGACGAACAACATCTTTTCATCCTTTGCAGGAATACATCTACTCTAGCAAAGTGCAAGAGGAAGTATTCGGTTCGGTCACTGAAAGCAGACGGGAAGGGTGCTGCAAGCACGGGAAAAAGCAGAAAAACACCTATCAGATGAGGTGGGAGGGAATGTCGAAATCCTGAAAAGTGCGCAATAAAAGGGAAGAGTGCCAGAAAGTTGCTGATCGTTCAGACCGCCTCGTAAGCAGCAGGAGGCTCAATGGCCCTCTCGATTTTCCGCACGCTCATTCTTGGTTCTCTCGACAACCAAAATCTTACAAGAGATACCCATTTCTCACGGGTTTCGTTCGACAAAGGCCTGTCTGGAATGCGTCGCCAAGTGCGGATGGTGCAGAGAGGCCGTGTGAATGATGGCATCTACCCCTCTCCCTCTCACCACCTGGAAAACAGCGGCTCGATCCGTGATACTCATTACGTGTTGTGTCCACTTTCCAGCAACAAGATCGATGCGAACCGGCTCGTGGCCTACTGAGAGCTGCCCAGCAATGGTAGCTCCTAACTGACCGGAACTTCCTGTGATGAGGACACGCATGCTACACCGTTCCTATCTTCCACGAGTTCTGGTAGCTGCGCTGAAGGGAGGAAGCAATTCTCAAGCACACTGCTCATCTCCCGTTTTCCTTCCCGCTCTCGTTCCTGCTCACTTTCCGTTTGCTCTCGCCTCTGCGCCCACCTGCTATCTGCATCAGCCTGCTACCCTTGACCTCGAAGCGTGCAGAACGATGCACGTGCAGGTGTGTGTGAAGCAGAAACGAGGATGAGTGAGATGAATCTGATAGCCCAGTTCTTTGTTGACATGATCACCAATTTCCTGCAAGGGATCAGCGGACCCATTCAGCCTCTGATTGCGCTGATCGGAACGACGCCGTTGCAGTTCACCACAGCCAATGATGTTGTCATTGGTGCGTGGAATACGATGACAGCAGTAGCTGATGCCTTCCTTGGGCTGATCGTTGTGGTGGGAGCCATTCAGATAATGTATGGGCAGAGTACCGGGACGCTGTATATGCCCCTGAGCCAGTTCGTTCCCAAACTCATCTTGACGGCGATTCTCATCCACTTGAGCTTCCTGATGGGGCAAGACCTGCTCTTATTGAACAATCTCTTGTGCGGGTTAGTGCATGCCAACGTGGTCGACTTCATCCGGCAGGTCAATGGCGGTCAACCCTTGAACGCCGGGCAGGGAGTGCAGATCACGGCCATTTTCGCTATCGTCTTCAGTATCAGCTTGCTACGAGTCATCTTCCAGGCGGTCAAACGTATTGTCTTTTTCAATGTCCTCTTCGTCCTGAGCGGACCGGCCTTCCTGATGTCGTTTCACCCGCAGACGGCTGCCTGGTTCAGTTTCTGGGCGCGCACCTACCTCGTCACCATTTTCACGCAATTTTTTCAGTTTTTAACCTTTGGCCTGGGCTTCCAATTCCTGCTGGTGTCGAAACAAACGGGCTTGACCGGTTTCCTGCTCGCTATCGCCATGCTGAACTTGACGGCGGAAATTCCTGGCCTGCTCGCCCGTTTTGCCACCTCAGCCGGGGCAACCGCTCCGGGTATTGGCCAGTTCGTACGAACTGCAGTCACGGTCGCGGCCCTTTTCGCCTAAGCCTTCTCGCTTTTCCTACAGGTGAGGAAAGCATCCAGAGATCAGAAAGGAGAGTTGTATGGGAACCTTGAATAATCTGAACACGATTATCGGCATCTTGCAGCAAAATGCGGCCAAGATTGGCATTACGGTCGCTGGCCTGCTGATCGCTGTTTACGCCGTCGCCATTATGCTTGACAACGATACCTCCCCCATGGCGCGCACCGAGCGCTGGGCCAAGCTCAAAAAAGTGTTCGTGTGCGCCGCCATCATCGCCGGTACCGGAGCCTTCATCACGTTGGCCACCAGTCTGGGCAAAATGTTGTAGCCAGATCAATATGCATCCCAGCATGAGCAAGTATGGAAAGGAGAGCAACAGGGGCGTTCCCTCTCACGCTCAGGTGATTCTTTGTGTCATTTGGCTATAGGAAACACCCCTGTTGCTACAGAGAGAATGATGCAAAAGCACGAAGACCACCCTTTGATCAAAGAGGTTCCAGGCCATCTCTTCCAATTTGAAGAGAAGATTTTTGGCATGACGCTCCAGCAACTGCTTAGCGACATTGGCGCTGGCGTGGGCATCGTCTCGCTCACAGGATCCCTCCCGTTGGTGACGCACATCGTGGTCTGTGTGCTTCTTGCCCTTCCGGTGCTGATACTCGTGCATGGCAAAGTCCAGGATCAGACGTTTCTCCACTGGCTCTACCTCTATGGTCGTTCGCTGACCATCCCAAAACGCACAACCTGGCAATCTGTTGACGCTCTGGAAGCGAAGAAAGGCGAAGGACCATCGGTTCAGGCAACCTGGATTCCTCTGGATTCACTTGCGTCGGGGATTATGGGATATAGCGAGCCGAGAAGCAAAGGCCATGCCGTAGGCCGCTACTGGGTGGTGTTTGAGGTGGAGGGACGCAATATCCGCTATCTGCCCGAACAGGATCAGGTGCGCATCTTTGGCCGCTTCGAGTCCTTCCTCACGGGCCTGGAGTTTCGCCTCCAGTTCCTCTCGCATACCGAGCAGGTCAATCAGGAAAGGTATGTCCCGCTCCTCGCGCAAAAGCAGGCGCTGGCGTCCCTGTCGGACTCACCACATCTGGCTGCACTGCAGCAGGCCAGCATTCAGTTTCAGCAGCAGCATCTGCACCACTGCACGATCACCCGCCACTTTGTTGTGATCTCGGCCTCAGCCAGAGAAGAAGCTACCCGTCTGCGGAGCGAGGGATCGAAACGCGGCCTGCTCGCCATGCTCTGGAATCTGGTCTTCTTCAAAAAACCGACGGAAGTCAGCCGCCAGCAGATACTCGATCAGTTGCGCATTCGCATCTCGGTGGTGAAAAAACTCTTTCAGCAACTCGACGTGCGCGCCTGGCTGCTTGACGACCCTGAAATGCTGCAACTGTTTACCTCATGCCTTGCTCCCGGTGCCGATATTCTCTCCTTTGAGCCACAGCTTCTCGATGCGCCAGCCGAGACGCTCGTCGCGTCAGCCCTTCAACTGGTTGAGACGCATAATGACAGTTCAGATGAGCCGCGAGAGAAGAATAGCAGAACACGGAAGCAAACGGCAACTCGCATGCCGAGGAAAACGGCTTATCCTCACAAGAAATGCATCGAGGGACTCCATGGCAAGCTTTACTATGAGAGCATGAATGAGCAGGCTCGCTTCGAGGCCGGAGTACTCAACCTGGCCGATCTCGTAGCGCCGACCAGCGTTGAGGTGCAGCCAGATATGGTCATGGTTGAAGTGGCAGGCAAGAGGCGCTATCAGCGCTACTTTACGGTGACTGGCTACGGCCATCATCTGCTGTGTGGCTGGGTAGGAGATCTGAGCGAACTGGGACTGCCCATGCTCGTGGTGAGCCAGTTTGATCCCATCGATAGCGCGTTCATGATTGGCAAGCTGGAAATGCATCTAATCAAACTGGAGAGCCAACGCATCTCCGATCAGAAGACGCTGCATATTACCAAAGCCGACCAGCATATTGAGGCTGAGCAGGTTCGTCGCGTACTGCACGAACTGGCGGCCAGAAGGTTGAAAATCTTTGCCGTCAGCATGACCATTGGCATTCATGCCTCCAGTCCAGAGCGTCTGGAGCAGCGTTCGCGCTATCTGCTCTCCCATTTACGCGAGATGCAGCTTCGTGTGCGAGCAACCACGCGACGCCATGATATCTGCTGGCAATCCTCCCTGCCGATCTGTCCCCCAACCGAGCCAGAGCAATCCATCAATCTGCCCAGCGATGTAGGCTCCACGTTCTTGCACTGTAGTAGCGGCGTGATTGGCACGCCTACCGGTGCCTTCTTAGGCTTCACCGGCTCTGGTGCGAGTCGCAGGCCGGTCTACTTCAATCCCTGGTCAGCAGAGAAGAAAATCCCCAATCCGCATTGTGTGGTGGTCGGAGAAACCGGCATGGGCAAATCCTGGCTCGGTAAAACGCTGGTCACAGGGCTGATGGGGCTGGGGATCGCCGACGTGGTGGTGCTCGACCGAGACGATGATTACCTGCCCCTGCATCAGGCATTGTCTGGAGAAAGCCAGCGCTACAACCTGGCGCGTAGCTGTCCCATCAACTTGCTCGACATTCCCTATGGACCAGATGATGTGGACCCGGACGATCCGGCAGACCTGCTCTCGGAGTTTATCGATAATCATCTCATGACAGGTCTGGCTCTGTTAATCGCTGATGCCGAGACGAAGCTCACCAAAGGCGAGGAGGCATACCTCACGCAGGTGGCACGTACCACCTATGCCGCCAAGGGCATCACCAGTGAGGCCATCCGGCTTGATCCAGATGTCTTGCTCAAGCCTGCACCGACGCTGGCTGACCTGATCGCCACCATGAAGACCATGCCAGCTTCTAGCGAAAGCATGCGCCAATCACTGCTGGAGCGGTTGGAGAAAGCAGCCTACCTCTTCACCGGGCAAACCAGCATCTCGATCAGCAGGCCGTTAACCATTTTCAGTATCCGCGAACTGGATGAGAAATGGTATCCCCTGATGACCTATGTGGTACAGAATTTCCTGTATCGGCACCGGGCCTTGCGCCATGATGATCGCTACCTGGCCTATGTCGTTGAAGAGGCTTCCTATATGCTGCGGCACCCGGCTGGCAGGCGCTACCTGGAGCAGGGGTCCAGAGGGTTCAGGAAATTAGGCATTGCTCAGATCACGCTCTCGCAACACCCTCGCGATTTCCTCGAAGAGGGCCAGGTCATTTTGAGCAATGCCGGCACAGCCTTTTTCCTGGGCATGCAACGCACTGCCGCCGAGAAATTGAACCTATCGCCAGAACTGGAACGCACGCTTATCGAAGCGGTGCCAGGTCAGGCCGTGATGCGCTGCGGCAATGAGTACGCCAGCCTCACCATTGCCAGCAGTCCAAAGCATCGCGCCATCTTTACGACGGACCCCCAAGAACGCCGCGACCTTCGTGAACGCGAGCGACACCGACAGAAAGTTCAGGCTCTCGCATAAGGGAAGGAAAGGAAGGTAGCGCATGTTCAATCCGCTCAAAGAACTCCAGAAGCCATTTGTACAACGACTCCTGATCCTGCTCATGCTGGCCCTGCTCGCTTTGCTCCTGGCATGGGCCATCCTCTTTTGCGAATCTCCAGCAAACAACCATCAGGGGCTTCTTAAACCCTATGGTGATATCTTTACGGTACTGACGCAATCTGTCCCTCAGTGGATGGAATGGTATTCTTGAGTATGAGAAGGAAAGGATGAGCACGCAGACATGAACCAGATGAACGCCACTTCGACAGCTCCTACCATTCCTCTGCCAACACCACCGGCTGCTCCTGTCACTCAGGGAGGAACATATGTGGTCATGATTGTACCTTCTGACGAGGGCGAACGGCAGGCGGAAGCGATGGAAAACTGGTTCCAGGCCTGTGCCTCCGATGAGCCATTCTCGCTGGAGTTGGTGGGAACGAGCAGAGAGCAAGGGTTTGTGCTGCGCACCAGTTCCGAGACCCAACTCGTCATGCTCTGCAAACAGTTTGAGGCGCAATATCCGCAGGCCGAAATCCATCGCCTTGCTCCCTCGGCTGATCCGCTGGCCCTGGGTCCGGGAGAACACGCGGTCATCGGGGAATTTGCCCTTGCTTCTCCGGCCTGGATGCCGCTCAAAACGTTCAGCGGCAAGACGCTGGCGGAAGCGGGATCCGACCCTCTGGCAGGCATTCTGGCGGCAATGGAACCCGTTGGACCGGGTGAGCGCATCATCAGCCAACTGGCGCTGGTTCGTGCGCCGGACAACTGGATTGCAGGCTCTCTACGCAAATCGGTTGAGCATCCCTTGCAGGCAGAGCGTGATGCCGCGGCATCTTCTTTCAAAGGCGTTAGAACGCACTCAGATGTTGCCGAGGGCGTAAAGATCGTCGTCGGCCTCTTTGGTCTGCTTGGAGCCATCGCAGGATACCGCTGGTATCGCGAACATGCGTGGCTGCCTTTAACGCTCGTTGCCCTGCTCGCTCTTGCAGCAGGTCTTAGCGTTCTCTGGTGGTGGATCAGAAGAAAGCGAGATGACATTTATGATATGAAGCTGGTGGCAGAAAAACTGGTCCGTGCGGCCTTTTATACCCAGTTGCGCGTGATCGTGATTGGCCGAGAAGCCACCTCGACAGAACAGCAGTTGCGAGCGCACCTGAAAAGTATGGAGGTTGCGTATCGGCAATTTACGCTGGCAAGCGCCAATAGTCTTTATTTAAAACGCATCCGACACCTGGATACCCGGAACAGGCAAGCAGCGCGGCTGGTAAGCCCGGAACAGGCATTCCCCTATGCTCACCCATTGCTGCGTCTGCTGCATGGCGCACCTGGCAAAGATATCTGGAACGGCCTGGAGTTGAGCGGCGCATTTCACCTGCCACAAGAAATGACGGATCTCCCACTGGTACGCCGTCTCTCGGTCAAGCATCTGCTGTTCTCTCCAGAGATCGCCTACCAGATTGAAAACACGGAGGCCCCGCTACCGCCGGTACTCATTGGTCACTCCACCCAGCGCAGCCATCAGGTGCGTGTCTCGCTGCCTTTTCTTACCCTGTTCAGTCATAAGTTCTTGATTGGTCGCTCTCGTTCGGGCAAATCGGTGCTCATCCAGTTGCTAGCGCAGGGCGCGATGCAGCGCGTTCGCGACGGCTCGCCGCAACCCGGTTTGTTTTGTATTGACCCCCATCATGACCTGATCGAAGACCTGCTCAGTCTCGTCCCGGCACACCGGACGCAGGATGTCCTCTTGCTTGACCTGACAGAGAAAGCGTTTCCTGTTAGTTTAAATCCGTTGGATGCGACCATGGGCTTTACCCGCGACCAGGCGGTCTCCAACCTGATGGCAAGCTTTGAACGGGTCTGGTCGGACTTCTGGGGACCGCGCATGGCCTACTTCCTCAAAAATGTGTGCCTGTTGCTCTATACGCTCAACGAGGGGCTGGTACGAGAAGGCAAGGCCGATCAGCAGTTTACCCTGCTCGATATCAATCCGCTCTTGCAATATCAGGATTATGCGATCCAGGTACTCACCAAGCTCGATATGTCGGAGGTCTGGCATCAGGAATTGCTCGCCTGGTGGCAAAACACTTACTTCACCTTGCCTAAAAATAGCTCGTTCCGGCAAGAGGTCATTCTCCCTATTCTCAGCAAGCTAGGGGTCTTCAATGATAACCAGCAATTGCGGCACATCGTGGGCCAACCCATCACGACGGCTCCCGTTCATGAAGCAGTGACAACGGGGAAGATCGTGTTGTGCGCCCTCGCCTCCCGCGACATGGACGATGCCGCCGTCAATATCCTGGGCAGCACCCTGATCAATCTGTTACATCGTGCCTTTGCCTCTCAACATGCTATTCCGCTTGAGAACCGACGGAAAGTGTTTGTGGTGGTGGACGAATTTCAGGCTTTCGCCGGAGGGGATTATGAGAAATTGCTCTCGGAGGATGGCAAGTATGGCTGTGCGATGTTGCTGGCCACACAGAACCTCAAACGGCTCAACCAGATCAAAGAGGGACTCTTAGAAATGGTTCTCTCCAATTGTGAGAACCTGTGTGCCTTTAACGTTTCGGCGGCTGATGCTAGAATCCTGGAAGAAGAACTCCAGCAGAAGGTTTCTCAGAAGCATATCATCAGCCAGCCTCGCCTGCATTGCTATGCGCGTCTCTCCATCCAGGGCTATCCCCTGCAGGTCGCCTCAGTCACGCTCGCTCAACCGGCGAGTTGGCAGCGTACTACCACACAGAAGCAGCAGGCTGAGGACATAAGACGCAGTAATCAACAGCGCTATCTGCCTGCCGCTGAAGTGGATCGCCTGCACGCCGAACACCTCAAACGCTTCCTTGATGTCATCCCCTATGCGCAAAAGATTCAGCGTGAAGCCAGGGCCACTCAGGTGAACAAACAACTCCGGGAAGCGGCACTGCAGCGGGAAGCACAACTACGAGCCGATGAGAGCCAGGTGAGAGCTTCAATCGGCACGTCTGCATCGGTATCTGAACTGCCAACCAGTGGACAATCTGAGCCAGCAACGAGCGCAGCACAGTCACCATCCCTGGAATCATCTCAGACAAAGAAGACCGCCATCCCGCAGCAAGCAGCAGAACCCGCATCTGCTGAAACCGGGAAGCCAGCAGGGCAGAAACGCAATCACCGACGCAGTCGGCGCATGAAAAAACTCAAAAAGCAACCGATAGGAACGCCGCCACCAGAACCATCGGCATTGCAGGATACAACAGGGGAGGCTGTGGAAAGCGCACGCCCTCTTCCCACAGCAATTGGAATGAGCAGGGGACCCAGAGAACGGGAGCGGGAGCGAGCATAATGAGCGAACCGCGTACCAATCGATCAACGCTTGGGAAAGAGGAGATCGAGTCCTTGCTTGCTCAAGGAAAGGTGACGCAAATACACCTTCAATTGCTGCGCTGGTTGATCTGGCTGCCATTGCTTTCGGTTAATGAACTGGCGCGTTTGCTGGAGCGCGATTATGCCACGGTCTCATCCCACCTCAAGCGCATGGAAACACTGGATCTCATTGCGCACATTGTATTCAGCGAGCCGGACTGGCCGCACAATCGCCATCGCTATCACGTCACCGATAGGGGCCTGTACGTCTTTGCGGCATGCCACACACCATCGCTCTCCGTCCCGCGCCTGGTCGCCAGTTATCCGGTCGATCGCAGTGATCTGCTCGCTCATCTTGCCCGGCCAGAGATTCACCTCATGCTCAGCGATTTCGTCACGCGACTGATCGCTGAAGGTCGATTACACGGATACATCCTGACGAGCTACCGGCAGCCGTGGCAGGAAACCTTTACCCAGGGAAAAGAGCGCCATACCTTTACCAGTGACGCCGCCCTGCTCATCCAGCAACCAACAGGCGCGACGCATGCCTTCTACATTCGGGTCGACCTGTCTGAGCAAGCATTCCGAGAGAAACTGGAGCGGGACTTCCTGGCTCGTCTGCTTGATCTCCGCCAGGCACTGCTTTTGCAAGGAGAGGTCGTTCCTCAACTGCTCATACTCAGCCGGGCTTCTCGCTTCCCCTTCTGGGCAGAGTTGTTTCGTTACTGTTCAGAGCAAACGCAGACCGCTCTTCCTGAAGGAGGCATCACTGATCAGGAACGATTACACGAGGGGGTCTATACCAACCTGTGGTTGCCTCTACAAGAACTTGTCGCTACTGATACCGACCACCTACCATCATCAGAAAAGATGAAGTCGCTTGCTGAGTTCTTTCACACCCCTGCCACACCCTTGTTGATCGAGAGGTTCTCGCAATACCTCTCCTTGAGTGATACGATGACCCAACATCCATCTGGTCTATCAGTGAGAGCCAGGAAGGCTCTGCCATGCTATGTAGGAAGCTCGCTCGGTGAAGAAGTCTCTTCCATCACAGCCTCTCTCCTCTCTGAACAAGTGCGTGCGACAAAGGCAGAGCGTCTCGAGATCACAGGACTCCTTACCCTCGCGTTGTCCTCTGAGCAGAAGCAGATACTCTCCTGGCTGGCACGTCATCCTCTGCTCAGTCTGCCAGATCTGCTTACCATCTTACACTACGGGATCGATGCACGAAACTTGCAACGACACCTCATGACCTTGATCGAGCTTGAACTCATCCAGACCTATCTCTGGGAAGCAGGAGCCAGCTGGCGAGAGCGCGAACGTTACCATTTGACGGAGACCGCACTGCGCATTCTTGCAGTTCGGCATGCTCTCTCGCCGAGACAGTACCTAGCTCCACTTCTTCGAGAGCAGGACAAACAGCACATCTCAACGAGTACTTCTGCTGTGGAATGGGTGCAGCGAGGGGTGGCCGGACTCAAAGCCCAGATGGCTCATACCAACGGTCTCTACCACTCAATGACGGGTCTCCTGGAAATGGCCCGGCGTACAAATGCCTATACTATGCTTTCCTGGAAAAACGCCGCTGAGTCCATCCGCTGGTACCGCCATCCCCTCAACCAGAAATTGATGTTCGTGCGACCAGACGCAGAACTCGTCTATCTTCATTCCAGCGAACAGACAGTACGGAATATGCTGGTCGAATATGACGCTGGCACCTCCTACCGCCGTGAATACGAAGCGAAATTTGAGGCATATGCCGACTATCAACATGAAACCCGAACGGCGCTTCCACCCATCCTGATCGTGATTCCGAGGGAGCATCTCGCCCAAGTCATTCGTAAGAGTATTCAAGAAGTTGGAGCTACAAATGTGCAGGTGGTAATTGCGCTGGAAAGTGAACTCCTGCGTCACGGCATTTCCCTCATACACGATCTTCCTCTCTAACCCAAAGAGTCTAAGTGCTAATACAACCTTTAACCCTCCATACGTTATCTATAAGCTCAAATCATACCTGATAACAGGTGGTTTTGTTGACCTTGCCATGTCAATTTGTTTTGTATGTTTACTTTTTATGAGTTTTCTGGCATACTAAGACCACTAAGTAAGCAAGGACTGTGCAAGTTTTTCCTTCTGTCATAATTAGTGGCGTATTCGCTCATTCCTGGAGGAATCATAGGTGCCGATTTATCTGCCCTAGTTCTCATCCACGAATTTCCCGCACTCCACTGAGTATGAGGTTGGAAACCAGGGGGCTAAGTAGTCAAGGGATGCAGAGTTATAGACCACCACGAGACAGGGACGCAAGGGCAACAATCAGAGGATATGTTTACCAAGCCGAACTGACCATTGCACGCTGGCTTGAACTAGAACCTGGGCAGATTCTTGAATTGGAACATGGAGAGGACATTGATCTCGTTGCTCAGGCGATCACGACTGAAGACGAATACGAACAATACCGATTACTCGAGCAGATAAAACATCATGAACAAACTGTCACTCTGAAAACGAATGCCGCTATCGCAGCCATCGTCAATTTCTACGAACACCGTTTGGCCAACCCTGATATTCCCCTTTTCTTCCGCTACACGACAAATGCTTTTGTTGGCCGTGAACGGCATTCTCCGATGCCAGGAAGGATGGCTGCTATTGAGGTCTGGGAACGAATCCGCAAGGGAGAGCTGAAAGGAACAGGCCAAAACAAAGCGATAGAGGCCATTCGCTTTCTTCTGATCGAGAGCCGATGTCCTGAAGATATTCCCGAAGAAAGCTGGAAGCGTTTCCACAACTACCTCCAGCAAGCAAATCAGACCCAACTCCTTGAGTTCATCCAGACTTTTGAATGGAGTACCGGCACCAAGTCAGTACGAGAGCTTCGCCAAGAGTTGAAAAGACGGCTGATTGAGAAAGGTTTCGCTGCTGATCCACTGGAGGCAGATGAAAAGTATCTTCGCCTTTTTTTACATGTATTCGAGGTCCTTTCTTCCCATGACAGTTCTGTTGAGAGCAGGCAATTGCGCACAGAGGAACTCGAGCAGATTCTCTCACTTCCAACACTCTCCATAACTGATCATGCACTTTTGAGTACCATTCGTGAGGTGACGAAGCAGCACGAGCTAGAATTGCAGCTTCTCACAGGCCGTGTCGGTGAGGTGGAAGAGGGATTAGAAAACGTACGCGAACAGGTGCATGGCCTTCTTCGCGACCAGAAACTGAACATAGCGGTAGACTATGTGCCTTGCTCTCCAATTCTTGATCTTCCTCTACTTGATCATCCTGTTAGCGCGAGGACGCAAACTGTTGGGATGCTCAAGCGGATCGTGGCAACGAAGATATGGACAGCAGTTCATGGTGGGACTTCCACAGGAAAAACTACACTGGCTATCCTGTTGGCACAAGAGCTTGGTATATGCAAAGCCTGGATTCGCCTCGGTCCTGACTACTCTATCGATCAGGCTTGTGTTCAATTTGATGAAGCTTGCAAAGCTTTGATGAACGCACCGATACCAACTGAACGTAAAGCCTGGTACGAACAGTTGGCTATTCAGCTTGGGCAGCAAACACTTGTTGTGCTTGATGATCTCCCTCAGCTCTATGGAAACGATGGGCTTTCAGCGCGCTTACAGCAACTCGTTCGAGCCTTCCGATTGCAAGGCGTCCATCTGCTCTCTCTCAGTACTTATGAACTTCCCAGCATACTTCGTCGTTCTCTGCACCGCCAGATCTTACATACGTGGGCCATTGAGCCTTTCAGCCAGAGCGAGGTGGCGGACCTTCTACGTTCTTATGAGGCCCCTGAGAATATTATTGACATGGCAAGGTCTATCAATACACTTGCTATGCGACATCCTCCTTTCGTTGAAGCCATCGCCCAGTACCTTGAACAGCATAACTGGCAATTTGACGAGCAGGTCTTATCATCACTTTTCCAGCAGAAACATACAGCAGATATCCGCGAAGAAACACAGCGGCGGCTCTTAGCAACAGTTGGGGATGGGTACACAAGGGAATTACTTTATCGCCTCGCAATTATCCTTGGCGCTTTTTCCTTGGTAGAACTCCCTTAATTGGTGGACAGGAGTCCTAAAGGGCTTGAAAACTGAGGCTTCATCTGTAAGCTGTGTGTATGCAAACAACCACAGAGCAAATGAAGGCCTCGCAGGTATTTTGCCCGAAC
>CADDYT010000126.1 GCA_902810755.1 Chloroflexota bacterium
ATCTACTATATACGTCATCACCACGGGTCGCACGACCGCCCGTCGTGTATAGTAGGGCCACCCCTGGCGGGTGGCCTGTCGGCGGGTGGGTGGCCTGTCGGCGGGTGGCCTGGGGCGGGTGGCCTGCGTCGCGCTCGCACCGGCTTCAGGTAACGCTTCTGAGGGCCACGCCTTGCCGGTGGCCTGGCAAGGTTACCATTCTCTCTCAACCCTGTCTACATGACGCTCAGGCTTTGTAGTGTCTCCGCATCACCAGCTTCCTTCCAGCTGATCTCTCTTGCCCGTGTCGCGCTCTGGATGTCGATGAGCGCGGCTTCGAGCAGGGGACGCTGCTTCGGCGTGGCGCTGATGCGCAGCGAAGCCAGGGGCGCGGCGATGGAGAGGCCGCGTTCGGCTTTGTAGCGGCGAACCCGGTGCAACAGTTCCAGCAGCGTCTTGCCCATCTCTTCGGCTTCGGCATCGATCCATTCGGGCCGCTCCGCAGGCCAGGGGGCAATGTGGATGGAGGCCGCGCCTTCCCATTGACGGAAGAGACCCTGGTAGATTTCTTCCGTGATATAGGGCAGGTAGGGAGCCAGCAGCTTCAGGACGGTCAGCAACGCCCGGTAGAGCGTCCACTGCGCGGCATAGCGTTCTGGCCTGGCCTCGCCATAGAGACGCGCCTTCGCCAGTTCCAGGTAGTTATCGCACAGATCCGACCAGAAGAAGCGTTCGATCTCCGCGCGAGCCGCCGCGTACTCGTAGCTGTCCAGTTCGCCGGTAGCAATGGCAATCGTGCGCGCCAGACGCGAGAGCAGCCAGCGGTCGGTCGGTAGCAGCCCATCCGGCAAGGTCTCGTCTGTGAGAGCGTGACCATCCAGGGCTTGCAGGCGACCTTCGGCGAAGCGGCTGGCATTCCAGAGCTTGGTGACGAGCCGTCTGCCGTTGGCAACGGTCTCCTCGCTGTAGGGACTATCGGCCCCTGTGCGCGCCGAAGCGGCCCAGTAGCGCAGGGCATCCGCCGACTCACGCTCAATCGCCTCAACCGGCGAAATCTCCTGATGGCTCTTCGACTTGGAGATTTTGCGCCGCTCTGCCGAAAGGCCATGGCCGGAGATCATCGTCTCGCGCCAGGGAATGTCGCCCTGGTGATAGAGCGACTTGACGATGGTGTAGAAGGCCCACGTGCGAATGATATCGTGCGCCTGGGGTCGCAGGCTGGCCGGGAAGTGCTGCGCGAACCTGGCCGGGTCATCCGTCCAGCGTCCGATAATCTGTGGCGAGCAAGACGAGGTGGCCCAGGTGTCCATAACATCCGTCTCCGGCTCAAATTCGCTACCGCCACACTCGCATGGTTCCGGCGGAGAACTTATCCGTGGGTCGACAGGCAACTGCTCGAAGGCAGCCAGTTTCAGCTTGCCGCAGGCTTTGCACGTCCAGGCCGGGAAGGGAACGCCAAAGTAGCGTTGGCGCGAGATGCACCAGTCCCATTGCAGGTTCTCAACCCAGCGTTCGTAGCGCGCCAGCATGTGTTCAGGATGCCAGGCAATCCTGCGCCCGGCCTCCAGCAGACGTTCCTTCTGATCGAGAATGCGAATGAACCACTGGCGCGTGTGCAGGTACTCGACAGGGGTGCCGCAGCGTTCATGCACGCCGATGGTATGCTCAATCGTCTCCTGCCCCAGAATTTGTCCATGCTCTGCCAGTAGTTCAAGGATACGCTGGCGAGCATCCGCCGTCGGCAAACCGGCAAGCGGGCCGACCAGGGCCGTCATGCACCCGGCGCGATCAATGGCGGCACGTAAGGGCAGATCATGCGTGCGCCACCAGCGAACATCGGTCGAATCGCCGAAGGTGCAGCACATGACGGCCCCGCTACCCTTCGTCGGATCGGCCAGTTCGTCCGTCAGAATAGGAACCTCGATGAGCGGCCTGTCGGCAAAGGCATCACTCTCGATCCTGGCCGTCGAGCCGATCAGGGCCGCATAGCGCGCATCGGCGGGATGGACGAAGATGGCGACGCAGGCAGGCAGCAATTCGGGGCGCGTCGTGGCGATGGGTAGCATGCTCCCATCGGGCAAGCGAAAGGCCAGCGTAGTGAACAGCGTCGGCAGCGTCGTGTCATCAACCTCGGCCTGCGCGATGGCCGTCTGGCATTCGGGACACCAGAGCGTCGGCGCGAGCCGGGTGTAGGCGCGACCAGACCGATACAACTGGATGAACGACCACTGCGACGTCTTCTGTGCCTGCGGCGAAATCGTCGTGTAGCGATAGCGCCAATCAACGCTCAGACCGAGCCGCCGCCAGAGGGCCTCGAAGCGATCTTCGACCTCCCGCGTGAGCCTGCGGCAGGCGGCGATAAAGGCTTCATGCTCCATCTCGTTCGCCTTGCGTCCAAGCTGCTTTTCGGCGAAACGCTCGGTGGGCAAACCGTTATCATCAAAGCCCATCGGGTAGAAGACACGCTCGCCCCGCATGCGCCGATAGCGGGCAATGATATCGGCCTGCGTGTAGGAATAGCAGTGGCCGATGTGCAACTCGCCAGAAACCGTTGGCGGCGGCGTGTCAATGGTAAAGAGCGGGCCGGAGCCGTGCGGGTCAAAGGCATACAGATCGGCCTCGGCCCAGAGACGAGCCAGGCGTGGCTCCGCCTCACGGAAATCATAACGGTTGGGCAACATGGTATGGTACTCCTTTGTGCATACGAAAAAACGCTGCCACCTCGCAAGGACGAGGGCAGCGCGCTCGTGGTACCACCTTGTTTCGACAATCGGCCCACCCAACCAGATTCAGGCCAATTATCCTCTTCGCCGCGATAACGGGCGCGCCCGGAACACCCTACCGCGATATGCTGCCATATCGCCTCAAGTATTCGACTAGCGAGTCACGTTCAAGGGCCGTATCCGAAGGAGGCTCGCACCCGGTGACCTCCACTCTCTGGCAGACCGCATCCCTCTACTCCACTCGCATCGCGTCTTTTTTCTCTTGTGCTGGTAGTATACCCTGTCCTGCACGAAGAGTCAAGCAGAGAAAGTCACTGTTACGAGCTATGTCCCCAAATTTGCTTACATGCCGCTATCCCTTCCTCTATACCCATCTCGATACCGGTATTATTCGCAGGCGTCTGCATTCCTGTTCCAAACGTTGAGTCATCCCAACCATAATAGACTATCCCGGTTGCCCCATGCTCACAAAAGCTCTTACTTTGCGTGACAATATCATTAGCATCTGGTGTTGCCCAGTAAAGATTCGTATTGCGACGAGGGCCACCAAATGCCTGAACGATACCAATTAATGGCTCCCTGGCAATATTCCACCCGCGCTTCCCCAGACTGGCAAACACAGCAGGCAGCACCTTTGTCATCGACCAATCATAGTATGATGCAGGGAGGTCGACAGCAGGCGTAGGAGTATAGATATAGAGACCTACCATATCGCAGCCCTGCGGTGAGAAATTATCGGCCAGCCTATCGAGCCAACCAAAACCGGCCCCGGCAGGTCTTCTTCCCAGGAAGCCTCCGAATCCACAAATGGCCGGACGCCCAGGCGTATCTTGCTGGATAAGATCATGCACTTTAATCAGTAACCCACGTGCGCTCCCCACATCCCAGGGAACCCAATCATCCAGCACCCAGTAGCCAGCAATCAAATGATTACGGCCCACTTGCTGCAAATGTGCCGCAATCACAGCAAGAACTGCCTCCTCATCGATCAACTCTGGATGAAAGTCGGTCGCGCAATATGCCCTCACCCCTGGTGGAGGCGGCTTCACCGTCTGCGTGCGGTGGCACTCGTAATAATAGAGATAGCTGGCAATAAAACCATCCACCACATGCATGTGCAGCGCCTGCAACTTCTGCCCCAACTGGCTATTCTCGGCAGGAGGTTGCCCGTAGTAGAATACGACCTGCACTCCCTCGTCGGCTGCCGTCGCTACCTTCTCAGGGGTATCAACACTAAAGCCCCCGGTAAGGTGCATTGGTGCCTCGCCAGTATTGCTTTGCTGTATGTGCTGTACCTCGATTAATGTTAGCGATAGCAGAACAGCAATAACAACAGGAAGAGCAAAGAGACACCATTTTCTCTTGAGAAATCGATATCTAGCCAACTTCAACTCCCACAGTTGCATGCTCCATCACCAGTACAGGCGAAAAATATGTGGCTCGCAGCAACCTGCGTCGCAGCATCTCAGCACTGTGATAGCATTTCACATATTCCCTGGCTCGTTGCCCCATCTGATAGCAACATTCCCTGTCAGCACACAGGCGGACAAGTGCCATCGCAACAGAAAGAGTATCACCCGGCGTCACAGCAATACCACGCCCATCAGCCAGCAATTTTGCATTTGATTGAGGAGAGGTTGAGGCAACAACAGCACAGCCAGCCGCCATTGCTTCGAGTACGGCCATAGAATAATTTGTACCCCGTGTGCCAGTGTAAAGAAAGATATCGCTTATTGCCAGAAGTGCTACCACCTCCGCAGGTTTAGCCTCACCGACAAGCGTGCAACTACCATCCAGTTTGTACCTCTGAATAGCAGCCTCCACCTGCGAGCGCAACGGTCCTTCTCCAGCAATGAGTACCTTCACCCGTTGCTGTATCCTGATCGGTAACTGTGACAGGGCCAGAGCTATCCCCTGTATTGCAACATCCAATCCCTTCTCCGGCGCAAGACGATTAATAAGCGCAATCACAATGTCCTCTCGCTCAAGTCCCTGGCCTGCCCGCATACACGCTCGAACCTCTTGCGATGGCGGTGTGTAACGCTGAGCATCAATCATGTAGGTATAGCGAATAATGCGATCTGAAGCAACGCCAAACCTTTCGCGATACACATCATTCACCTCATCACCAGCAACAAGGAATTGATCGGTGGAACGTGCCGCGATAAATGCCAGAAGACGCAGCGAGGGCCAGTAGAGGTTAAAACACAGACAGCCAAAAAGCCGTTTTGGCCAGGAATAGCCCGCAAGGGTCAGGAGACGCTCTTTGTGGAAGGTTGGATTATCCAGCCAGGTGACATTCCCATGATCCATGCAAACTACGCGCACTCCAGCTATTTTACCCATCAGCGCGGCAAACGCGCCGGTAAAAATGCCATCCTGTGGCAGGATCACCCCATAGCCGGAAGCAGTGCGCAGGAGGCCAAAGAGCTTGCAGCAGCCAGTCAGAACATAGAGCCAGACAGCAGGGAACTGCCAGGGAGCCGTGAATCTGCGACCAAATACCTCAATATTCAGCCCTGCTGGATTCTCGCCTTTATAATTTGTAAGATAGAGCATTTGCCATTGTTTCCCTACTACCTGGGCAACTCCTGCAAGCACGCCACGCATGCCGCCTGCAACCGGAAATGCAGGTATGGGGATACATACGCGATTGAGTGCGGCTGAATCCGTCATATCAAGGTCAGGAAAAACCATCTGACGGAGGCGTTGGGCCAGACCACTTACATAACCGGTCAGCCAATTAGTAATCAGAAAACGCAGGCGGCAGGCAACATTTGACTGGTATTGCGCCCAGCGTGTTGCCAGCCCCGCACAATACTCACATCCGCTATATTTTGCCAGCCATGCAAGCAGAATTACATGCATTGCATGTTCAGATGGTGAAGCAAGGCGCTTATGGAGTAGATCAGAGCGTGTCCAGTAGCCCGTATCAAAGAGGGCAAGCAGGGTATGCAATGTCTCGCTACTTCGCTGTATCAGGTCCTTGATTCTGCTCTCTCCTGCCACAGCTACGTAATCATAGAGACCAAGCAGTGCCATCATACATCCGGTGAGGATATGAGCCGCTGGATAAACCGCCACTTCCTCAAAGAAAATACCATCTTCGCCCACCTGGGAACGCACTCCGCCATCAAGGATATCCAGTTCAAAAGCGCGGACGGCACGGTGCGCCGCCTGTAAAAACGCCTCATCCTCCGTCAACAGATATGCGCGCACAAGAACAGAGAGCACGCAGCCCTGCGCCAGCGCCGACAACCAGGGACGGAAAGCGTAAAATTCTGGCCTTCTTAGAGAGATCGGCCACGCTCCAATCCCGTTGGCAAGGGGAATCTGCTGGGCCAGTAACCAGCGAGCCTGAATAAGGAAGATTCCTTTATGCTCAATATCTTCATCTATAAGGTACGCATTCCAGTGAGCAAGAGCATAGTGGGCAATACTCGTTGGGTGATATCTCTCCTCTGGAGTACAAGAAGGAGCGCCGGAAAGGACTCCCGCACCATCCAGATAGTCAAGCGGCAAAGTAAGTAATGGGGAGAAATCAACTGGATACTTCATCTCATGAATCAACTGCAACACGCTTTCCCTCTCGTTCCAGATGCATAAACAGAGACTTAAGACCCGCTTCAAGCGAGATTGTCGGCTTGAACTGGTAGGCTGAGGCAAATGGCTCTGGATCGATGAAAAAACGGATGTATTCAGCAGGCGCGCCTTCATGGTGGATATCCGGCTCCAACCCGAAGGTATGTGCCGCTCGTGTCACCACCGCGTTGACGCTTTCTCTACTGCCAACACCCAGGTCTATACAACGAATCCCTTCTGTTGGAGGCGAGAGTAAAACGGCCAGAAGTGCCCTCACCGCATCGTCGATATACATGGCATCAATATAGTTTTCGCCATCACCTGTTACCGTAAAGAATGGATTGCGCTCAAAAGCGAAACGGCGCACCAGTTTTGTATAAAGTTTACGAGGTGGTTCATACGGGCCATATGCTCCGAAGAAACGGATAACCGTTGCAGAGCGAGGCGTACGTTTATGCATAGCAAATGCCCGGATATACTGTTCCGCTGCCAGCTTCGAGATGGCATAGGGCAATGTCGGTGAGAGCGCAGCAGCCGGGCCAACGAGGCCCTCCAGCCCGATATAGACTGCGCCAGACGAAAGATAGACCAGATGCTCTATAGAACAGGTTTGCAATACCTGCAGCAAGCCGCTCACGTTCGTCGCAAGGTCATACAGGGGCCGCTCAATAGAATCGGGGATGGAGGTGTTGCTTGCCAGGGCAAGGCAGCTATCAAAATCTCCGCCGATCTCTTTGAAAACCCGCCCAACCTGTTGCTGGTCGGTAAGATCACAGGCTACCGGCTGGACATGTTGAAGGGAGTGAGTTTCCAGAAAGGAGAGGAAACCGGCATTGTCGGGACGATACAGAGCAACTACCCGCCACTCTTGAGGAACAGCCAGGAGGATATTGCGTCCCAGAAAACCAGAAGCTCCCGTTACCAGCAATCGCATCAGCAAGCTCCCTTCTGGTTGACCTCAGCACGGGTCCGATAAAACTCCACCGTTCGCGCTAAACCCTCATCAATACTCACCTGTGGCTCAAAGGCAATGAGGTTCTTCAAAAGCGTGATATCCGAGAGGTGGCGGCGCACGTCACCCGGGCGCGGGTCAAGATAGCGAGTGGGTATCTCCCAACCCAGAATCTGTTCTATCTTCGTCTTGAGATCAATCATGCTAATCTCCTGACCGGAGCCAATATTCACCACCTGCCCCTGCGCCTGCGAACATTGATACAATGCCAGTGCCGCACGCACCGTATCAGTGACATAGATATAATCTCGTGTCTGTTTTCCATCCCCTAAGAGGGTAAACGCACGCCTCTCAAAGGCACAGCGCAGCAGCGTCGGAATGATACCGGCATATTGCTGATCGTTCTGCCTGGGACCATAATTGTTGAATGGGCGCACGACCAGCGCGTCCACTCCGAAGGTGGCCGCATACGTCCGCACCAGATGATCGCTGGCGGCTTTGCTGGCAGCGTAGGGCGTGAGAGGTTCAAGTGGATGCTGCTCGCTCATTGGAATCCTTCTGGCCGAACCATATGCCTCCGATGAGGAGAAATGTACCAGCGTTGCGAAGTGGCCCTCGCGTAATAGCTCACAGAGTATCGAGGTGATGCTGACATTGGTATCGAAGCAGAATTTTGGTCGCTCCAACGAGGTAGGAAGAGGAATCACCGCCAGGTCAAACACCACGTCTACAGCATGCAGCCGCCGGAATACATCACGAACGGCACGCTCATCAGCCCCATCGACGGCAATAATCTGCAATTCTGGCATCTTATCGCGTGCTTCCTGCAGATTAGCATATCTTCCCAGAAAGAAGTTATCAATGATGGTAAGTTTTCCCGCCCCTTCAGCTATCAGAAGATCAACCAGGTGACTGCCAATAAACCCGGCCCCTCCGGTAACTACTACATGTTTTCCTTTTATCGTTCGTTTTGATAGACCCATCAACGTATTCCTCATCCTCCAACGTGAGACTTCATAGCAGAATGATATTCTTGCTTCATCACCGGACACTGCATCTGCCGTGCAGAGAGGTTTCTGTCACAGCCCCTACAATACATGATACTGCCGATGCCAAATGGGCCGTCTCACCTCATCATTTGTACGCACGAGTATACTGGATTGAAAAAAGAGGTGATATGCATGGAACGGATAACGATAACCTTTGAGCAGGAACTTGCGCGCATTCAGAAGGAATATACCTGTCGGGCTAGCTGCGAAGCATTTGCTGCACGCTATAGCCTGTTTAACGAGGCGACGCTACTCCAGCTTCACAGCATAGAGCGCAACTTACTTGCTTTGCTCAAACAGCATAGATTTACTGATTTAGCGGATAAAAAGATTCTGGATATAGGTTGCGGCACAGGTATGCATCTCCAACGCTTCCTCGCCTACGGCGCGCAGGCGGGCAATCTTGTCGGTATCGATCTTATGCCTGAACGAGTGGCCCTTGCAAGGCAGAAGAATCCTGCTATTGACTGGCGGCAGGGAAGCGCGCACGAGCTTCCTTATCCAGATGCGAGCTTCGACCTGATAACGCTCTTCGTTGTATTTAGCTCCATTCTCAATGAGCCGCTCCGACAACGTATCGCCGCTGAAATCTGGCGAGTCCGCAAGCCAGGAGGGCTGATCCTCTGCTACGACTTCACCTACTCCAACCCCAGAAATCCCGCTGTCGTCGGCATCCCACGACGACAAATCCGCCATCTCTTCCAGCACCCCGGCGCACAATTCGATTTCCGACGCATCACACTCGCTCCACCTCTCGCACGGCTCATTGCCCCACGAGCATACGGCCTGGCCAATCTCCTTGAGCAGTTCAAGCTTCTTAACACTCATATGATCTGTAGCATCAAGCTGGATGATAAATGATTGTCCGGTAAAGTTCTTCCAGCCTTCCTGCAAGTACCCGATAGTCGTGATTAGCTATCACCCATTCTCGCGATTTTTTTCCTAGAGCGATTCCCACTTCTGGATGCTGATAGAGATTTTCAAGGTGCGCATCAATTTCCTCTGCTGTAGAAGCGCGAAACAGAGGAGGAGGAGTAGGATAAGCATCATCGTAGCGAAATGAGCAGATAACAGGTTTTGCACAACTCATTGCCTGTAATTCTGATATCCCTAATGCTCCCAGAGCAAACTGACCAACAATGACATCAGCGGAACAAATTAGCTGCTCTACTTCATGTGAAGCAACAGGAGGAACAAACTCAAAACGATCGCCATAGCGCCTTTTATATTCTGTGCGCAACGATCCCCAATCCAACAAACGCACACAAACATGCGGATGACGCCGGATAAAACGCCTTATCCCCTCAATCGCAGTTTCTGATCCCTTGGTAGAACAGAGGCGGGCGAACAATAAAATAGTCCATATATGCGAGGAAAGCCGATTCTCGGCTTCCACCGGTACAAAACGTTCTATATCCAATGGAGCGGGTAAGAACAAAGCACCCGAATGAATCGACTGGACAACAGGCAACAGATCTGGCGTAATACAAAGGACTGCTGCGGCTCGCCGCAAAATTGGGGTCAGCAGCGAACGAAAGAAAGGCTGCTGCAAGCGATAGCGCACATCGCTGCCATGACATTCCACAATATAGGGGATACGACTGACTAAACCCAGTATCCCGTAGCTGGCCCAGTGGATATGAGCAAGATCAAAGTATGTTGCATCAAGACGCCCCACGACTTGCCGTAAATCGAATAGCCTTGCAGGCATCAAGGCCAGCTTAAGAGGCAAGATACTGTTACCCCCGCTCAGATCTGGCTCATACAGATGGATCAAATGGCCCTGACTGGCAAAATACTTTCCATAGGTTTCCGCAACCTGGTTAATACCGTGTACGTACAGAATACGCATACTAGCCCTTCCCCCGCCGTCAAGCAAGCCCACCTGGAAACGCTCAGATATTCCTATTTCGCTTCTTTCTTCCAGATACCCTGGTAGAAGCTAACGAGTCGCTCGCTTTCTTTCTCCCAGTTCAACTCTTGTCGGCAAGCAGCCAGAGCATTGTTTTGCATACCGATAAGGGTATCGTAGTCATTGAGCATTCCACTGATAGCTGCCGCAACATCTTCGGGTACAAGAGAATATACTACCTTTCCAACATTATGAGTTTCAACAAGACTGGCAACCGCGTCCAATGGCGTAGCCAGTACCGGCACATCCGCCATCAAATACTCAAAGAGTTTGTTGGGCAAACACCACTGAATATTAGCAGAATACTCAGGGGAGTAGAGAATCAAGCCGATATCGGCTGATGCCGTCCATGTCAGGAGTTCCGCGTAAGGAACAGGTGGCAATATTTTGACGCAATCGACAACTCCCTCCTCTGCGATAAGCACTTCCAGTTGCCTCTGTGTAGTTCCAACATTTTTCCCCATAAGAACAATTACTATCCCTTGCTCCAGAAATTTCGCAGCACGCACCAACTGCTCCAGCCCTCGATCTGGCTGCAAATTCCCTTGGTAAAGAGCAATCCGTACATCTGAGCGAAGCTCCAGCACCTGCCTCAACCTATCACTTTTGGAAATAACTTGATACGCCGGAATATTGCGCACCAGGACGACCTTCTTTGCACGATATGAGCGGTAAATTACCTGCTCTATCGGAGCAGAAACAGTGATGACTCCCGTACAGCGTGAGATCATATGCGCCAGTAGCCATATCAGGATTACAGTGAACCAGTTCTTTTGTTCCTCCAACCCGTGCAAGGGCAACTCATGAGCGTCAAATACCAGAGGCTTATGGTGCCAACGTGCCGCAATATAACAGGCAGGCAATGCGCTCACATCATGCGCGTGATAAATATCCGCAGGCATGTGCATCAACACGAAAGTACCGCAGAGCATCTTCTGAAGCGTTCTGATAAGACGCAAGAGCTTAAAATGCACCGGGATAAGCCAGTGGGGTTCGATAATATGCCGTACATGGATGCCACTGATATCTTCTTCAACAGGGCAATCAAGATCACTTTCAACATCTACAACTGAAACGGCATATCCCGCTGCTGAAAGTGTCCTGGCCTCCCGTAACACGCGAATATCTGTGCGAACCACACCGCACACATACATACATACCTTGACCGACTCAGCTAACGCAGGCACATCTCTTTTTGCTGAGAGGCTCGCATGAGCAGATACATCCATACTACTTCATCCTCCACCACGAAAAGTTCGCTTTTCTAAGTGCAGACAACCATCCCCCGGCTAGAGCCAGACCTGCACCAAAACAAAGCCATATAGCCAACAAGACGGCCCAGGTAAGATATTCCCCCATACCTTGAACAAAGAAATTACTCGCGATATAGACCGCTACCCCTACTCCCAGTGAGAAAATGAAAAAACCAATTTCGTAGGGAATAGGATAGATGCGCTGATTCACAATACAGGCAATGCAAGCAAGTAGCGCATATGCCAGAAGCGTTGATAAAGCGGCACCTGTAGAGCCATAGAAGGGAATCAAGATTAAATTCAATGCAACATTAACAAAGGCAGCGATACCAGTGAAAAGCACAGCAAACCATGTTTTTCGTTTGAGAGCAATTCCCGTTGTGAACATGTTATAGATACCATAAAACATGGTGGACAGAGCAATAATGGGAATAATTGGGGCAGCAGCATGATAGGCAGGAGGAAAGAAAATATAAAGGGTGAAGGTACTCACCAGGGAGAGGCCATAGGTAGCAATAAGCAACACAATACTATACCAGCGAAAGATCAGCCGAAAGATTTGAGGAGCATTCTCTTTTCTGCCAATCTTATACATAGCTGATGGCCAGGCCAGTGAAAATGGAGAGAGGACTACAATACTCACTATCCCACCGAGGCTATAGGCAACTGCGTAGCTTGCCGTTTGAGAAAGAGAGCCTAGCCGACCTAATAGTAAGCGATCGGAGAGTTGTAAAACCCATGCAGAGATAAAGTTCGAGACATTGGGTAATCCAAAGCCGAGCAATCCCTTTGCAACATCGACACGGAGGCGCAGCCCCGCCTGCAAGATGATGACCGGTAATGTGCAAAGCACTACACCGGCATAGCCCAATGCCGTTGCCATAAGCGAACCAACAATCCCTGCATGAAGACTACCCACCAGAAAAATATTCGCCCCCAGAGAGATGAGCAAATTGACGATAGAGAGCAGAGAAAACTGTAATGCCCGATTTTCTGCACGTAGCCATGCGAAACCAGGTACCGTAAGATTCTGGAGCAGGATAATCAGCCCGGTAAGCTTCAGAGAATCACCCAACGCGGGTGAATTAAAAAGCAAGAATGAGAACCAGGAAGCAATACCTACGAACAGCAGGGCAGTTGGCAGAGATAAGAGGAGTAATAGAATAACTACTGTCGAAAGAACAGCATCCCGGTCTTCCCGAGATTCATAATCATAGTTGTACGAGCGAAAAAAAGCAGAGCTAAGGCCGAGTTGGGTGATTCCTGCCACCAGAGCAATAGTTGTATTCAATACCGCAAGTACCCCATAGTCATTATGAGACAGATGCCGCGTTAAGAATGGAGCGAGTACCAGCGAAACCAGAGGAGAGGCCAGAGAAGATAGAATATAAATCCCTGAGCTTTTGATCAAATGGCGTAGATACAACACATAGCTCTCAGAACTTCTTACTTCACTTCCCGATCCCGATGTTGAAACTACCCCACCTGACAATGCAGGCATAATCCATGTAACCTGCTCTTCAATGGGCAATCCTCCTACGGCATCAGAATATATTGATTGGGAGGAATTAAATATAACCGGAAGCTGAACCTCAGTAGGGTATTTATCAACTGGTATCATTACCTCCTTCCTCCCTCAGATGTATCATCAACCTTTACCTGTTCTATACTCACGAAGCGAGAAGCCATAGCTCCCAAAACCAGCCACCCAATTGCCGCCAGTGGTGGCAGTGTCCAGGCATTCACACTCAAGCTATTGATACTCAACGCAACCACAGCAGCAAGTCCTCCACTCAACAGTACGCGCAGACGAACTTCGCCAGACTTCCAGTTCCGCCAGGCTTGCCAGAAAGCAAACAGCAAAAGAGCTAGAAATAAGAATAGAACCGGAAGCCCTCCCATCGCACCTAATTCCAGGTATGAGTTATGGGGATGCGCCAGCGGACGATACTGCGCCGGTACCCGATACGTCTCAGCGCCTTGCAAATACACTGATAATCCCAGACCAAGCCCTGTAAGCGGGAAGGCTTGAATGACCTGGATAGCAGTTTGCCACGCGCCGAGACGCAATAATAAGGTCGATGGATTTGCCAGTCGATTGAGCAGTATATTTACCTCCGAAGGGAAAAGCGCCATCACCAGTAGACCAACAATAAGCACAAGCGAGGGAATCAGAACTCGATAACGGCCACGGCCCGCAAAGAGTACGAAAGCCATCATTCCTCCTAAAGCCGCTATCCAGGCTCCCAGCGTATAGGTAAAAAGGAGGGCGAGCATCATGAGAAAAATCTCGACAAGATAAAGGAACTTGCCGAGAAAAGATTTACTTTGAGCAAAAAGACCTATCGGGAAAAAAAGCATTATGGCAAAAAACGCCCCGTTCCAATCAGGATTGAGGAGCAGCGATCCTGTACGACTGGTATGAGCATTCAGAATTTGAAAATCGGATACCTGTGTCAGATATGTACTAAGATGTCCTGTCTGGAATACAAATACGCCAGTTGTCGCCTGGATAATGGTATGAATTGCAAACAGCGATCCAACAAAAGCAAGCATCTTGAAAAGAGTAGCCAGACGTTCCTGATGAGTTGTGATAACCATGCCCAACCAGAACATCAACAATGCTCCCAAGATTATATTAGGGTAGTAGTAAGCAGCATCGGTATGCGAAACAGCCCCTCTGTCTGCCGGGGAGATAGCTACCAGCAAAAACAGCCCCCAGAGCCATAATGCGCGAGGCTGCGTCCAGGGATGTTGTGGTGAGCGAAAGAGGAAGTAGATCACGAGCAGCGCAAAGGCTAGTAGCTGCCCTATTATGAGATAGCCCATATACCAGTCAAAACAGATATGCACCACCAGCACAAGCGATACCGTCAGTGGATCCCAGCGCAGAATAATAGATGCGATCATAATGATGGCAATCATAATGGCCAGAATATACGAAATATCCAGAATTCTAAAAGCGCCTGTCAATAACACAGCTGTGACCACTGCTACCAATGTGAAAGGTATCGTCAAAGAGGGAAGGCTCCATCTATCTGTCGATGCCTCCCCTGCCTTATAGTCACTTTTTATCATTCCATCTTCTCCCATCCTACCCTGTTAACTGCTTTCTCCAACTTCGCTTATGCCTGATACCATTCGTTGCTCACAATCACTCGCGGCCATAGTTCGCTTAATTGATGGAGGCGCTGTTGAGGGAGCAGCTTTGCAGCGGCCTGCAAGCCTTGAGCAACGGCAGGGGGGCGTTTGTGCAGGCCGTGAGCATCTGAACCAAGACAGTGAATCAGTCCCTTCTTCAGTAAGGTTTCCGCGCTGCGTTGGGCCGTTCTGCCCTGCATGCCCACCAGACTGCCTGCGGTGATCTGCGCCAGCACGCCCTGTGAAAGTAATGAGGCCAGCTTCTGTGGGTCGCGCTGGATCGCCTGGTAGCGTTCGACGTGGGCGAGGACGGGGACGATGCCTGCCGCCCGCAGTTCAAAGATAACGCGCTCCGTTTCCGGCAGCCAGCTCGTGGACCACATTTCCAGCAGCAGGTAGCGACTGCCGTTGAGGGTGGCAACTCGCCCGCTCTGAATGTCCTCAACCAGTCCTGGCTTAATCAGCACCTCGTGGCCTGGAAAGAGCCGCAGGGGAATACCACGACGCTCCAGCACCTGCTGCACTTCGTAGACCCGCGCCTGTATCTCCGCCGCTGGATAGCGTGGATATTCGTCGTTATAGTGCGGGGTCGCAATGGCAGCACGAACCCCTTCCTGCACCAGCACTGTGGCTAACGCAATGGTCTCTTCCATCGTCTCCGGTCCATCGTCCACGCCCGGCAAAATATGTACGTGTGTGTCAATCATCTTCGTCCTCACCAGCCTGCCAGCCTGTGCGTGGCCACCTCTCAGCAGGAGTAATCAACTCCTATGCTGAAATCCTCATCCATTACCCTGTTCAGTGTCATCGTGCGCGCGCCGTCGGCTGTTAGCCCGCCCTGTTTATCCAGCACCGTCGCGCAGGCTGGCAGCGTGATATGCAAATGAACCTGCCAGCGTGTCCCGGCCTGATGCTGGATGAAGTCCTGATAGCGCCAGCCGCTCCCCTGCCGTGTCGCTGCATGCGGCCTGATCCATGTCAATGTCACCGTCCGCGTCTGGCCGTAGCGCAGCGAGATCAAACCGGCCCACACCGTGTGCGCAAAGGCTTCGCTCTTCCCCTGCGGCGTCCAGCCCTGCTGGCTCTGCATGACGCTGCCCTGTGGCAGATAGACGCGGACGTAGTCGCCATAGACAGGCGAGCCATAGTTCTGACCCGGCAGTATCCAGGCGTAGCTCAGCGTCGTGTGATGCAGCGCGTTGCCTGCCGCGTCGATCGTCACCTCGTCATGCAGCGTGTTGACAATGAAACTGTTGGCCTTGCTGGGGTACACATTGGCATCGACCACCATGAAACCGTCGGCGGGTGTCGGCTGGATGGCCGCGTCCAATTGTAGCTGATGCAGGGCCTGTTCGGCGCCACGCTGATTGAAGTAGAGCTGGATATCTTTCGTGCGGACCGCCTGCCAGACGATCTGCAACAATTTGAATTGCTGCGACAATGATAACTGGCGCACCCGTGCCAGAAGATGTTCCGCCAGCAATTCGGTGAACCGCTTGCGCAGCGACGAATGGCCGTCGGCTGAAGCGATTCTATCGCTCCCCTCACCGGCTGCGCGCCCGCCAAGCTGGTGGAAATGAATGCGAGCAACCAGGTTGCTGGCCGTCACAACTTCATTATACTCAGGAACAGAAATTGGCCCTGTTACGGTCATGATCTGCTCGATAAGCATGGGGGTGATCGCCACGACGCCCTGTAAAGCTGCGGTGCCACCCTCGATATGGTAGTTCTGCTCGGCATAGCGCGCATCCGTCGGAAAATCCGCGTCCAGGTCCGAATCGCGCAGGCTCCACTTTTTCAGGGCAAGGGCATGCGCGAACCACTGGTACTGTACCGGAAAAGCGATTGCCTTGCCGGAAGCGGAGAACGGATAATCGAGCAGATCGACATCGGTAATGTGCGCCGTCTGCAGACGACCACCGGCCAGCGTCGCAATGCCATAATTGCCGACGAAACCTCCACCCGGACGCAGTTCCGTTGAATCGAGAACTTCAATCAAATAATTGGTCGGCTGAGAGACGCCCAGCAGCGTCGGCAGAGCGGGCAGAAGCTGCGAAATCGCCTCTACCCAGGCTTTGATGGTCGGAAGATTGCGTTGCAGGGCCGCGACCTCTTGACTCAGGCCCGGCTCAAACTGCAGCTCGCCCGGCTGAAGCTGGCCCGCCTCACGCTCGATGATGGCGAACGCGGCCTTGATCTTCGCAGCCTGCGTATCGATGGCGGCGAAATCCGCCATCGTCAGGCCCCCCTGATGCGTGTTGAGAGGATCGTGGAAGCGCGCTATCAGGACATCCAGCACATCGCAGGCAGCAATGCCTGCCTGGGCCGCTGCCAACGCGAGCGGTACGAGATGGAAGGCGGCGGCAATGCGCGAGCCATATACCGGCAGCAGCGTACTGATGCCGGGAACGCTTTGCATCGTCACCTGCAACTGTGCGAAATCATTCTCCGCTCTCACGAACGCCTGCCGCGCCTGCCTGATGGCCTGCACGTCAAACGGGTTGTGCTGCAATGCCAGCAGAGACTGCTCGGCCACCCGCAGTTGCTGCACTCCGTCTTTCGCCTGTTGCTGAGAGCGATTGTAGATGGAACTACCCGTTTGATAGAGAAAGAGAGAAAGCGTTGTAGCACCTCCCGCCAGCAAAAACAGGACACAGAGAACCAGCAAAAGAACCTTTTTCCTGTTCCTCCTGCTCTTTCTGACACGCTTCACCCGTTTGATACGAGTGCTATCTTTCTGATGAGCAACTTCCGCTGTGACTCTTTGCCACATAAGCTCGCCTTTTTCTCCATCTTCTCCGACTAGAACTGGCTCGACCGGCCCTTTGTGGGCATGGGAACAGGCTCCGGCGTCGCAGGAGCAGGCACATGGCGCGCCTTCTCGCCCTGACCCCCCTCTGTATGCTGATCGTGATCGTGGTGGCGATAGTAGTAATAGTATGAGTACGAGGTATCCTGGCGGCTGCGACGCTGCTTGTTGATGACACAACCCACAACGCGCGCGCCAACCTGCTCCAGCTGCGTTTTCATCTGCCGGAGATGGCCCTTATTCGAGCGAGTCACATCCACTACGATAAGCGTGCCATCCACTTTTGAAGCAAGAATACTGGTATCCGAGAGGCCGCGAATAGGAGGCACATCAAAAATCACGATCTCTGCCCCACAGGTTGCCAGCATCTGCAAGAGCCGCTTCATCGCCTTCGATTCGAGCAGTTCCGATGGATTAGGCGGTAGCGGGCCAGAAGGCATGACGCGCAAGTTTGGAATGCCCACCGGGTGAATAAATGGCTCAATCGAAAAAGGAGTTGTAGTGGGCTGAGGAGCAAAGGGATGCCCGGAAGGGGGAATGATACGCTCACCTGTCCCCGATTGCCCTGTGGATGACATCCCCAGCGCCAGGATAGCGTTACTCAACCCCATCCTGTCAGGTGGAAGCTGGAACTTCGCGTGCAGCGTCGGGCGGCGCAGGTCCGCATCGATCAACAGGGTATTTTTTCCGGCCTTCGCCATGAAAATTGCCAGGTTGGCAGCCACCGTACTCTTGCCATCGCCGGGCATGGCGCTGGTCACAACCAGCGTTTGCAGCGATTTATCGACGGCAGAGAAGCCCACGTTTGTGCGCAAAATACGGTAGGACTCGATATTTACGTCATGCCCCTGTGGATTGATGATCTCCTCTTGCTGTGAAGAGCGGGCGCGCCAGATTGTGCCAAGCACCGTCCAGCCTGAAAGTTCGGTTAATTGCTCCGCCGTATGCACGCGCGTATCCAGTTGTTCATACAGTACCGCCAGCAGCATACCCAGGAACAAACCGGCCATAAAGCCTACTGCCGTATTCAGGAGAACATTGGGACGCGCCGGTCGGAGCGCAGGCTGCGCGGGCTGCGCAATGCGCAGGAAGTTGCCGGTCTGCGCCTGCGCCAGTTCCAGCTGCGCCAGGGCATTCTGCCACTGATCATAGTGGCTCTGCAAACCGTTCAATTGCACCTGGAGCGCCGCAATCTTGCCGATATTCCCACCCGCTGCTTTTAGCGCGCTGAGCTGGCTGTTGACCGTCTCTATCTGCTTCTGCGTATTGTTTAGCTCCTGCTGTATCTGTTGCTGGGCCTGGCTGTTCTCCTGCTGAATTACCTGTGCCTGCTGGGCGATAAGCGTCGTGGCAATCGCATTGGCCAGGTCGGCGGCTCGCGCCGGGGACGGGTCCAGCACCGAGATGCCAAAAAGTTGCGTGCTTGCCTGGGGTGAAGCGGTGGTATTGCTCGCCAGTGCCTCAACACTCATACCGGGGTAGTGTGCAACCACCGCTTGCAGCACCGGCTGACTGATCGCAAGCTGCGCCTCCGTCTGCACCAGCTGGTCGCTCGCCAGCAGGCTGTTATAATCCGCGCTGGTATTATTTTGAGAAGAATGAATCTCAACCTGCACAATCGCCGTCGATTGATACATCGGGGTCATCAGCTTACTGACGATCAGCGTTCCCAACCCCACCACCACAAAACAGATGACCACCAGTTTCCACTGTTTCGTCAGGATTACCCAGAATTGTTCAAAAGTCATATTTTCCTTCCCCT
>CADDYT010000127.1 GCA_902810755.1 Chloroflexota bacterium
ATCAATCCAGGGTCGCGTTGTGACCAGCCCGGGTCACAATGGAACATGTAGCAGGTACAAATAGCAAAATGAGGAACTGTTACCTATCAAGCATAAAATGGCTGAGGTGTTTTGTCAATAGGTTCTGTCCAGGAAAGAGCAAAAATACCGGATTTGCCGGTGCTGGTCTGCCGACAAATCCGTATATCATCGTTCTGAACCGCTTCGTCTTGCTATTTTGCGATGATGGCGCTACCTGTACTTCTGCGCAGGCTCCTGCGTGGCCCCTGAAGTGTCCTCACCCTCGATAATGGTTTCCCACGCCGCCTGACTACTGCCGAAGAGGCTAAGCAACCAGGCAATGATCAGCACGATGATGGTCAGTCCTCCTACCAGGTACCACCATTGCCCATCGACGATGAGTTGTTCGATCCAGGAGTATCGCAAAACACCGATCACGGTGGCGATACAGGCAACAAAGCCAACGATAATCGCCGTCCACAGCACCGGCATGGGGAAGAGCGATTGCTGCCGGAAGCTGAGCGGGTTGCGACGATAGAGGAAGAACAGGTCAACAAAGAAGAAACTGGTGGCAACCGTCCAGACGAGCGTTACGGCGGCAGAGAAAACGGTGTAGATGTCGATCAAGGTTGTGGCCGCGCTGCCGCCAAAATTGGCGATGAGTGGTGCGAGAACAAAGATGGCAAACACAATCACCGCCGCCGAGAAGGATTGAAACAGAATGGCGTTCTGCGGCGACCGGTTTTTGTTAAGCCGCCCGAACCACACCGGAACGCGCCCATCAATCGAAGCTGCCAGCAGGAGCCGCGAGGAAGAGAGTGTGTAGAAGACGTTGGAGATAACCGCGTACATCAGGAAGCACAGGGCAGCGACGCTGCCCGCGAACTTACCCAGCACCTGATAGATAGCGGTGAAACCCTCAAACGGGAGAACGGCGGCGTTCAACATGGCCGGGCCGCGTACAATCAGCGCGCTGATATCGACAATGAAGTAGCAGGCCGTGACAATCACCGTTCCCCACAGTAGCGGCGAGAGAATAATTTGCCGCTTCTGCCCGCGATCCTGAATCTCGCCCGCCATATTCATGGCCCCGGAAGCTCCAATAAAGTTCAGCGTGATGATGCCGAACAGGAAGAAATTGGAGGAGTTGATGCTCCAGTCTGCAGGGTGAATGAAGCTGGTGGCGCTGGCATGTCCGGTTACCAGGAAGCCCAGCGCGGCCAGCGCGGCCAGCGCCACCGCGACCATCGTAATCAAGAAGACCGCATTAACCACGTTGAGTGCGGTGCGCATGCGTTGCAAGGTAATGATTGTCGAGACGGTGATGATGCCAAGGATTACCGCCCCTTGCTGCCAGGGATCGGTCAGCCAGTTATTGTTCAACCCCTGGACGACGGTGACAAAGGCGTCGGCGCCGGTGACGCAGGCCAGCAAGCCTGTCACCCAGAAACAGAGGGTCACGAAGAAGTTCCAGCGGCTCCCCAACGCTTTATACGTCCAGTTGTAGAGCGAGCCGGTGTGGGGAAACATCACCCCAAGCTGCGCGGTCGCCATCACACAGGGGATAAAGAAAAAGAGGACACCAATCGCCATATACAACAGGGATACCGTGCCACCGGCGGCACTGAGAACCGCGTTGGTAAAAAGGAACAGGCTGCAAACGTAGAGGGCCAGCATATCAAAGCGCCCGATCACCGTCGGCAACGCTCGCGGTATGTACTCCTCCGATGGCAGAGGACGTTCGAGGTCAACATACCCTTCCGTCTTTACAGTGGTCGCCATTGTCTCCACCTTTCACACATTACTGGACAGAAGCAATACGCTTCTGCTGCTCAAAACTCTTGTTCCCGATCTCAAAGCGTATCGAGGCAATTGGGGCTGATAGGAGGTCGCCCGCTACAGGCTAAAAGGATAAAAGATATACCAGATACAATGGCCTATAAAATACAATAACCAGAAGGAAATTCCTCAGGTAAGTATAAAGTAAAGAAGGGCAAAAAGGAAGAGTTACAGGAAAAAATAGGAGAAATGTCCCTCTTCGGCAACTTGATCTTCAAGCTGATTATCCTCGCGCTGGCGGGCGTGGTGGGCTATTTTCTCTATCGCTGAACCGGGGGCAAGGAGCAAAAACGTGCCTGCCGGGAACTCGCTTGCTCCGGCAGGCACAGGATATCTTGTTCCGTTCCGTACTTATGTGGGCATGCCGCGCTTGCCCAGCATGCCGCGCAACAGAGCGATTTCGCCGTAATGCATGAAGAGGTGTGAAATACAGACCTGGCCAATGCTCTGAATGGCTGGCATCTCGCCCAGTGGCTTGACGGTGATGACGCGCTCGGAGAGGGCCTTGCCGCCATCGTCAACTGAGGCCAGGTAGTTCTCGTACTCCTGCCAGACCTGCTGCGCATACTGCATGAACAGGCCAGGGTCGGCGATACGGAAGGATCGGGCCTCTGAGGTGGCCATACCCGTTCCCTGCACGCGCGGCGGCAGACCCAGCCGTTCGTGCCAGCCTCCCTCCTGCCAGATCGTTGGGCGGCCCTGCAAAATAAAGCGCAGGATGTTATCCTCGGTGCGCACGCTGTGCCACATCAGGAACGCGATGCTGTTGCCCGTTCCCTCACCCATATAGTTCCACTCCTCCGGCGTCAGATCGTTCACCGCCTCCTGCAAACCCTGATGGAGCCGCCGCTGCTCCCTGCGATAAAAATCAATTATGTCCATCGCGCTCATGTCTCCTTACTCAGTCTGATCGTTGGCGGTCAGGATCAAAGATCGGGCCTCGTCCTCGCCGCGCGCCTCCAGGAGATGAAAAAGGAGTTGCCGCAATGTACCGGGGTTCTGAATGCTCTCTGTCCGCTCCCGTAGCAAAGGAAGCAATGCGGGAAAATGCGATTGCACATACTGCTCCAGCGTCTCCCTTTCCTGCACCAGTCGCCCCTGTTGCAGAGATTTGCGGGCCTCTTCTTCCTGCATTCTCGCCACTTCTCGTTCCATTTGCCGGGCTAATTGCTGCATCAGCTCCTGTTTTAATTGCTCTACTTCCTGCTCCATTTTCTGGGACAATTCCCGCTCGACTTCGCGCTTTGCTTGCTCGACTCTCTGCTCAGCTTCGCGCTTTGCTTGCTCGACTCTCTGCTCAGCTTCGCGCTTTGCTTGCTCGACTCTCTGCTCGACTTCGCGCTTTGCTTGCTGCCTCGCTTCCTCTCTCGCTCGTTTCTCGGCTCTTTCCTTCAAATCCTGGAAAGCCCATGAATCTTCAAGAATATCACTGAGCATCTCGAACCTCCTTTTGAGCCACTGGCAGTCCTCCTTTTTTTGCAGCACGAGCGCCGCAAAGGAATAGGCCAGAGCTAACAGATCCTGCTTATGGGCGGCCTGTAGTTCTTCAATCATCTCCTCGATGACCTCTCGCCGCGCTCCGTTTTTTGTCAGCGGCAAGAGGGGTAACAGCCCTTCGCGTCCCGGCCCCTTGAAAGCGGAGGCGGGCAGTTCCCACAGGTAGACATTCGTGTAATAGAACACATGCGAGACACTACCATCGGGCAAAACACGCCGGTAGGGCGGCTGCACTATGCCAGAGTCCTTGACCAGATAAATCACAAACGAGTAGACTGGAACCTGCTTGAGACATTCGGTCAGGGCGTTGTACTCCCAGGCGCGCCTGCCGATGTCGGCATCGCGCCGTCGCTGAAACTCGGCATGCAGGATCGCCGATTGCCTTTTCCAGGTGATATTATACAATATGTCCGCCTGAATTTCCCGGCTTCGCACCTGCAACTCGTTGATGGCCTCGCTCTCAAAGAGAGCATCTTTCATCAAGAGCGAGACCAGATGCTGTGGGTTGGCGTGGGCCAACCATTTCATAAGATGGTCCCATTCTTTGGGCATATGGAACCTCCTGAGCTTATTTTCTTTGCGCAGTGTAGCAAAACGGTAGCATTTTGTCCAGTGGGGCCTGTAGAGGGAAAAGAGATAATGGAGGGGCACCTTCTGACTAAGTGTACTGTAGTAAGGGTGTACACGGCATGTCAGGGAAATTGGAGGCAAAGCAAATGCTACACGAGCGGCACCTTCCATTCGGCGAGCCACTGGCGGGCGCGATGGTCGCGCATGCGGATGAGGGCATGGCGGGGATAGATATGTACGGCGAAAGAGGAGAGCAGATCGGGGTCGTCCGGCAGGTAGGTGAAGCTCAGGCGATCGGCGCTGCAGCGGGGACCCCGGTGCCTGCCGGTATACCAGGGCGACATCAGGTTGAGATGGGTGACGGGATGATTGCCCGGCGTCTCGGTCAGGACGAGGTTGGGCGAACCCCAGCCGGAATGGGTGTGGCCGCTGATATAGAGGGCCGCGTTCGCACGCCGGGCCAGGATGGCGCGCACGTCGTCCGAGTTCTCGACATAGAAGAAAGGATCCTGCGAGTCGTCGTCCAGGTTGCGCTCCGGGTCGCGGTCCAGCACTGTGTTTTGCAGGGGGCAGTGGGCGAAAATCACGGCGATACGCTCAGGGAAACGCGCCAGCGTCTCGTCCAGAAAGGTCAGCGTCTCCGGCGGCAAGAAGACGTGGGGAACGTCGCGCCGCTGGTTCTGTATGTAGGGATTGGGCTGGTCAAGCATGATGCAGAGAACGCTGCCCGCCGTCCAGTAATAGCGCACGGGCCGCCGCCAGACCTCGCTGTACTCCTCCTCAGTATGGGGGCGGTCATCGTGACTTTCCGGGTGATACTCGTGGTTGCCAATGCCGGGGTAGAAGGGAACACTGCCCAGCTGCGCTGCCAGATCGCGTTTTGCCAGCCGGTAATTCTCTGGCGCACCCGTATCCACAATATCACCAGGACTGACACAGAAAGCGGGCGCGCCCTCATCGAGCCAGAGCGCGCGCACATCCTGAAACATCGGCGTCAGGCGCCGCGAATGCATGGCATGCCAGTCGTCGCGGGCGCGGTAATGCAAGTCGCCAAAGGCCCAGAAGTACAACAGTTCTCGACCCGTCTCCTGCAATGGTAATGGCGCATCGTTCATCATTCAATCGTTCTCCTGATCGCTTTATCTTTAAGGGTATTGTAACTCACAGATGTTAAAGGGATGTAAACACAAACACCCGCAGGTACACGCAGAAATCGGTCCCTACGGGTGTTCATCATCGGCAGTGCGCGCGATCAACGGGTACTCACTTGAGATACCAGTCCGTCGTTGTTATGCCCGGATAGCTCACCGTGCGCTGCACGACGCCGGGGGGAACGGAGAAGTTATTCACCGGGCGGCCCTGCTCGGCCAGCAACATAGTGTCGTGCCAGATAGGGCCTGCGCCATCGACGCCGGTGACGTTGACCATTGGCGAGTTGTCGTTGTTGCCTGCCCAGACGCCGACCACGTAGTCTGTTGTGTAGCCGATGGTCCAGTTGTCGCGGAAATCCTGCGAGGTGCCGGTTTTGACGGCTGCCGGGCGGATGACGCCGGGGTTGCCCGCGTAGCACTGCTGCTGCGACGTACTGAACAGGTAGAGCATGCTACACTTGCCAAACTCGAAGGTGCGCGCGCTATTATCGCTCAGCACGTTGGTGATGAGGAAGGACACCTGTTCGCTCATCACGCGCTGCCCGCTGGCGCCAGACTGGTAGACCACCTGCCCGCTGGAGTCGCGGGCAAGCTCGACGGCGTGAGGCGGGACGCGCACGCCGCCGTTGGCGAAGACGCCATAGGCCGAAGTCATGTCCAGCAGGTGGACGCTGAGAGTCCCCAGCACCATCGTGTAGTTGGGCGTTCCCTCGTAGCTGGTGACGCCCAGCGCCTGCGCGGTGTGCAGGGCAGGTTCCACCCCCGTCTGCAAGAGAACCTTGACGGCGGGAATGTTGAACGAGTTTTGCAGCGCGTAGCGATAGGTGATGAGACCATGATAGCTCAGGTCGTAGTTCTGCGGCGTGTAGGGCGGCAGGCCGCAGCACATGGGGATGGTGAGCGGAGCGTCCAGCACGGGCATACCGGGGCTGATGCGCCGCTGCGCGAAGGCGGTGGCGTAGATGAACGGCTTGAAGGATGAGCCGGGCTGGCGGTAGCCGTCGGTCGCCACGTCAAACTGCCCGTACTGCGGATTGTTCGGGTCGATGTTGCCGAGCAGCGTGCGAATGGCCCCCGTGTGATAATCGATCACTACCACTGCCGCATCGGACATATTGTGCGCCCGCGCCATCTGCGCGATATGCTGCTGAGCGAGCTTCAAGACCTGATTTTGCAGCTTGAGGTTGAGGGTTGTGGTCACGCTCAGGCCGCAGCGCGCCAGTTCAGGCACCTTGACATGCAGGATGCCTGCCAGTTCGTTGAGCGCATAATTCACGAAATGCGGAGCGGCATTGTTGGCTGGTACGCCGCGATGCAGAAAGTCGGGCTGGCTCGCCTCGGCATATGCCGTGCGCTCCTGTTGCAGGCTGATATAGCCCTGCGCGAACATCTGACTCAGCACTTCCCGCACGCGCACCAGGGCCGACTGGCGGAAGAGGAAGGGGTCGCGACCAATGGGGGCGCTGGGGATGCCGGCCAGCATAGCCGCCTGCGCAATGTCGAGTTTTGAAGATGCAGGGTGGCCGGGCGTGTCGCGCAGGCCGAAATAGGTGTAGGCCGCCGCCTCCGCGCCATATGCCTGCTCGCCATAGTATGTCGTATTGAGATACATCGCCAGAATTTGCTGCTTGGTATAGTACCGCGTCACCGCAGGGGCCAGAATAATCTCCTGCAACTTGCGCATGGCCGTATCCTGGTTGCCGACGATGGCGTTTTTGATTAACTGCTGCGTAATCGTGCTGCCCCCGGAGACAATGCGCCCGTGCGTCAGGTCATCGAGAGCGGCGCGTACAATGCCGGTAATGTCATAGCCGGGATTGCTCCAGAAATACTGATCCTCGATGGCTATTTCGGCGTGAATGAGGTTGGGCGAGATTTGCGAAAGCGGCTCCGTCGTCTGCATGCCCTGGCTGAGCATCTGGTAGATGGGCGTGCCGTTCTCATCGTACATCTTCAGATTGTCCTTCGGCAGGATGTCTTGCAGCGTCGTGACCTGTGGCGCGTAGCGTTTCTGTGTCGCCACAATGAAACTGGAAAGCGCGATCAGCAGGCTGCCGACGACGACGATGAAAACGAGCAGGCTCACAGCCATCGGCAAGAGCGTCCACTGCGTGCCGGTGCGGTCAACCGCCGCGTAACGCAGGTTGCTCAGGCGCAGGTTTTTGCGTTTGAGGAAGCGGCGCGTGCGCCAGCCATGTGGCTGCCCGTTGTTGCGATGCGGCACGGCATAATACGCGCCGCGCCTGGGCGGCAATGGGCGATCAGCGATATGCTGTGCTGCAGCCGCGCGGCTATGTGCCGGAAGTTTGGCCGGCCCCTCTGGTTTTTGTTCAATAATCATGAGATATCCTGTTCCAGTGTTTCTATACACTGGAACGGACGGGCTGTACATGAGGTTTCGGGCATTTCGCCTGGCGACACGGGATATTTTCCCTGTAATACTAAGTCATGACATCCGGGGAGAATTTTTTCACCAGACGCCGTCGATAGTGCCGGTACCGGCGGGCGGCGGGAAGGCGAAGCTGTAGTCGGCGGGGCAGTAGGGAGCGGGTACTGGCCCCTGGGCAGTTGTCCCGCCGGTGATGGGAGCAGGCGTACTGCGGGTGGTGGGCGTTGCTGTGCCAGCCGGGGTGGAATTGAGTGACGGGAAGGTGGGAACGGTGCCGGGCAGGAACCAGTCAGTTGTTTTGACGCCATTGGGGTAGGTGACGGTGGCGCGCACCAGACCACCGGGGTTAGCGAAGTCGCGGATGGGGTGGCCCTGCTCGGCCAGCAGCATGCTATCGTGCCAGATGGGGGCCGCGCCCTGCACGCCGGTGACATCGATCATCGGCGAATTATCGTCATTGCCCACCCAGACGCCCATCACATAATCCGTCGTGTAGCCAACCGTCCAGTTATCGCGGAAATCCTGTGTGGTGCCGGTTTTGGCCGCTGCCGGGCGCACCACGCCGCGATTGCCCGCGTAGCACGCTTGCTGGGAGTTCGTGTAGAGTTGCAGCACGTTGCAATCGAAAAATTCGGGGATGCGGTCGGTGTTGTCGCTCAACACGCTGGTCATCAGATAGGCAAGCTGCGGGCTGATAACCTGCTTACCTGCCGCGCGTTCATGCTGGTACAGCACCTTGCCCGTGCTGGCGAAGACAACCCTGTTGATGGCATAGTAGCCGACGCGCACGCCGCCGTTGGCAAAGACGCCCATAGCCGAGGTCTGGTCGATCAGGCGAATGCCCAGCCCACCCAGCACCAGCGAGTAGCCGGGCGTTCCCTCGTAGCTGGTAATGCCCATGTTGTAGGCCGTCTGCATGGCCGCGCCGATGCCCACGTGTTCAAGCACTTTGACGGCGGGAACGTTGAGCGAGTTTTGCAGCGCGCAGCGCAGCGTCATCTGCCCGTGAAAATGCAAATCGTAGTTGCCCGGGGTGAAGTTCGGCTGGCCACAGCACATGGGGATGCTTACCGGCGCGTCATCGATGGCCTGCGCGGGTGAGGCGCCCTGCGCAAAGGCGGTCACGTAGACGTAGGGCTTGAAAGACGAGCCGGGCTGGCGATAGCCCTGCGTCGCCACGTCGAATTGCCCGTCGATGGCGTTATCGTTGTAGTCGATACTGCCGAGCAGGGAGATAATCGCGCCCGTGTGGTAATCGATCAGCACCTCCGCGGCGTTGGTGACGTTGTGGGCGGCGCGCAGTTCGGCCACGTGCTGCTGCGCGATCTTCTGAATTTTATCCTGCAAGGCCACATCCAGCGTCGTATAGACCTGCATGCCGGAGCGCGACAACTGCTGCTTGCTCAGGTGCGTGATCTGTTCAAGCTGCTGCAAGGCAAAATTGAAGAAATGCGGCGCGCGGTCCACAATGGCCGCGCCTGGCCTGAAGAAATGCGCGCTCTGCTCCTCCTTGATGGCATCCAGCGCCTGCACGCGCGTGATGTAACGCCCGGCAATCATAGCTTCCAGCACGGTGTTAAAGCGGTTGAAGGCGGCCTGCGGGTGCAGCAAGGGATCATAAAGCGCGGGCGAGACGGGGATGCCCGCCAGCATGGCGGACTGTGCCAGGTCAAGCTGCGCCGAGGCAGGCTTGCCGGGCTTATCTTGCAGCCCGAAATAGACCTGCGCGGCAGCATCGATGCCATAGGCCTGCTCGCCATAGTAGATGCTATTCAGATACATGGTCAGGATGTCGCTTTTGGAATAGCTCCGGTTCACATCCGTCGTCAGCGCGATCTCTTGCAGCTTGCGTTTCAGCGTCACCTCGTTGCCTACGACCAGATTTTTAATCAATTGCTGCGTGATCGTGCTGCCGCCTTCCACCACGCGCCCGCTGCGTACATCGTCAAGGGCAGAGCGCAGGATGCGCAGAGGGTCGATGCCCTCGTTTGTCCAGAAATTTTTGTCTTCTGTGGCGACCGTTGCCTGGGCCAGCGCGGGCGCGATCTGGTCGAATGTTACCGCCGTGTGCAGCCCCTGATCAGCCAGTTGCCCGATCAAGACGCCCTTGCTATCGTACATCTTGAGATTGTCGAGCGGCAACAGGTCTTGCAGCGTCAAAACCTGCCTGCCATACTGCCGCTGCGTCTGCTGGTAAAAGCTATAGGCGGCAGACAATCCCGCGCCGACCAGCGAGGAGAGGAGAATGAAGAGGAAAACCAGCGTGCTGATGGTGGAGAGCCAGAACCGCCCTCGCCTGCGCCTTTCGGCGGCGCGGGCCAGGCGTAACTGTTTGCGCGCGTAGTGGCGCAGCATCTTGCGCCGCCGCCAGTGTTTACGCGCCGCCGTCCGCGGCTCTGCCGGAACAGTGATAGGCGGGGGATACGCACCGACCGGCGTGGCCGGGCGCGTCGGCGTTTTCGGCATCAACGGCGGCATTGGCGGTGGGGGCTTCGGCAAGACTGCTACACGAGTTCGCTGCTGGCCACCCCTGGCCCCACGTTGCGCGTTTGTCTCGCGCTCATTCCTACCCGTCTCCACCATCAGTGAGGGCTTACTCGCTTCCCCACGCGCTGCATGAGCTGACGCTTCGGCCAGAAACTGTTCCTCCCGCTCGCCCCTGTCTGTCTCTAATGCTCCGCCCGTCTTCTCGCGTTTGCCGCCACCCATCCCCGGTGACCCCGTCTGTTCCTCATGTCCGTGACCGGTCTCTACCGGCGTCTCTTCAGCCGCTAAGGGAGCAGCAACAGTAATCTTTTCTTCTGCTATCACAGGTGTCGGCGGTTCATGGCCGTCATCAGCCATCTCGGGTGCGGGAGCATCCCCGGCTCTGCAGACGCGGGTGCGCGTGGGAAGGCTTTTAGCGGGTGCAGCACGTGATGGGCGCGGGACGATGCGCGCGTGGCGCATATGGCGGCGCGAGATATAGAGCAGCGCGCGCTGCTGCCGGGGCGTGAGCAGAATCGCTATCTCCGCTGTCGCCGCCGGTGGCTGCGTTGTTTTCTCTGCTGGCTCCTGCACCGCCGATTGCTCCTTATCATGAGGCATAGCGATGGGATGCTCTGCATTTGCCGTCATACGCCTGTTCCTCTGAATGTTCCCTGTCTGCTTAAAGATACCATATGTGCCTGTGATTCTACAACAGAAAGTATCGATCCTCTGTCATATCATGAAAAAGTGGTCGGAACCTGTCATGCTGAGCGGCAGCGAAGCATCCGGGGCCGCCCACTGCCCGCTCGCTCCAGGCCGGTGAACCGCGCTGTAATGTCTCTACGATTCCCCTGATCCTCTGCTATAGAGACGTTGGACAGAAGAATTTATTCTCAGTGGGTGTTCGGCGAAATTGAGGACGGCTGAATCTGGGACTGGGCGGACTCGATGAGGGCGGGCAGGATTTCGTTGGTGAGGGCCTGAATCTGGCGCAGGCTGTCGGCCCAGGGGATGTCCTGGTGGTCGCGGGGGCCGCGCAACTCGACGATCTGCAGGACGCTATCATCAACGATGCTGTGGAAGTAGAGGAAAGCGCGCACGGCGTCGGCGACGGGAACGTGGGAGCGGCAGGTAATCGCGCCGTATTCGCTGCCCAGGGCGATGGCCTCGCGGCGCAGTTCCTCGCTGACAGCGCCATCGGAGACGGCGCGCAGGAGCAGTTCGAGGACGCGGCGGCCCAGCTTGCGGTAGGCTTCGCGGGCGTACTCGTCGAAGTGCTGGTACCAGGGCAGGTTGTTGAGCGTGCCATCGGTGAAGGCGAAACGAACGCGGCCCAGCACGCTCTGCACGAGCAACTGCGCGGCAGGATGCGGTCTCCATTCGGTCTCCTGGCGCAGGCGTGCCTCGATATCCGCGCGGCGGAAGCGGCGATGGCCGCCATTGGTGCGGCGCGAGGGTAATTCGTTGCGGTCTGCCCACAGGCGCACGGTCGCCGGGTGCATGCCCAGCATCTCCGCCGCCTCGCGCAGGCTCAACCATTCTTCTCCTGATTGCGACACTGGCCCCGCTCCTTCTCAAGACATACTGTACAGAATAGCACATACCACAGCTTGCGTATGTGCATTCCATAGCTCATTCTATGGGATTTCTCAGGACGTGTCAAGCGGAGAAACGGCGGGGTGAAAAACAGCGGCTAGAAGCTTCTCAGGCCACCCCTTGCGGGTGGCCCCAGAGGCGTTAATTAAGGCCGCCGCAGGCCACCCGCCAGGGGTGGCCTGCGTCGCGCGCGCACGGCCTTCCGGTAACGCCTATGGGTTCTGTCCCTACCGGTTCCCCCCGAAGGACGCAGACCCGCTCTTTTCTGTATCATAGCAAGGCTGCTTGACGGCGAGCGGGCGAGGGAAGAAACGATACGACGGGCGAAAGTCAGGGAAAGGGGGATGCGCGCGCATCCCCCTTTCCCTGACCCACTACACTATCTCAACAAAAACATCATCTGCGCCGCATACTGCGCAATATTGACCAGCCAGAAGGGGAGGATGGTACCCATAGCGATGGTGCCGAGGGCGCTGAAGCCAAGCGAGAGCCAGGTGGGCCAGGCAATCGTCCACTTCTCCACCTCTTTTTCGCTGGCGACGACCGTTCTGGACGCGTTGACCGTTGTCGCTTTCACGGCCACTGCGGTGCCGCCTTTGGCGAGCGCGCCAGTTCCTGTGCCAGGCAGTTTCCTGGAGCCACGTTCGTGTAGAGTAGGGGTACCCCTTGCGGGTACCCTGGAGGGGGTGGGCGCAAGGGGGCCGCTGTTGGCGGTAGCGAGGGCCGGTTGTGCTTGAGGAGCGGGAGCGGGAGCTTCACGCTGCATGAACATGGCGGCGATGACTTTCAGGTAGTAGTACATACCCAGAACGCTGGCGAGGACGCCGATGATGAGCAGTTCGGGATGGCCGCTTTGCAGCGCGACGAGGAACAGGTAGTATTTGGCGGCGAACCCGGCCATCGGCGGGAAACCGGCCAGCGAGAACAGGAAGAAGGCGAGCAGGCCCGCCAGCAGCGGCTGCCGGTACCAGAGGCCGCGCATCTCTTCCAGATTGTTGGCCTGTGGATTGGCCGCTTCCAGCACGGAGGAGACGCCGAAAGCCCCCAGGTTCAGGAAGGTATAGCAGAGCAGGTAGAAAAGGATGGCGGCGATGCCGATGGTGCCGCCGGCGACGATGCCGATGAGCAGGTAGCCGGCATGGGCGATGCTCGAATAGGCCAGCAGCCGTTTGAGATTGGTCTGTACCAGTGCCAGTATGTTGCCGCCGACGATGGTCAGGATGGTAATGGCCCAGATGACCGGCATCCACGATGGCTGCAACGGCTGGAAGAGGACATCGAAGACGCGCGCGAAGGCGATCAGCGCGGCGGCTTTGGTGCCGACAGACATGAAGGCCGTGACGGGCGCGGGCGCGCCGGCGTAGACATCCGGCGTCCACGCCTGGAACGGGATGGCCGAGACCTTGAAGGCAAAGCCGACGGTCAGCAGGCCGATACCAATGAGCAGCAGCGTCGGGAAGTGAAAAACGGGACTTTTGATATTTGAGAAGGTCCCTAAAAATGCCGCGATGCCGGAAAAGGTCGTGCTGCCCGTTGCGCCGTAGGTCATAGCAATGCCGTAGAGCAGGAAGGCGGAGGCAAAGGAGCTGAGCAGGAAATATTTCATGCCCGCCTCTTGCGAACTTCTGCGCCGGGCCAGGTAGCCACTGAGAATGTAGAGAGCCAGCGAGAGCATTTCCAGCCCCAGGAAGACGACCAGAAAGCTGGTGGCAGCCGCGAGCAGCATCATGCCGACGGTAGCGAGCAGCCAGAGGGCGTAGTATTCGCCCTGATGCGTGACGTTCAGCCGCCAGAGGAAGCCGGGCGAGAGCAGCACGCCCAGCGCGCTCGCGCTCAGGATGATGATGTAGGCGTAAAGAGAGCCGGCATCGGAGCCGACCATGCCGTTGAAGGCGCTGCGCCCATCGCCCGTAACAAAGAGTACGATGGTTGCGGCGAAGGCGCCGACAAGGCCGAGCAGGGCCAGCGCGGGCAGCGGCAGAAAACGGCCCAGCCCCGGCGCGTTACCATCCGCGTCTGGCCCGGCGGCTGGCAATAGCAGGTCGACGAGCATGATGAGCAGCGCCATGCCTGCCAGCACCAGCTCTGGCACAATGCGCACCCAGTCTGCCGCGCTCACTGTAAACGTAAACGTCATAGAATTGTTCCTTATGTATCAATCACTGAAACCTGAGTCACCTGCACCCCGGCCAGTCGGCCCGTTCCCAGGCCACCCGCAAGGGTCGCCCTACTATATACGTTGCCAGGCGCGGCTCTGCGAACCGCGTTCGTATATAGTAGGGGCGACCCTTGCGGTCGCCCTGGGGCAGGTCGTCTCCCTGGGGTGAGACGGTGTAGTTATTATCAGTGTACAAGTGCGGTACCAATTACCTGTAACGTATTAAGAACGGACGGCTCCATCAAAAACGTGAAGGGAGCCGGTTGCACTCCAATATAGAATATCAGGGCGAGCAAGGGCAAGATCGTCAGGAATTCACCGAAATTGATGTCAAAGAGCGTGCCCTTGCGTTCGAGCGCGGCTACCGGCCCCTCCGTCTTCTGCGGGCCTTCCATAAGGCCGAGGAAGAAACGGGTGAGGTACCAGGCGGCAGGCACGATGACGGCGGTTGCCAGCACGCCGTAGACGATGTTGTGCTGGAAAATGCCGAGCATGGCCAGGAACTCACCGGCGAAGCTGTTCAGGCCGGGCAGGCCGAGCGACGAGAGAACCGCGATCATCAGCACCGTTGCCAGCACGGGAATGCGCAGGGCCAGGCCGCCGTAGTCGCTCAGGCGGCGCGTGCTGGTGCGCGCCTCGATGAAGCCAACGATCAGGAAGAGGGCGGCGGTGGTGATGCCATGATTGACCATCTGTAAGATCGACCCCTCAATGCCCTGGATGTTAAAGGCGAAGATACCCAGCACGATCAGACCGAGATGGCTGATACTCGAATAACCGAGCAGCCGCTTGAGATCGTTCTGCACCAGCGCCAGCAGCGCGCAGTAGAGGATGCTGATGACGGCCAGGATGCTGAAGAGCGGGGCCAGCGTGTGCGCCGCCGCCGGGAAGAGCGTCACGCAGAAGCGCAGGAAGCCATACGCGCCTGTCTTGGACATGGCCCCGGCCAGCAGAGCGGTGACGGGCGCGGGCGCTTCGGCATAGGCATCCGGCAGCCAGCTATGGAACGGCACCAGCGGCGTTTTGACGGCGAAGGCGGCGGCAAAGGCCAGGAAAAGCCAGGTCTGCGTCGTGCTGCTCAGCTTCGCGTTCAGCAGCGTTGCCAGATCAAGCGTGTATGCGCCGCCTGCCGCCTGCTGGTGGAAGTAGCCGAGGGCAATGATGCCCGCCAGCATCAAGAGACTGCCCACCGAGGTGTAGAGGACGAACTTGAAAGCGGCATAGATGCGTCGCTCTCCGCCCCACGTACCGACCAGCAGGTAGGCCGGAATGAGCATCAGTTCCCAGAAAATGTAGAACAGGAAGAGATTGGTAGAGAGGAAAACGCCCAGAATGCCGCACTCCAGCAGCAGCATGAAGGCCATGTAATTCTTGACCTTCTGCTCGATGCGGTACGAGGCTGCGATACACACCGCTGTCAGCAGGCTGGCGAGGACGACGAGCAGCAGGCTGATGCCATCTACGCCCAGGCTGTAGTTGATACCAATGCCGGGAATCCAGCTCAGAAATTCGTTAAACTGGAACGTGCCGTTGGCGGCGTTGCTCGTAATGGGAACGGTGGCGGAGACGTTGGCCTCTGAGTAGAGCAGCATCAGCGCCAGGGCAAAGATGAAATCGAGGATGGCGAATCCCAGGGCCACGCCGCGCAGCAGGCCGTGCTGCTTCCCCGGCAAGAGTAAGACGACGATTGCTCCCAGCAGGGGGAGAAGGACGATGGTCGACAGAAGTGGAAACATTGCTCTCTCCCTCCTCAATGAATCGCGTAGTACAGGACAATCAGGACGACGCCGACGAGGATGGCGAGGGCGTAGTTGCGCACGTAGCCAGTTTGCAGCCTCCGCAGCGCGCCGCTCAGGCTCCGAAAGAGCCAGCCAATGCCGCGACTGCCGCCATCAAGCACATCGCCTTCCAGATAGCGCGAGAACTCGCGTCCGCTCCAGAGAATCGGTCGAATCAGCACCGTTTCCAGCGCCTCGTCCACATAATACTTATGGAAAGCGAACTGGTAGAGCGGATTCTTGTTCTCCCTGTAGCGGAAGCCCTTGCCGTAGAGCGCCCACGCGCCGAGAATGCCGAGCAGGGCCAGCCCGATACTCAGCCCGGTCGAGACCCACGCCAGGCCAATTGAAGCCTGCGGGGTAGCGACGCCGGTAAAGACGGTGGCTAGGAAGCTCTCAAACGGGTGAGCGTTGGGCAGGCCGAAGATCGCGTATGAGCCGATGAGGCCGCCGATGACCGAGAGAACGGCCAGGATGATGAGCGGAACGGTCATGACCGGCCCGGCTTCGTAGATGTGGTTGTAGCTGACCGCGCCGCCGTGATGGCCTGCCGGACCTTCCTCTTCATCCTCCGGTTCCTCCGCGACGATGGCTGCGCTGGCCCCGCGATAATTACCGGCGAAGATACCGAAGACGAGACGGAACATGTAGAAGGCGGTCAGCCCGGCGGTCAGCAGGCCGATGCCCCAGAGGACATAGTACCAGGCATTGCCGCTGCTCGTCGCCTGCGCCAGCACGGAACTGAGAATGTCGTCCTTGCTCCAGAAGCCGGAGAGCGGCGGGATACCGCTGATGGCCAGCGCAGCGATCAGGAATGTCCAGAAGGCGACGGGCAGTTTCTGGCGCAGCCCGCCCATGGCGCGCATGTCCTGCTGGCCGTTGAGCGCGTGGATGACGACGCCAGCAGCCAGGAAGAGCAGGGCCTTGAAGTAGGCATGCGTGGTCAGGTGGAAGATACCGGCGCTGTAGTTATGCACGCCCTCGCCCAGGAACATGTAGCCAAGCTGGCTGATCGTCGAGTAGGCCAGCACGCGCTTGATGTCAAGTTGGAAGATGGCAATGCTGGCGGCGAAGAGCGCGGTCACGCCGCCAATGCCAGCCACGACCGCCAGCGCGATGGGCGCGTTCTGGAAGAGCGGGTTGGCGCGAGCCACGAGGTAGACGCCAGCCGTGACCATCGTGGCGGCGTGGATGAGCGCGCTGACAGGGGTGGGGCCTTCCATTGCGTCGGGCAGCCACATGTAGAGCGGTAACTGCGCCGATTTGGCTGTGCAGGCCAGGAAGAGCAGCAGGCAGATGGCGGTCAGCACGCCGCTGTTCGGCATGGGCTGCGCGAAGACGCCGGTGTAGTTGAGCGTGCCGAATTGCATGAAAATCAAAAATATCGCCAGCATCAGGCCGAAGTCGCCGATGATGTTGATGACCAGGGCCTTGCGCGCCGCCGCCACCGCCGTTCTGCGTTGATACCAGAAGCCGATGAGCAGGAACGAGGCCAGGCCGACCAGCCCCCAGCCGATGAGCAGGAAGAGAAAATTGTCGGCAGTCACCAGTAGCACCATAGCGAAGACGAAAAAGTTCATGTAGGCGAAGAAGCGCCAGAAACCGGGGTCGCCCTCCATGTAGCCGGCGGAATAGATGTGGATAAGCAGGCCCACGCCGGTGATAATCAGCAGCATGGTAGCCGAAAGCGGATCGAGCAGTTGCCCGAAAGGGATTTGCAGGCTACCGGAACCAACCCAGGTGTAATAGATGGTATCATTGACGCGGGACGCTGCCGGTGTGCCGAGTACCGAGAAAAAGTTCAGCAGGGCGAAGAGGAAGGCCCCGCCGACGGCAGTCCAGGCAATGGTTAAGATGCCGCCGCGCGGCAGCGTTCTGCCAATCAGCCCCAGGATGATGAAGCCGAGCAGGGGCAGCAGCAGCACCCAGATACTCAGATTGACCATAACTATTTAGCCTCGTAACACATTCATGTCGTCAACATCGATATCGTGGCGCGTGCGGAAGATCGAGACGATGATAGCCAGGCCCACCACCACCTCGGCGGCGGCAACCGTCAGCACGAGAAAGACGAACATCAGGCCATCCGCCGAATTGAGAAAGTGAAAGAAGGTCACGAACGAGAGATTGACGGCATTTAACATCAGTTCAATGGACATGAAGATAATGAGCGGGTTGCGCCGGATGAGGACGCCGACGACGCCAACTGTAAAGAGCAGCGCGCTCACAATCAGATACGCTGATAGCGGCATACAAAACCTCCTCTACGCCTTTCTGCCCAGCACTAACGCGCCCAGGATGGCGACGACGATCAGCAGGCTTGTCACCTCGAATGGGAAGGCGAAGCCGTGGAAAAGCGCCATGCCGAATGCCTGCGTATCGCCGCCAAAGGCGCTGACCGCATGCGAGTAGCTGTTCGCGCCGTGAGCCACCGCCGCGCTGTCGATGCTGGTGCCGGTGAAGAGCATGTAACTGAGCGCGCCCACCAGCACGAGGCCCAGCACGGCGGCCACGCCGCGCTGCCAGCCGATGCGATCCGGTAGTTCGGTATCGCTGCTCTCGCTTGCAAGCATGGTGACGACGAACAGAAAGAGGACCATGATGGCCCCGGCATAGATCAGAATCTGCACTATGGCAATGAACATGGCCCCCAGTTGCAGGTAAAAGAGCGCGATGAAAAGTAGCGTAAGAATCAGGCTCAGCGCGCTGTGAACGGCGTTCTTGAAGGCGATGACGCCGATAGCCGAGGCGACGCTGGCGATGGCCAGTACAAAAAAGGTAATGACGGTCAGGGTCATGGCGCGACCTCCCTCTCTTCGTCTCGCTCTTTGCGCTCGAACGGTCGCCTGTCCTCGTCCTGCTCCGGGTCAACGATCCAGACCTCGCGCTCTGTCTCCAGAGTACCGAGGCCAACGGCGGCGGCGCTGGCCTCTGAGCCATCGAAGACGCCGCTTTCCTGCGGTACGGGCTGCGGGGCCTCATCGGGCGGGGGCGGCTGCTCAAACCAGACGGCGGCTGAGCCAACGGTTGCCTGCCCGATCGGTTCCAGCAATTGCTCTTTGTGGTAGACGAGGTCTTCCGGGTAGTAGGCCGCCAGCTTGTATTCGCGTTCCAGCGTAATCGCGCCTGTGGGGCAGGCCGCCTCGCAGTAGCCGCAGAAGATGCAGCGCAGCAGGTTGACATCAAAGACCTTCGCGTAGCGTTCGCCGGGCGAGACGCGATGCTCCTCCGTGTTCTCGTCTGCCTCAATGTAGATGGCGTCGGCGGGACAGGCGCCCGCGCACAGGTAGCAGCCGACGCAGCGTTCCAGCCCGTTCTCATAACGGTGCAGCACGTGCCGTCCCCGGAAACGCGGGGGCAGTTCGCGCTCCTGCTCCGGGTACTTCACCGTCGTCGGCTTTTTCCCCATATTCTTCAGGGTCGTTTTCAACCCCTTCATGATATCAAAAGACATGTCTGTGTTCCCTCTATATACTCTTCTGTGTTAACCTCTACCCCTCCAGGTAGCCGTTGGAAGGATGTGATTACCATCCCCACCCTCTATATACTCTTCTGTGTTAACCTCTACCCCTCCAGGCCACCCGCAAGGGGTGGCCCTACTATATACGTCGCCACCCTACGTCGTTGCTCACGGAGCGAGCGTGGCATGTAGAGTAGGGTCAT
>CADDYT010000128.1 GCA_902810755.1 Chloroflexota bacterium
GTGCGTCGGGCGACCAGGGCCCACATGGGCTGGGGCAAGTCGGCGAAGCGGATCTGGAACCAGCCCAGATGCACCGTGACCCGGCGCTGCCGACCTGCGTGGCTGAAGGTGGTTTGGAAACTGAAAGTTTTTAAAGCGATGTTGGTAAGGATGGAGCGGCAAGGCTCGCCCCGGCCCTTGCCAGGGTAGCTCCATGCCGCTGAACCGCGCTGGAGGCCGTCTTGTGCATCTGGTCGCAGGTTGCCTGCACAGGCCACGAGCAAGAGCTGGCCCTACTATAAATGCCCTCTTCCCATCCTTGCACTATCGCAGACGGGCGGGTTGTGGAATAGTAGGGCCAGCTCTTGCTCGTGGCCTGGGACGATTGTGACTACTTTCCCTTTTCTCTGGGTTTTTGCAGGTCGATGGAGACAAGCTGGCCCCTGTGGAAGAATTTGAAGGCGATGCGCGTCCAGCCGTCGGGCCAGACCGGGCGCGTAGTGTGACCCTCTTCGCTCAGTTGCAGACCGGCGAAGCCGAAGACGACGGCCTGCCAGACGGCGCCACAGGAGGCCAGGTGGATGCCCTCTGCTGTGTTCAGGCGCAGGTTCTCCAGATCAACCAGCGCGCCCTTGAGGAAGAGGTCGTAGGCGTGCTGCGTCAGGCCCAGTTCGCAGGCCAGGATGGTGTGCAATGCGGGAGTGAGCGACGAGCCGTAGAGATGGTCGGTGATGGGATAGTAATAATTCCAGTTGACGAGCTTTGTGCGCAGATCGAACTGCTCGCGCATAATGATGATCAGCATCAAAACATCGGCCTGCTTGATGATCTGGTACTGCTGCACAGCTTTTACGCCGAAGAGGCCCTGGTAAGAGTCGTGGCGATTCTTGTAGCGTTCCTGGTCGAGGCGTTCGAGCTTGAAGAAGCCGTCAAACTGCTCGATCAGACCCGTCTCTTTGTTCTCAGGGATACGCAGCTTCGCCACCACCTCGCGCCAGTGATCCAACTTCTGTGGTGTCAGGCCAAGTTGCTGGATGAGTTCTTCGGCTTTGGCGGCGTCGGTGCTTTCCAGCCATTGCAGCGTATCAATGCCGGTTTCGATGTTCCAGCGCGCCATGTAGTTGGTGAAGGCGTTATTGTTGACATGCTCGTGCCACTCGTCGGGGCCGATGACGTTGTTGATCTCGTAATCATCGTGCGCCGGGTGATATTCGGCGCGGCTGGCCCAGAACTGCGCGGTACTGATAATCAACTCGGCCCCGTAGTGGAGCATGAAGTCGTTATCGCCCGTCACGCGCCAGTAATTCCAGGTTGCGTAGGCCACACTGGCGCTGATATGCAGTTCAAGCTGGCCGTTCAAGACGGGGATGATCTCACCCGTTTCAGGGTGGACAATCGCGCCCGGCGTCGTCTCCTCGCCGCTGAGCGTGCTTTCCCAGGGGAATTGCGCGCCCTCGTAGCCGTTGTGCGCCGCCTTTGCCCGCGCGGCCGGCAGCAAGCGATAGCGGTAGAGCAGCAGGTTGCGCGCAATGGCCGGATGAACGTAGGTGAAGAAGGGCAGGATGAAGATTTCGGTATCGTGGAAGATGTGGCCGCGATAGCCGAAGCCCGTCAGCCCTTTCGCCGGGATGCTGTAGCGACTGTCGTGCGGGGACGAACTGATGCGCAACTGGTAGATGCTGTAGCGCACGGCGATCTGCGAGGTATCATCGCCCTCGATGACAATATCGGATACATCCCAGTAGCGTTGCCACTCTGCCTTGCTCGGCCCCAGCAAGGTCTCGTAGGGGTAGACCAGTGTTTGATCGATGGTCTGCGTATCCGCGCCGATGGAAAGCGCGTAATGGATATCGGGTTCCCCGCCGACCTGACTCTGTTCAAGGATGTGGCGCAGGCTGTTGAGCGCGGCACTCTGCGGGTCCGCCACTTCGTCACGCGAGGTATACATCACCACCACCTTCTCCGTCGTGATAGTCTGTCCCTCGGCCAGTTTGCCATACAGGCGGATGCTCGGCGCGATATCCGAGTCAAGCACCTCTTTGTGGAAATCTGGCATGGTGGTGGTGAAGCTCATAGTCTGCACCAGCTGCACATGGGTATGCCGCGTCTGCGTGTGTAGCCAGATCAATTCGCCGTCATGTCCCTGATCGACGGTCTCGAAATGCATCACATCGTAATTGCCAACAGCGGTATCGATAGAGGCCCACAGGGTGATATCCAGTTCCCCGTTGTCATCGTCGCCGGTCTGCGGCACAGATTCCGCTGTCACACTGTAGCGGATGGCCCCGACATGTTCGTCGGCCAGGCTGGCGAAACGCTCGCTCACGACCTTGATGCGTATGCCGCTGGCGCTTTCCCAGTGGACTGTGCGGCTCAGGACGCCGGTTTGCACATCCAGGGTGCGCTGAAAATCCAGTATCTTGCCCTCATTCAGCCGGAAGCGTTCGCCATTCACAAACAGCTTGATGGGCAGCCAGTCTGGCGCGTTTGCCAGTTCCTCTTTCGCGACGGGGATGGTATCAAAGACGCCATAGATCAGGGTAGCGGGCGCTGCTCCCGGATAGCCTTCATCAAAGGTGCCGCGTGTTCCAAAGTAGCCATTGCCGATACTGTAAACTGTCTCTTTACTATGGAGTTCTTTGGGATCAAATGCATGTTCAGTTACCTGCCAGAGATTCACTGTTCGCCCTTTCTTAACATGATGATAGTGAAGCGTTTCCGCTTTCCCTCTCTTTACGGAAACGCTTCAGGGGGATTAATTTAACAGATCCTGTAATGTTTTATCTGCAAGGGTAGGTAGGACTTTATCCGCCTTCCCCTGAAATCGCTCGGCTGGCCCGATGCCAATGGCTCCCATACCACCTGTTTTTGCCGCCTCGACTCCCGCTTCGGCGTCCTCAAGTACGATTGACTGCGATGTGGGCGAATCCACCATGCCGGCTGCAAAGATGAAGATGTCCGGCTCTGGCTTGCTGCGCGAGACATCATACCCATCGGCAACGGCGTCGATATAGCTCATGATATCCAGTCGATCCAGCACGGTGCGCGCATTCTTGCTACCGGATGCAATGGCGATTTTGATACCTGCGTCGCGTATCTGCTGTAATAGCTGGCGACCGCCGGGAACCAGGTCTGCGGGCGTCATGTTCTTAATCAGCTCGTTGTAATACCGGTTCTTGCGGTCCATCATCTCCTGAATCTGTGGCTCGCTGTAATGGCGATTGCGAATAATATACATGAGGGATTCCCGCCGACTGACACCGCGCAGGTACCGGTCGTTTTCCTCATGAGTAAACGGGAGGCCGAGGTCGTTGGCCAGGTGCTTCCAGGCCTGGTAGTGGTATTCGGAAGTATCGGTTAAGACGCCATCAAGGTCGAAGATAAATGCCTTTGGCTTCTGCATTATGGCACGCTCCCTGTATTTCTGCTGCTAATTATCGTGTATGGACTCAGCAAGACAACTTCTGTAAGAAGGTCTCTATAAAGTAGACGTGCAGGCGTTACAGAAAGTAGCAACAGGAGTGAGAAATCCCCTGATCTGGCCGCTTTGCGTTTCGCGTTGTGCCGACCAGAGCGAGCAGGAATAATGATAAAAAGAACCTTGGCCGCCCTATGCTAATTCTGCCAGAATGGTCTCTTCGGATAATGGCGCGTTTTCGCCGTGCCAGAGTGGGCGACCCTCTGGCAGGGTGCGGGAATCGGCGTAGATTTCCAGCCCGTTGCCATCGGGGTCATCGAAGTACATGGCCCAGCTGATGAAGTGGTCGACGGGGGAGACGGAGATGTCTGCCTCTTTGAGCGCCTGATATGCCTGCGCGAACGAGCGGCGATCCGGTACCTCAAAAGCCACATGATACAGGCCTGTGCCGTGCGCCGGTGGTCGCGGCGCGTTCGGCCCCACGCGCTGCAAGGCGATCTCGTGATGCAGCGGCCCGCTCGTCAGAAATGCATAGTGGTTGCCCACGCGCTCCGTCAGATGCATGCCCAGGAAGCGTGTGTAGAACTCTATCGCTCTGTCCAGATCGCGCACTTTCAAATGCGCATGTCCGATCTTTGTTGTATAGGTTGCCATAAATTTCTTACCCCTGTATACCCGCAGCCTTCCCGCTATCTGTCAATATTATATCACCCGCATTCATTTGCTGGAGAGTATGCTATAATGCGGGGCGGCAGTTATGCACGAATACATCACGCATGGGAGAAGATAGGTATGATTCTTACGCCGCGTTTTGAAGAGGCGTTAGTTTTTGCCGCGCAACTGCACGCGCAGCAGAAGCGCAAAGGAACGTCGATTCCGTATATCGCGCACCTGCTGGCGGTTGCCAGCCTGGTGCTGGAATACGGAGGCAACGAGGACGAGGCTATCGCTGCTCTGCTGCACGATGCCATTGAAGACCAGGGAGGCGTGTTTGCCCGCGAGGAGATACGCCGCCGTTTCGGCAATACTGTCGTTGCCATTGTCGACGGCTGCACCGATGCTGAGGTCATCCCCAAACCGCCGTGGAGAGAGCGCAAAGAGACCTATATCGCCGAGGTGCGCCACGCATCGGAATCCGTGCGTCTCGTCTCCGCCGCCGATAAACTGCACAATGCCCGCTCTATCCTTGCCGATTACCGCCTTCTCGGCGACGACCTCTGGAAGCGATTCGTCGGCGGCAAACAGGGGACGCTCTGGTACTACCACGCCCTTGTCGATGCCTACCGTGAGGCCGGAAGCAACCCGCTCGTCGAAGAACTGGCGCGTACCGTCGCGGCCATCGACGCCCTCGTCGCGCAGAACGAGCAAGACGCGCCTTACTCACCGAACGAAACTGCGTGAAAGCTCACTTTCAGGCGGAGATGCTGGTTGCGAGCGGTCGTTACCGGCTGATTCTCTATTACCCGTTTGAGACGCAGAGCGATCAGTTGCGCCCCGTCCTGATCGGCATTGAGCAGGGCCACCAGCGTATTGTGACCATTAATGCTCAGGTGATCGTCTTTGCGCACGTAGCGGCGTAGCACTGGCAGCAGCTTGCGCAGCAGCCGTAGCGTGCCGCGCTTTTCCATCTCGTTTCCGTCGCCTGCCTGCCGGTTGATTTGAAAGACGATGACACTCTGCGTGTTGCAGATGCGCCGCAGTTTACGCTGCTCGTCTTCCAGTTGCTTGGTTGAGGAAACCGTCTGCCAGATATGATGCGGGCGCTTGCGCAGGACATCGATGTGACCTTGCAGGCGGGCGAGGCCTTCCAGCGCGATAGCCCCGCATGTCCAGATGGCTTCGCGTGGCGTGCCGAGCGTGGTGTCTGCGTTTGCCAGCAGGGCTTGCAGGATGGACAGCACGGACATGGTCGATGCAGCGTAATCCTGTTCCCTGCGCACCAGCAGATGTCCGGCATAGATGCGTCGGCGCTGCTTGAGAAAGTCGCGCACAGTCATCGGCCCCTTGTTGTAGACGATGGCCCGCGTCTCATAGACCAGTCGCAGACCGCGTCTGGCGATCAGCGACTGGATAGAGATTTCATCAACGGCGGTATCGACGGGGATGGCGGCAATGACGTTGCGAAAGCCTACAACCTCGCCCAGCTTGGGGTCGCGCTGCGCCATGCGATCGTGCAAATTCCATAGCAGGTGAACGGCGTGGCCGATGAAGGTATGCTGGTCGTTGACCGGTACGGGATGCGCGCCCACCATGCCCACCGTCGCATCGCTGAAATGCGCGCATAGCCGTTCCAGCGCATCTCTTTCGGGAATGATATCGGCGCCCGTCATCACCACAACGGCGTTGCGGGCGTGTTGCAGAAACAGGTTAATGGCCGAGGCTTTGCCCTCGCGCCTGCGCTGGACAAGCAGGCGGATACGCGCATCAGCCTCCATCATCTCCCGTACCACGTCAACCGTGCGATCGGTGCATCCGCTTGCTACCACAATGATCTCTTCCAGCCACGTCCGCTCGCTTTTCTGCGCCAGCAGCGCCAGCAGCGAACGTTTGATGTTCGCCTCTTCGTTGTACGCCATCACTCCCACCGTATAGCGGATCTTTTCCGTCTCGCGCTCATTCGCAGAAGCCAGTGGCTGCGCCGTCGTCTGTGCCATCTCCTCAGTCTTGCTCACCATACTCTCCCTCGCTTTTTGCTATCTTCTATCGGCAGCAAAACCGCTTCCTTGAATCATTCGTGTACATACTGAGGGGCTTGTGCGGGGTATAATCCCCTCATCAGGCGATGCTGTGAGAGACTGGCTCGAAAATGGCATGCTGAGTGAAGCGAAGCACGCCATGCGAGGAAATGCGAAAGGCAGGGCAAAGAGCATGAATATACCGGTTGTTATCGGGGCGCCGCAGATCGTCTTGCTCATCATTGGCCTCATTGGCCTGATCCTGCTCATCTCGTCGCTGACTTCGCTGCTGCGCCTGTTTCATCACGACTATGAGCGGGAAGAGCGCGAGGAAGGTGAGGGGAGAGAAGAATACCGGCGAAAGGTGGAGAGATATCGCCGTCGCCCGCGTTTCAGGTGGGCGCGGGGCGTTCTCGGCCTTGTGCTGCTGGTGGTTGCCCTCTGCCTGCTCTGGCTCGCCACGCTCATGCAGACCTACCTGGGCCTGACGAGCGATATTCGCGTCGCTCAGGTACGCGCAACCTCTGTCGCCAACGCGCAGCACGAAATGTTTGTAGAACTTGTCCTCTACAATAAGGATGGGCAGCAGACCTCGGACAACACCTATCTCGTGGCCGGCGATGAATGGATGTTGCAGGGCGATATCATCAAGTTTCCTTCCTGGCTCAACATCCTCGGCCTGCATTCGGGCTATAAACTGACGCGCCTGGAAGGCCGTTACGACGATCCCAACCTTGAACGCCATGCAACGCATACCGTCATTGTCCTTAATGGCGGCGATGACCAGTTTTTCAAGACCGTACAGGAGCAGGCATGGACCTCGCCCTTCATCCAGGCCGCCTACGGCAACGCCGTTTTCCTGTTCGCCGACGGCAAAACCTACAATGTCTACGTCTCCCAGACCGGTCTCTTTGCCCAACCCGCGAAATAATACCCTCGCCCCAGGTATGCCATGAGAAGCGTCCTGAGCCGTGTCATGCTGAGCGGAAAAGAGCCTTTAGCCCTGAGCGGGAGCAAAGGGCTAAAGGCTCTTTTCCGCTCAGCATGTCATGTTCGGCAATGCTGACCGAGAACTGTACCCTGTCAGGGACGCTTTTCGACATACTGGTTCATGATGTCGTAAAGCTGCTGAGGATTGTCAGGATATTTCTGGTTCGAATTCTCCAGTTGCTGCGTATACTGCAACATGTAGTCTACCAGCGTATCGCTGATGCCCTGAGCTTTCCCTTTATGCTGCTGCAATGTCTTGTGAAGCGCAGACCAGCTGTGTGTGGGAGTCTGGTTCCAGAGTTCCTGGATATCCCCCATTGGAACGTGTGCCACAGGCAAAATCCTTTCTTATCGTGAGAATCCTGGCTGTTCCCTTTCAGGGCAGCGATTTGACGTACTTGTTCACCATATCGTAAAACTCCTGGGGATTGTCAGGGTATTTCGCATGTGAATGCGCCTCTTCCTGTGACCACTTGAGCATGTACTGTACCAGAGCATTGTCGATACCCTCAGCTTTCCCCAGATGCTGTTCCAGTGTCTTATGGAGCGCGGACCAGCTGTGAGCGGGGGTGTCATTCCAGAGTTCCTGAACATCGCCCATTGGAACATGTGCCATCGTAAACTCCCTTCCTTTCTACCCTGTTTACCGTGAAAAATGCACAATAGCACCTGTTTGTACAGGCACAGGCGTGTTGATTGACGTCTCCTTCCTGTACATTACATATGTTATGCATGTGCTGCAAGCAGAACGGTGAGCAATACTCTCCTGTGATTATCTAAATACTATTCATTTCTGGCACGTGGAGCGTATCAGCCCATCTTCAGCAACTGCTGCAATGCCTCGACCGTTTTAGCCCATGCCTCTGAAGTGGGATCGATGAGCGCAAAATGATCGACGCCCGGAAGGGTGATGAGCGTGACCTGATCGCCTGCTGCCTGCGCTGCCTGCGTATATGCCTCGCTCACCGCGAAGGGGACGCGATCATCGGCGGTGCCATGAATCATCACCTGCGACACGTTGAGAGGCAGCAGCGCGGCGGGAGAGGCGGCGGCGTAGCGGTGCGGCACCCTGTCGAAGCCGCCGCCGAGCAGTTCCGAGGCTGCTCCCCCACCCAGATTGAGCCGCCAGCTCATGTGCAAATCATTGACGCCCGCCTGGCTGATGACCCCTATCAGCGGCGTAGCTGGCACATCAAACGACACTTCTGGCAGATGCCGCCCGGCGAGGCGGGCATAGGCGGCCAGCCACAGCGCCAGATGGCCCCCTGCCGAATGCCCGATGGCAACAACGCGCTGCTGATCGATCTGTGGCAGCGTGCGCAGAAAAGCGGCGGCGTGCGCGACATCGAGCAGGGTGTTGGGCCAGCCGCCGCCAGCATCGCCCACACGCCGATACTCGATGTTCCATGCCGCAATTCCCCGCGCCGCCAGGTCTCGTGCCAGCCCATCCATCAACCTGTAATCGTATGGTACGCGCCAGAAGCCGCCATGAATCAGAATGGCCGTTGGAAATGGCCCCTCACCGGCTGGCAGGTGTAGCTCTGCAAAGTGCTGCGTATCAGGCCCATACGTAAATCGCTGTATACTCATTGCAATGTTCCCCGTTTGTTGTCTAGAGTTTGTACCGGAGACTTCCCCTGTATGATACTATTATCCATGACCGAATCTCAACTTTGTAATGAGTCAACTCGCCAGTTTTTTGAGGTCACTGTCATGTCTGAATATTTCGAGCTGTATGATTATCGTTGTCGCGTTGCTGCCATGTATCGGGAGCGCAATCGGGCCTATCTGGCCGGTGAAGATACAGAGGTGATCTGGCAGCGTTTTCGTGAAACCCGGAATGCCCTGTTTGCACATCACCCACAGTCCGCGCTGGATGAGGAGCAGCGACGGCATTTCCAGGGCCTGCGCTACTTCCCGTACAATCCGGCGATGGTCTTTACGGTTGAGGTGGATACAAACGTGGAACCAGTGCGGCAGTCCATTGCCATGAACGCGGAAGAGAGCATGAACATGACAACGGTGGGTCGCCTGCGGTTCGTTGTTGAGGGGCAGGAGGTCTCGCTTTCGCTCTACTGGCTCGATATCTATGGCGGTGGCCTTTTCCTGCCATTTCGCGATGCAACCTGCCCTGTGGAAAGCTATGGTGGAGGTCGCTACCTCTTCGATACCATCAAGGGCAGCGATTTCTTACCTGTGCGTGACGCCGCTAGCAGCCCCACGCGCATGGTCCTTGATTTCAATTACGCTTACAATCCTTCCTGCGCCTATAATAGTCGCTGGTTCTGCCCGCTTGCTCCCATGGAAAACCGGATGCGCGTCCCTGTTCGCGCGGGCGAGCAGAAATATCATCAGTAATTCAGGAGGATATGATGGATAGAGCGACCTGGGTGCGTGAGAAGCGGCGGCTGGCGGAGGTGCGTATGGATACGCTTTTCGCGCACAACTATGATGAGGGCTGGGGCCATATCAATCCCTCTCACCGCGAGTTCATGACACAGTTTCTGGGGCTGTGCCCGCCCGATTGCACCATTCTTGACGTAGCCTGCGGCACCGGTAAATACTGGGGGATGATCCTGGAAAGCGGGCGCTCCGTGCGCGGCGTCGATCAGTCGCGGCAGATGCTGTTGCAGGCGCACAGGAAATTTCCGCAGGTGCCGATCGAAAAAATCGGCATGCAGGAATTGCCTTACGTCGATGCGTTTGACGGCATCATCTGCATGGATGCAATGGAGTTTGTCTTCCCCGAAGACTGGCCTCTGGTACTGCGCAACTTCTACAAAGCCCTGAAAATCGGCGGCCACCTGTACTTTACCGTCGAGATTTACGAAACGCCGGAATATGAGCAAGAGGTACGGGAAGCTTATCTGAAGGCGAAAGAGATGGGTATGCCTGTTGTGGAGGGGGAGTTTGCGCTGGAGGGCTACCACTACTATCCAGGCATCGAACAGGTCAAACGCTGGCTGCAAGAGGCCTCATTCCGCATTTTGCGCGACGCCGAAGGTGATGGCTACCATCACTTCCTGGTCCGCCGACTGGAGGTGGAGGCGCTGGCCGCATAATTGCTTTGTGCGGCCAACAGCAAGCAGGCCCCCCCTTGCGAGTGACCTGCTTGCTGCTTATTACAGTTCAAGATACATTGCTGTTTGTATGGCCGATGTGCTGCTCAGCATGTTTTTTGAGTAGCACACGTACCGTCTCTCGTGAAAGATGCTCCGCATATCCTAGCTCGACGGCTTTGTCGGCGAGCATGCGCACACTCCAGTGGTCATGACCGTCCGGGACTTCGCTTCTGCTCATGGCGATCAGCCGGGCTGCCTGTTCGTCACTGAGTAGTCCGCGGCGGCGGCGGCGGTGCTGTGGTGACCTATCGGTGAGAACCGCTTCAACACCGCCGTTGTAAAATCGCTTGCGGATGTTGCGCACAGTTTGCTCTGTGATGGCCAGCTCGCTGGCAATATGCGCATCATTCCACCCTTCATCGCTTTTCAGCAACGCTTCTGCTCGCTTCAGCGCGCGCGTACTGGCGTTGCCCCGTCGTAAAAAGTCCCGCACGCGGGTTCGTTCGGCCTCACTGAGGCGCATCGGGGCGCGTTTTCCCACAACTTACTCTCCTGTCTCTCCTCCTATGCCTGCCCGGTGAACTATCCTTCCTCGGCGCTCAAGCGTCAATGTTGTCCTTCACCGGGCTTAAGAGATTCATCTATCACTACGCTGGCGGGTTACACTCCTGTGGATTGCTTTCTCTGTAAGCAGAGACAGCTTGCTGATTCCTGTCATATTTTTCTCGTGATGTAGCTCAGCAGAAATAGTTCTCTGGTATTCTCAAAAAGAGAGAGAATCGTGTTCAGTGGTAAAGGAACAATGAATAAGGGCTTATGACCAGCTGATCAGGTAGTGAGATGTTTTGAGGAGGGTGAGGAATTGCAGGAATCTCTTCGTGTGCTGTTAAGCAGCAAGAAAAGCGTTTTGACAGGGCTGTTTCTTGTTCTGGTACTGCTTTTCGTGACTGGCTGTTCGCAATCGAGCGGGCCAAATCCCAATGCGGGGTCAAATCCGTCGAAAACGCCGCCGCCCATTGCCGGTACGATTCAGCCTCTGTCAATGATTCGTATGTTCAGTCCGAGCAATGGCTGGGCCTTATCGCCGAAGGCTGTGTTGTTCACGACGGATGGCGGCAAGACCTGGAAGGATGTCACGCCGCCGCAGATCACGATGTCCCCTGATGCGACCGCTGATTTCTTTTCGACGAATCTGGCCTGGGTGGCCCTGCCGCCTGTGAACAATATCATCCACGTCTATTCCACCGTCAATGAGGGCAAGAGCTGGACACCCTCGTCGTTCGGCGTCAATCCGGGGACGATTTCTCCCGGCCAGCTCTTTTTTGTCGACCTGCAGCATGGCTGGCTCCTCTCGCCGACGGCGGTGCAGAATGGTGCGGAAGCAGTGACGATCTATCGGACAACAGACGGTGGAGCTACGTGGCGCGCAGTCTCGACTGCCCGGCCCGGCAACCCTGTCAACGCCACCAATGTTCTGCCCTATAACGGCGACAAGCAGGGCATATCCTTTGTAAATGATACAACGGGCTGGGTCACGGGAACGATTCCGAAGTCTGATACCGTCTGGCTCTATATGACACACGACGGAGGGTCAACGTGGCAGTCGCAATCATTGAGCCTGCCGACAAACACGAAAGGCGCGCAGATTACGACGTTACCCCCGCGTTTCTTCTCGTCCAGCGATGGTATTCTGCCAGTGTTGTTTCTCTCCCCCGCTGGGACGAGTACGGCAGATTTCTACCAGACAACCGATGGCGGCGCCACCTGGAACAGCACTTCGCCGCTGCCCCTCTCTACAGTCATCAGGAGCTTTATCGACCCCCACCAGGGATGGGCGACCGATGATGTCAACCTCTACACCACGCAGGATGGCGGCCATAGCTGGACACAACTGCATCCCAATGTGAGCATGAAGGGAGTGGCGCACCTGGATTTCGTGACAAATCAGATTGGCTATGCCATCAGTGGCGCCAGTAACAGTTCGCCGTTCCTCTGGCAGACGACCGACGGCGGAAAAACCTGGCGGGTGGTGAAGTACACCTTCACGTCCTGATGGAAACCACGTGAGGGGAAGGGATGGCGTGTAGGAAGAAAGGTGCGTTTTCTATGAAGTGTTATAGCCTGAATTGCCTGTTCAGCCGTTTCCTGGCTGTGGGAGCGATTATGGCGCTGCTGCTGGTGGGTTGCGGTAGTGGCGAACACCCGCCCACCGCCAATCAACCAACGGCAGTCACAAACCTGACGGCCAGCGCCGTCTTGAAACATATGCCGCAGGGGTCTGCTTTGCTCACATGGACGCCGGGCAATCAGACCCTGAACGTCAATGTACACCTTTACGGTCTGGCTCCCAGTAGCACACATCCGACCCGGCTTCAGAGCGGGAGTTGCAGCAAGCAGGGGCCAATCGTTTATACGCTCAACAATGTAGTAGCCGATGCGCACGGGGTGGCCTCTGTGACGACGCAGATCAAGAATGTCAAAAATGGCATTCCTGCCTCTGGCTGGTATGTGAACGTGCATAATGGGCCGGGGCTTTCTCCGGCGGACCAGTTTCTGCCCATTGTCTGCGGTGATATCTCCAACCCGGCCCCCACGACGACGAGCCTGGAACAGATCACGACCCCGTTGATCTCGGCGCAAGGTTCGGGAGATAGCGAGAGCGCGCATGGCTCGGCGCATTTACAACTGGCCCATAACATTCTGACGGTCACGCTCGTACTCAGTGGTCTGCAGCCGGATAGCACGCACGCCGCCCATATCCATGCGGGCAGTTGCCAGAGCCAGGGCGCCGTTGTCTACCCGCTCGACGTCGTCAAAGCGGATTCCTCCGGCAATGCATCTGAGACAACGACCATTCCGAATGTCAAAACGATTGCCGCCAGTGGCTGGTATATCAATGTTCACCAGAGTACGAACCTGTCCGCGCAAACGGGCTTTGATCCCATTGCCTGTGGAGATGTCCAGCTTACCTCGTAGTTCTCTGGTTGCCAGCATGCAAGCGAGTGATGGCCGGTCATTCGTTACCTGCCTGCTCAGGCGGTTTGCCAGATGCGCACCGTATCATCGGCGCTGCCGGAGGCTATGTGAGGTGCAACAGGTGACCATGCCAGCGCGAAGACGGTGTCAGTATGCTTCTTACAGGTGTAGATGTGTTTTGCGGTAGTAGCCTCCCAGAGTTGTACCGTCCTGTCGGTGCCGCCGGAAGCGATACGTTATCGGGAGACCAGGCGACAGCAGCTACCACGTTTGATAGGCCTGTATGCCCATGATAGGTGGAGAGACGTTTGCCGGAAGCAACGTTCCAGACCTGTACCGTTCTGTCAGCGCCTGCTGAGGCGGATATATCTGGCGTCGGGTGACCAGGCGAGGATCAACACACGCGCGCTATGCCCGTGATAGATCAGGTCGCGGTTTCCCGTCGCTGCGTCCCAGACCTGCACATACCATGTTCGCCCAGTTAGACCTCGGCAAAGCCACCACTTCCCAGTCGGCGAACGAGGAGATAATTGCCAGGTTGTTCTCCCTCACGACCGGTCATGCTGAAAATCCTCTCAAATCTGATAATCCATCTCCCAGGGCTGCTCGCCATTCCAGCCCTGAGTCAGTTCCTGGTGCTGCTTCAATGGCTCGCCGCCTCTGACCAGCAATTCGGCGGGCTTGGAGGCCACCACCGAGTTTGGCGGCACCGATTCCAGCACCAGCGCCATCGCCCCGATCTTGCTGCCCCTGCCGATGGTGATGGGGCCGAGAATGGCCGCGCCGACGCCGATGGTGACATCATCCTCAATGGTGGGGTGTCGCTTCTGCTTGCGGCCCGGCCCACGCCGCCACCAGCCAGTCGCACCCAGCGTCACCTGGTGATAGAGCATCACATTATTGCCAATCACTGTCGTCTCCCCGATCACGACTCCGGCCCCGTGATCGATGAAAAAGCGTTTGCCGATCTGCGCTCCCGGATGAATTTCGATGCCGCCGGTGATGAAACGCGCAAATTGCGAGATCAGGCGCGGGATAAAGGGGATATGCGCCCGGTAGAGCGCGTGGGCAATGCGGTGATAGAAAATCGCCCACAACCCCTGGTAGAGCAGTGCCTCAAAAATATTGCGGCAGGCCGGGTCTTTCTCAAAGATAACATCGATGGCGTCCGGCCAGCGTGTCACTCTACGCGGCGTCTTAGCTGGCGCGGGAATATACACGCCAGGGGGCAACTCTGGCAGATGGGAGAAATCATGCTCCTCATGAGTATCGTACTCGCTATTACGCTTTTCTTCTGGAATGCTCTGTGTCATCTTCATCCTCGCCGGACAGGATAATTACCTACTTTTTCGTTCCCCGGAAAGTGTATTGCAGGCCTGGGAGGTTGTCAAGGGCATGTCAGCTAGACGCCAGTGTTGCTGAAAATCAGAGAAGGCTCCCTCACAATGAGAGAGCCTTCCTGTAGCCGGAGGCTAGCCACGCCTGGGGAGTTGCTGCAAGGACCAGCTATTGCCATCAGGATCGCTGAAATAGGCAAAATGGCCCCAATCTTGCACATCGATCTCACTGATGTCAACGCCTCGTCTGGCCAGTTCCTCGCGGATAGCCCTGACATCCGGGACCACCATTTGCAGCCCTTTTTGCGAGCCTGGTTGCATATCGGTAATGCCAAGCCCGATAGCGATGGAGCAGGCCGAACCGGGAGGGGTCAACTGCACGAAACGCAGACCTTCTCTAACCGTCACATCATAGTCAGCGTGAAAGCCGATCTTCTCCGTATAAAAAGCCTTTGCGCGGTCAACATCGGTGACAGGTACCGCGACCAGTTCGAGTTTCATTTGCATGTCGGTCATTGTTCCCATTCTCCTTTTTGTACTTGACTGTTCTTCTGTGCTAAGTATAGCCTGTAACAAGGACAGAAACGATCCTCGTTTCTGCGAATATTTTCGCCCGGGCGTATTATCCTGAGTGGAGCGAATGATCTATCAAACCTTGACAATGCTCATAGCGCCTGCATACACTGTCTACAGATGCGGTTGCTCACGCAATCCTTATTTTCGGCTTCGTTTTGTGCGCTTTCCTCAGCGGGGTGGAAGGGGCGGCCAGAAGCTGTTTCCTCTTCTACCGGCGTTGAGGGGAATGAAAGAGAAGAGGGGTTGAGCTATGGCTGATTCTGGCCTGGAAAATCCGAACGCGCCCGTCTCCGCACCGGAACCCGCGACCGTTGTTCCCCTGGCAGACGGTGTCTACGCGCTCACAACCGGTGGCGATCCCAATACCGGTTTCATTGTGGGTGAGCGCGGCGTTCTTGTCATCGATGCACGGGCGACACCCACACTGGCTCGCGAGACTGTCGCTGCTATTCGCCAGGTGACCGATAAACCCATTCGCTATCTCGTGCTGACCCACTATCACGCCGTGCGCGTGCTGGGCGCGTCCGGCATCGGGGCCGAACATATTATCGCCCATCGCGGCACCCGCGACCTCATTCTTGAGCGCGGCCAGCAAGATTTTGAGTCGGAGGCGCGCCGCTTTCCCCGGCTCTTTCTGGACATCCAATCCGTCCCCGGCCTTACCTACCCCGATATCTGGTTCGAGGACGCGCTGACTCTCGATCTGGGTGGGCGCGAAGTGCAGTTGCTCTGGCTCGGTCGCGCCCATACCGAAGGCGATACGGCGGTCTGGCTACCAGCAGAACGCATCCTCTTTGCCGGAGACCTCGTGGAGGCCAGCGCCGCGCCTTACTGTGGCGATGCTTTCATTCAGGACTGGGTTGGCACGCTGCAAAACGTGCGCGGACTGGGTGCGCGCAGTGTTGTCCCCGGTCGCGGCCCCGCCGTGCAGGGAGCGGATGTTGGCCGCGCCATCGATGAGACGCAGGCATATCTCACCATCCTGCGCGACACTGTACGTGAGGCTGTCCGTAACGAAGCCAGTATTGCCGAGGCGTATGCTGCAGCCGAACGCGCGCTCACCCCGCGTTTTGGCGAGTGGGCCATCTTCAAGCACTGCCTGCCCTTCAACGTGCAGCGCATGTACGACGAACTCAGCGGCACGCGCCCGCGCATCTGGACGGAGAGCCGCGACGCCGCCCTCTGGCAATCCCTCGTCTCCTGATTTCATATAGCCTTAATATGCAGACATAAGGAGAGCGAGCATGAAAAGCTACGATTACGCACAGCGGCAGGGAGTCAGGAACATCTCATGGGAGGAGTTTGCGTGTCTTTCTGCCATGCTGGCGGAGCAACTGGAGCAAGCTGGCGTTGAAGTTATCGTCGGTATCGCACGCGCGGGGCTGATTCCGGCTACTACCGTTGCCTGCAACCTGCGCCGCGAAATGTATCCTGTGCGCGTCACCCGCCGCATCAACGACGAGGTGCGTTACGCCTCTCCCGTCTGGAAAGTCCCCGTCTCGCCGGAGGTTGCGGGCAAGGTCGTTGCCGTCGTCGATGAGATAGCAGATACCGGAGAAACGCTCGCGCTGGTTGCCGAAAGCGCGCGGGCGCAGGGCGCGGCGCGAGTCGTGACGGCGACGCTCGTCAGTCATAGCTGGGCTAGCCCGCCGCCTGATTTCTGCGCGCTCGTCAGCGACGAACTGGTCATCTTTCCCTGGGATGAGCAAATCTATAGCGAAGGCCGCTGGCAGCCACACCCGGAAATTATCGCCGCGCTCAAAGCGCAGGGAAAAGAGACATGAGATCAGGTGAGCAGCATGGCCGAATACACGTTGGAACAACTGAATCCCTGTTCAGCATGGCAAGACCCCATCATCATCGTGGGCGCCGGCCCTGTCGGCATGAGTGCGGCGCTGGGGCTGGCCCATTATGGTATTCCCTGCATTGTGTTTGATGATGGGGATGGCCCGGCGGTGGAAGGTTCGCGCGCCATCTTCATGGAGCGGCACGCGCTGGAAATTCTTGGTACGTGGAGCGTTGTGGGGCAGCAGATGGCGGAAAAGGGCATGACGCTTGTCGGCGGTCGCGTTTTCTTTCGTCGCATTGAACTCTACAAAACCTTCTCCACCCCCCCACAGCCGGAAGACCGCTACCCACGCTTCGTCAACATGCCCCAGAACCTGCTGGAACACCTGCAATACGACGCACTCAAAACGCTCGATTGCTGCCAGGTCTACTGGCGGCACAAAGTAACCGGCATCTCGCAGGATGAGCAGTGCGTGCGCGTCGAGGTCACGACTCCTGATGGCGTGAAATACGTGGAAGCCCCTTACGTGCTGGCTGCTGATGGCCCGCGCAGCACCATGCGTCGCCTGCTCAACCTCAACTTCCCAGGGGAGTCGCGCGACCATCATTTCCTCATCCTCGACGTGCGCATGCAACTGGAAACGCCGCGCGAACGCTGGTTCTGGTTCGACCCGCCTTTCAATCCCGGTCGCACTGCCCTGCTGCACCCGCAGCCCGGCAGCATCTACCGCATCGACTACCAGCTTCCGCCCGGTGAAGACCTTGCTGCCGCGAAACAGCCGGAGTCGCTACGCCGCCGCATCGTCGCCACCGTTGGCGAACGTCCCTACGAGATCGTCTGGATGAGCATCTACTCCTATCAGCAACGCGCGCTCGAACGCTTCAAGCACGGGCGCGTCTTCTTCCTGGGAGACTCTGCCCACCTCATGTCCCCGTTCGGCGGGCGCGGTCTCAACAGCGGCATTCAGGATGCCTGGAACCTCGTCTGGAAACTGGCCCTCGTCCGCGCCGGTCTCGCGCCTGTAGCCTTGCTCGATACCTATCACGACGAGCGTCACGCCGCTGCCCTCGAAAACCTGCGTCTCACCGATGAGACCATGCGCTTCCTCGTTCCCAATCCCGGCCCGGCGCGCTGGAAACGTGACGCCATCCTGCGCCTCAGCCTGCCCTTCAAGTTCATGCGCCGCTACGTCAACGCCGGTCACATGTCCAACCCCTTCACCTATCGTGGCTCTCCCATCATCGCCGAAGATCCTCTGCTGCGCCCCGGCAAGCGTCCCAGACTTTCGCCTGCTATCCAGCCGGTCTTCAAACGCTACAGCACCGGTCCCCTCGCCGGTTCCCTCGCCCCCGTCGTCATCCTGACCGACGCGCAAACCGGCTCCCCCGTTCACCTGCTCGACCTCTTCGGCCACAGCTTCGTCGTCCTCTACTTCTGTACTGATCCCGATACTGGCCTGAGTCTGCTTGACAAAATTCGCCCGAATCTGCCTGATCTCCCTATCTCCCTTTACCTCATCACCTCTCAACCGCCCACTATGCCCATACCGGACGGTCTCACCGTTCTACTCGACCAACAGGGCAAAGCTGCAACCGCCTACAACCCCGGCCCGCGCACCCTCTACCTCATGCGCCCCGACCGCCACATCGCCGCCCGCCGCTTCGACAGCGACCTCTCCGACCTGTCCATGCTTTTACGTGGGGCTATTGGCGAGAAGTAACGTGCAGGCAAAACATCAACTCTCCTGTCCATGTCATGCTGAGCGGAAAAGAGCCTTTAGCCCTGAGTGGAGCGAAGGGGAAGCATCTCTGGTGAGCCCTATCAACCGGGTAGCCTGAGATGCTTCGCGCGCACCGGGCATGACCGGCTGGCACTCTCGCCCTCGAAGGGCCTTCCAGGTGGGCGGCGCGCTCAGCATGACATGTTGCCTGCACAGACAAATTGTGCCGAAATGGCTATTGACAATTCGCAAGGCACTCGCTATACTGGTGTTGCAACGAACGTTGTGGTGACCGTAGCTCAATCGGCAGAGCTCTGGATTGTGGCTCCAGCGGTTGTGGGTTCAAGCCCCATCGGTCACCCCCGGATAACAGAGGCGCGATCTTACGCTCATATCGTAAGATCGCGCCTCCTTATATTGCTCAGGTATGTCCCTCACAGTGGAATAGCCTCTTTCAAGACACGCTCTCTAACGCGATGTTGGTCAGGATTGAGCGACGTGGCGAGGGCAGGGGCGACCCCATAGGCGTTAAC
>CADDYT010000129.1 GCA_902810755.1 Chloroflexota bacterium
CGATGACTGCAAGCTCGTCATTCATGAACTGTTCCTGCACGCGCTCGCGTTCGCTGGCCCTCATACCCGCGTGGTAATAAGCGGCTTTTAGGCCGCGCTCGCGCAGGGCTTCAGCAATTTCTTCAGCGTGCTTGCGCGTCCCGGCATAAACGATACCAGGCTTCTCCGCCTCTTGCACCCGTTCGAGCAACGCGCGTTTTTTCTCAGCTTCGTCATGGAATGTTTCAACGCCGAGCCATATATTGGGACGATCAAAGCCCTGCACGATGATCTCTGCATTGCGCATTCTCAGCCGCTCTACGATCTCCTCACGCACCGGGGGCGCGGCGGTCGCCGTCAAAGCCAGGATGGCTGGATGGCCCAGCGCCTCGATGGTGGGGCCGAGCCGCAGGTAATCGGGCCGGAAATCGTGGCCCCACTCGCTGATACAATGCGCTTCATCGACGACGAAGAGCGAGGGCTTGACGGCTTTGAGACGCTTGAATACCTTCTCGTTGCCCAGTTGTTCGGGCGCGAGAAAGAGAAACTCAAGTTCGCCCTCTTTTAGCTCTTGCAGCGCCTCACGCCGCTCACTCTCAGCCATCGTCGAATTGACCACCGCCGCCTCGCCAATATCCGTTCCCTCTATCGCTTCCACCTGATCGCGCTGCAGGGCAATCAGCGGGGAAATGACGACGGTGGGGCCGGGCAGCAACGAGGCCGCAATCTGGTAGATCGCGGATTTTCCGGCCCCGGTGGGCAGCACAGCCAGTGTATCATGCCCTGAAAGCACCGCCTGAATGGCCGCTTCTTGCCCCGCATGCAGCTCTTCATAGCCAAACTTCTCGTGAGCAAGACGGCGAATGCGTCGTTTATCTGTTTTCATGCAACCCTTCCTACATAAGCCACCACAGGCCACCCGCGCCACAGGCCAGCCGCAAGAGGTGGCCCTGCTCTATACGAGGACGTTTGCGCCGCCAGCAAAGCCATGCGCATCGTGCTTAATATTAAGAGGGCCAGTTCTTGCAAGGCCTCGTACCTGCTTATGTTACTCCTCAGTATGACATCTTCTCCGCTAGAATCATGGGCCTATAGCACATGGGCGAGCAGTTTCGTGGTGGTGGACATGACAATACCGTAGACAATGTGTGCGCCCAGCGATTCCAGGTGTGACGAGAGCGGGTAGGCTCGCGGCCCCCATGAGAGGCCCGCAAGCGAGACGCCGATCTCATCAGCAGTGAGCCAGAGACCGGTAGAGTAGATCAATTCGGCCTTGATATCAAAGATCTTGCTCTCGCTTCTGAAGATGCCAAAGAGGCCGCCCATGAGCATGCCAAAGCTCCAGTCGGTCAGATTGCTCAGTAGCGTGACCGTCTCCTGGGATTGCGGCTCGCGGCCTGTGATCCACTTGTAGACCAGGCGACCCATCGCAGCCGTCGATGATTCACCCTTCTTAAAGTGGCGGCCAAACGGTGAGAGAATATGATGCGTCTGCCGCCACTCCTGTGAATGCTGCGATGATGATGCTTGCTGCGGTGAGGTCTCTGGAGAGGCTTGCGTCGCTACCTGCGCGCCGCCCTGCTGCGGCTGGCTCACAGACGAGGCAGACTGGTTAGATTGAGTAGACTGCCCCGTCTGGCGGCTCTGACTCTGCCGGGAAGATTGATTGCCACTACTCCCACTGTCTGAAGACGAGGAACTTTGCAGGCGATAGACCACCTTCCAGTAGTAGTTCATTGCAATCATGGCAGGGACTGCGCCCACGACCCCCAGCACAAATCCCTTCCAGCGATTGGGTCTGCTCATGTGTTACTCCCTTCTATCAATTCGCCCATGTCATGACATAGGTCAGAAGATTCTTTCGATCAGGCTACCTATCGCTTTATAGGCTTCGGGCAGAGCCAGGGGGACGGTCAGCGCGGTGGCAGTGGCTGCAAGAATACAGTAGATGCAATAGACCTTTTTGCTCCTCTGCGTGAAGTAGAGCCTGCCAGCCTGGTAGGTATCGAAGCCGGTTTTGGCAACCAGGGTCAGAGGAATCCAGGGCTGCGTCTCGGCGCGATCGGGTGCGCCCATAGCGGTGAGCATCATGGTCACGCCGTAGTTGACCATGCCTAGCACGGCGTCGGGTGTTTCAAGCTTCTCATAAGCGGTGGGAGAGGCATCGACGGCGTCGGAGTCAATATGCGGCAGGGGCGGGTCCGGCAGGTGGCTAATAATGCCCATCTGGTAGAGTGAGATGAGTTCCATTGAGAGGGCCGAAAGAGTGGACAGGCCAAAGATGCAGCGCCGCAGTTGCATGAAGGGGTTGGAGCTATGGCGCAGTTGCTGGCTGAGTATCTCAGCCTCACGGCGACTCTCCCTGAGTTTGATGATCGGCTCAAGTTTTATCATTGTCTCCTCCTCACGAGTGCAAAGCCTAGCAGGCCCATCAAGGCAGTCGCGGCCAGGGCCAGGACGCCGGGGTGTGTATCGAGCCAGACTTGAAAACTCCGGTTGTAAGCTCTATCGGTGAAGACGCCGCGCGCCCCATAATCGCGCTCCTCATCGGCGGGATGATAGAGGTTATCGGGCCGGTGCGGGCTGGTCGGTTTATCGGTCATCTGTGATGCAAAGCCGGTTTTGCCGAGATACCAGTCGGCAAAGGCCGGGAAAAATTTGTTGAGTTGAATGACAATAATACTCATCCAGCTCACAAACAACTCACGGCGATAGTGATCGGCGATGTAGGTGACGGCCTCGGCCACCACATCGGGATCGTAGATGGGCGGCACCGGCTGCGGGAAACAGGCCAGGTTGCTCTTACACCAGCTAAATTGCGGGGTGTTGCAACCAGGCAGCTGCACCATCGAGATCTTCACATGGCTGTTATAGTGGATCAATTCGCAGCGCAGCGCCTCGGTGAAGCCCTGAATGGCGTGTTTCGCGCCACTATAGGCCGTTTGCAGCGGAATGCCGCGATAGGCGACATCGGAACCAACCTGAATGATTCTGCCCCGGTCGCGCGGCATCATGCGCTTCAAGGCGGCCAGCGTGCCATAGACATAGCCAAGATAGACGACTTCCGTGACGCGCTGATAGTCCTGCGGGGTCATATCTTTCGCAGGCGAAAAGACCGAGGTCATGGCGTCATTGACCCAGATATCGATGGGGCCAAAAGTCTCCTCGACCTGCTCGGCTGCCGCCTCGACCTGCGCCGGGTCCGACACATCGGTGGGGATGACAACAGGCTTGCCACCCAGCGTCTCAACATCTCGGCGCGCGCCTTCCAGGCCTGCATGTCCGCGTGCCAGCAGGCCAATATGCGCCCCCCGCTTCGCGAACGCCCGCACAATAGCGCGTCCATTCCCGGCAGAAGCACCGGTAACCACGACCACCTCTGGCCTCTCTAATTTGCTCACAATTGTTCCTCCTAACTATCTCCATACGTTTAAGAAGTCTCACGAGTGCGTGCTTTCCAGGCTCGTCAACTACGCGCTCCCCGGGCTGAAGAGCAGGCCACAGGCAATCTCAGCAAATACTCTCCTTTGACTGACATATACTTCACGACAATTACAGACCAAATGTGACAGGGTACAGATTTACTCTGGACGCGAAGCAAATAAAGCATCATTTTCTCGTAAAGCGTCGTGTTTGTAGTATGGGATAGAGAAAGTTCATAGCAAGAGACGGAAAGAACGGGGAGTCTCAGGAGCAATAAGCCATGAATGAAGAGTTGATCCGGCATCAGGTGCGCGATATTTTGCACGCCAATCTGAGTGAAGGCTATTCGGATCTGCTGCACGAACATTACTGCTATATCAAACCCTCGCCGGGTACCTACCCGTTTCAGTGGTGGTGGGACACGTGCTTTGAGGTCTTTATGCTCTGCGATCTGGGCGAATATGATCTCGCTAAGCGGAACATGCACAGTCTGTTTGCCATGCAGCAGCCAGATGGCTTTGTCGGGCATATGATCTTCTGGAAAAGCGCACTGCCGCGCAACAAGATGAATGTGCTACAGGCGCGCCCGTCACTCAAACAGTTGCGCCCGCATATGAGTTCGCTGATTCAGCCACCGTTGGTAGCGCAGGCCACTTTACTCATTTACCAGGATAGCAGAGACCGCCAGTTTCTGGACACCATGCTGCCGAAGCTGAAAAACTATTATCACTGGCTCATCCACAACCGATGTTTCGACGGTGATGTGCTGGTCACGATCATCACCACCTTCGAGTCGGGTCTGGACTGGTGTCCGGCTTTTGATCCCGTCGTCGGATTCTATCACGGACTGGCGAACCGGGAACTCTACTGGCGCGTCATCTCGGTCGATTTCCGCAACTTTTTGCATCGCTACAATCTGGAAGCCATCCATAAAGCCGACTACTTCCAGGTCAAAGGTGTCGCCTTCAACACCATCTACGCCGAAGATTTGCAGGCGCTGGCAACGCTCTGCGATCTGGTGGGTGACAGGGACGCCGAAAGTTACCGGCAGCGTTCGCAGCAGGTGGCGCAGCGCATTCTTGAGCTGATGTACGATGAGAAGACGACGGCATTTTATGACGTCTACGGACGCAAGAACAGGAAAAGCAAAATCCTGACCTTCACCACCTTCTTCCCCACCGCCCTCGATGGCATTCCCAACGATATTGCTGAAGAGGTCATTCGACGGCACCTGCTGAACGAGCAGGAGTTTACGGCCCCGTTTCCCATTCCCTCGGTCTCCAAAAGCCACCCGTCGTTTTTCCCGTACCAGACGAAATTTCTCTGGCGCGGCCCCACCTGGGTGCTTGCCAACTGGTTCCTCTACCACTGCCTGCTCTGGCGCAACTTCGACGACGAGGCTGAACAGGTCTTCCAGACAGTCGGCAAGCTCATCGAGAAAAGCGGCTTCCGCGAATACTACAATCCTTTCAGTGGCGCGGGCTACGGCGCCAGGCAATTCACCTGGTCTGGCCTGATCGTGGATATGATGCGCATTCGAGAGGAAGTCAAACAGAAACGCTCGACACACACGCAAACAACGGGAAACTTTCTGTAAATCGCCAGGTCCAGCTTCACAGGCCGACCGCAAGGGTCGGCCCCATAGGCGTTAACGTAAGCCCGTGCGCAGGCCAGGCAGGCCAGCCGCCAGGGGTGGCCCTCCTCTAGACGATGGCTCCCCAGGCGGCACGAGCCGCCCGTCTAGAGGAGGGCCACCCCTGGCGGCCGGCCTGCGGCGGCCTAGAGACGCGGCTCCCCAGGGGGCACGACCGCCGCGTCTCTCGTAGGGCCACCCCTGGCGGCTGGCCTGCGGCGGCCTGAAGTTAACGCCTATGAGGGTCGGCCCTACCATATACGCCACACTATCATAGCCAACGCACTATGCAACGGTCGTGTATAATAGGGCCACCTCTTGCGGGTGGCCTCATGCGCGGCGGGGAACTCGTTTACCGCACCACGAGCCAGTCGAGGTCGCGTGGAACGATGGCGGAGAGGCGTTCGCAGCCCAGCTCGCGATCAACGACGTTGTCGTTGAGGCGAATGCCACCCTTGCCTTCGAGATAGACTGCTGGTTCGACATTGTGGACCATGCCGGGCTGCAGGATATCCTTTGAGGCGGGATGCAGGATGGGGGGCGCGTTGTGGTTGATCGCCTGGAAGCCGACGCCGTGTCCCAGCCCGTGCTTGAAGGCAGCGCCCAGCCCGACATCTTGCAGCACGCTGCGCGCCGCCGCGTCAACGTCACGAGCGGCGACCCCTGCGTGGATGCTGGTGAGCGCGGCATCCTGGGCAATGACACAGGCTTGATGGGCGTCGCGCCACTGATTGCTGATGCCACCGGCAAAGAAGGTGCGCGTCAGTTCGGCCCAGTAGCCGTTGACGCAGACCTCCATCTGCACCAGTACGGGATCGCCCAGATTGATGACCGCGTTTGAGGTGAGGTTAAAGGCCCGGTAGGCCAGGGCGGAACGCGGCCCGGCCATGACATGTACATAAGGAAGGACATGGTACGCACCGGACGTGGCATAACCGGCGCGCAGCAGGGCCGCGAGGGTGGCAGAGGCGACATCCGCCTCCGTTGCGCCCACGCGAATGGCCGCACGAGCGGCCTGAAACCCTTCATAAGCCACCAGTCCGCTGCGTTTGATGGCATTGATCTCCTGCTCCGTTTTGATCGAGCCAAGCTCCTCTATCAATGGCGTGGCGTCGCGCAGGAAGCCAGCCAGGAAGAGTTTGTGGTACATCTCAATGGTGGAGTGGCCGGGGACGCCCATCTGTGTGTAGGCGGGGGCGACGGTAGAATAGATGCCCTCGTAGCCGATGACGGCGTTTTCGCGAATATGCAGCGCGCCCAGCATGGCATCCAGCGGCACATAGGCCATACCGGGTACATCACCGATGAAATCCATCGTCTCGACCGAGTAGGTGCGCAGGTCAACGGCCACGCCGGGCGGCACCAGGTCTTTCTCATCCTCCGGCACCACCAGCCGAACCTCTACCTCTTCAGCAGGGTTGACCGAGACGAAACAGAAGGAGTTGCCCAGGATGGGCTGATAGCCGGTGAACATTACCACATTCTGGGGCAGGCGGCAAATAATGCCATGATAGTCTTCCCCTCTTTTCGTAAATGCTTCGATAATACGCGGATTGCGAGTATTTTCCATAGAAAAAGGTCCTCCAGATTCCTTAAAAAATTACTGTATGAAATTACTGTATGGTTCATCCAATACTGGCACGCAGCCCGTTCAGAGGCAGTTTCATGCCCGGGCATACATCATTTCAAGCGAGGCATACCGCGCCCATAGGTCTGGGGCGGGGAGAGATTTCTGCGCACGGGCGGGTGTTTGTTGCTGCCGCGCCTGCCGGAGAGGACTTCAGCGGCGTTAGAAATCAGGTAGTCGGCGGTACGTGCAGCCAGGGCCTGGATGGTCAGGCCGGGGTTGGCCGAACCCTGGGTGGGCAGAAGGCTGCCATCACAGACGTAGAGGTTGGCGATATCGTGCGTGCAGCCGAAGCTGTCTGTGACCGACTCACGCGGGTCGTTGCCCATACGCGCGCCGCCGACGAGATGAGCGTAGCGCGGCTCCTCCACCACCTCCTCAGCCCCGGCGGCATACCAGATTTCGGTAATTTTCTGCACGCCGAACTTGATGATCTTCCTGTCGTTTTCATGCAGCGAAAAAGTCACCTTCGGGATGGGCAGGCCGTGCGTATCGCGCAACTGCTCATCCACCTCCACGCGGTTGTCGATATGCGGTAGAATCTCGCCGAGCAGGCCAACTGCCGCCCAGTGGTTATAGTCCATCATAGTGCGGCGCAGGCCCCAGCCCCAGGCGCCTTGCGCAATCATCATCTGCTTGCCGAAGGCGATGGGCAGCGGCCCGACGGTCTGGATGGAGAAGCCACGCACAAAATCGTGGGCAGGGTCGGTCTCATAGAATGCCTCGGTGAGCGCGTTGGCGGGCGGCACTTTGTACATGCGAACGAGATCCGCGAAGCGGGCCAGCACGACATTGCCGGACTGCACCATCAAATAGCGACCGACGAGGCCACTGGAATTGGCCAGCCCGTTTTCAAAGCCAGGGCAGGCGGAGTTAAGGAGCAGGCGCGGCGTCTCGATGGCATAGCCGCAGACGATGACCACCTTTGCCTTCTGCTCCTGCTCGCGGCCCTCCGGGTCAAAATAGGTCACGCTCTCGACGAGTCCGTCTTTGCCCAGGTTGATACGCCCGACCATGCAGTGGTCGCGAATTTCGGCCCCGTGCCGGATGCCGTCCGGGACGTGGCTGACCAGCGTACTCTGCTTGGAGCCAACCTTACAGCCCTGGATACAGAAGCCGCGATAGATGCAGTGCGGGCGATCCCCATGCGCGCCGGAGGTAATCGCAACCGGCCCGCCCGCTACAACCTCAATGCCCAGTTTTGTGCAGCCGCGAATAAAGGCATCGGAGACCGCGCCGGTGGGGTGCGGGCCATACGGGTAGCCATGCGGGTCGCCCCAGGGATAGTAGGCGGGGCCGGCCACCGGCATCTCCCGTTCCAGCAGTTCATAATAAGGCTTGAGATCATCATAGGAGATCGGCCAGTCGACAGCTACGCCATCTTCGGAGTAGACACGGAAATCGGAAGGGTGAAAACGCGGGGCAAACGCGGCCCAGTGGACGGAGCCGCCGCCCACGCCCTTGCCGCTATTGTTGGCCCCCAGGGCGATGGGGTCTTCGCCGCCCGTAATGCGCAAATCGTTCCAGTAAAGTTTATGCGATCCTTTTTCATCGCTGACCCAGTCGCGTTCGGTGTCCCAGAACGGCCCGGCATCGAAGCCGATGACGGTGAAACCGGCGCGAGCAAGGCGCTGCAACAGAACGCCGCCGCCGGAGCCGACGCCGACGATACAGAAATCGACTGCCTCACTATGGGCATAGTGCTGCATGGGAACATCGATCTTCTCGATTGGCCCCAGCATATGCTCGCCCGGCGGCGCGCCATCAAATTCTCCCAGAATTGGTTCATTCAACATATGCTCCCCTCGCTTTCAATGCGTTCCAGCTTGACCGGGCGGGATGTTCTTGAAGCCGCCGGGGCCGCCGAGCGGTTTATTTTCCCCGGAAAGTGATGCGGGCGGCGCGGCCCATGCATAGCGGCGCTCCTCAACCTCCCAGGGTTCCGGCCTGCCGTTTTCCAGCCGCATGTAGCCGCGAGGATAGGAAGGGCCACCGAAACCAATCTCATCCCAGGCATACGGGTGAGCATAGTATGCCTCGATCACGTCACCCAGTATCTGCGTCCAGTAGCGATTGATGGGCAATACCTGCCAGACCTCCTGGCCCGCCGGGGGGCTGGCATCGTGCAGCGTTTGCAACACCTGATCTTTCTGCAACGGCTCTAAATCGATGAAAGATCGACCGAAAAGGTGTTGAGCAATGGCTTCGATGCCGATGAAGCCCAGACGGTAGACCTCGCGCAAGGGCGGCGTATCCGCATACTGGTAGCCATCAATGCGATTCTCGTAGAGCTTCTCATCGACGTAGTTGACGATGGGGATTTTATGCGCTTCGTCTCGGTCATCCTGTGGCAGCAGGCGGCCGGTGATGGCCTGCATCAACCGGCATTGTTCAGGTGTGAAAAAGCGGATGGGCGGCACATTATGTACGCGATCCAGCACGACTTTGCGTGTGGCCTCATCCCAGAAAGCTTGCTGGCCCAGTGTGTGATAGCCAGGATAGTAGCCGGGCTGGGCGCAGGGATGGATCGGCTTGCCCGTCTGCGGATCGATGGGCAGCAGCGTTTCATTTACGGGTGGTTGCGCTTCCTGCGTTTCTGCCCGTCTGTTATGCCGAATTTTCATTGCTTCTCCCTTCTGAGCAAACCGGCAAGCACGCCCATGAAGCCGGTGGCGGCGAAGAGCAGGGGAGCAAAAGCGGGCGGGCCATAGAGGATATTGTAGAGCGGCAATTTCAGGCCACCGGGGCGGCGCACCACGCCGCGTATATGATAGAAGAAACCCAGCCCACCGACAATGACCGCCGCCAGCGATGAGAGCGGCAGCAGCGTGCGAGCGATGGCGCGGCTCCAGAGGGTGCCAATGCCGGCCAGCATCACGATGGGTGTGAGGATGATGGGCGTCCACTCCATTTTATAAGCGAAGTTATTTTTGTAGTGGGAATAGAGCGACTCTGCCCCACTTAAAAACGCGGAGAGCGCAGTGGCGAGGCCCATCAGGCGCTGGAAACGCCCCTCGCGGATATCCTGTTCGAGAACGAAGCCCTCCTCTGAGATGCGCGGCGGCAGCAGGTTCATCCAGGCCGGTCTGCTCAGTGTCCTGTAACGGCCTGACTGGCCGACGGGCAGCAGATCATCTTCGCGGCGCAGGAGCGAGGCGATCAGACCAAGATAGCCGCCGATGCCGAGCAGGAGCGGGGCGAAGAGTGGCGGCCCCATGACGATATTGAAGACGGGAATGCGCCAGCCGCCGGGCTTACGGGCAATGCCGCGAATATGAAAAATAAAGCCGACGATGCCATCCAGCAGCATGGTAAGCGAGGCAAGGGGTAGAAAGATGCGTGCCGCCCGCCTTCTGAAGACCGCCCAGATGCTCACCAACAACAACAGAGGGCTGATGACGACCGGGCTATACATGATGCGCATACTATAGCTGCCCGTGTAATGCTCGGTTGTGACCTCCCAGCCCGTCAGCAGAGCGGCGAAGGCGGTGACGAGGGCCAGCCCCTTCTGAAAACGGCCCTCGCGGATGTGCTGCTCCACAATCTCCGCATCATGGGTAAGAGCGTGAGGTAGCGCCTTTGAGAGGACTTCCAGCGGGCGATGAGCATTGCCGGTTATGGACTGTACGGCAAGATTGCTGCCTGTGTCACTGCGTTTTCGTGCAGGCGATATGATAGCCATAGGACAAACCTCATGATTTCATTGCCGCTTAGATCGGCACCTGGTAGGGCGCGGCGTCAGCACGTTTGAACTCAAGGCCCATGCCGGGGCGCGAGAGATCAGGGGAGAGAACGCCATCGACAGGGGTGGCCGCGCCATCGAAAAACAGGCGTTCGATGCGGGCGTGATCGTAAAAGTATTCGAGATTGCGATACGAATTGATGGAGCAGCAGGGATGCAGATGCAGCGAAGGGGCGGTATGCGCGGAAAGGAGCAGAGAGCGTGACTCGACGAGGGCATCGGTGCGCATGAACAGCGTGATACCGGCGCAGCGCGTGGCATCGGCCTGCAGGACATCCACTGCCTCGGCTTCCAGCATGCGGCGGAAGTACCAGAGGTCGTAGCCGTATTCGCCCGCCGCGATATCCATGCCGCCCGGCCCCTGATCGCGCAGCAGGTGCAGGCCGACCAGATCATCGGCGGAGACCGGTTCCTCGAACCAGGTGACGCCCAGTTCGGCGAAGGCTTCAGCGAAACCGAGGGCCTGTTTGCGCTGGTAGGCCCCGTTGGCATCGACAAACAGTTCGACATCGGGGCCGATAGCCTCGCGTGCAGCAGCAACGCGCGCGATATCGTGGTCGGGGTCGCGGCCAATCTTCATCTTGACGGCCTTAAAGCCCTCGGCAGCCCAGCTTCCAAGTTGCTCCTGAAGCTGGGGAATGGAATAGGACGTGAAGCCGCCGCTACCATAGGCGATGGCCCCCCCGCGCTTCTGTCCCAGCAGGGTGACGAGCGGCAGATCGAGCAGGCGAGCCTTCAAATCCCACAGCGCGTTATCAACGGCAGCAATGGCCATCGAGCAGATACCGGGACGGCCCAGATTGCGGATGGCCTCAACCATTCTAAACCACGTCCCCGGTATCGATAGGGCATCACTGCCCACGACGATAGCGGCCAGCAGTTCATTTATCAGCTTTGCGGTGGCAACGTCGGCATAGGTATAGCCGAGGCCGCGTTTACCCCCGCCGCTCGCCTCGACCAGCACCATCGTGGTACTGTCCCATGCCAGCGTGCCGTCTGATTCAGGGGTCGCCGTCGGCACGGTGTAGGCAGAGACATCAAGTTGCTCGACCGGCACCCCGGCCTCGCCAAAACGTGTAGCCGCCATCTCTCCTGCGCCCTCTTTCCTATCGCTTGATACCCAGACGCGGCAAGACCTCTGCCGCCAGACCTTTGATCGACTCGATGATGATGCCGCGCTCGTCCGGGTCGCCCTTGAGCAGAGCTTCGCTGAAGTGCTTCGCCTCCTCAAAGGAGATATGCGGCGGCAGCGGCGGCACGTTGGGGTCGGTGTAGGCTTCAAAGACAACGGGGCGGTCGGAGGCAAAGGCGGCCTCCCAGGCGCTGCTCAGTTCCTCCGGCTTGCTGACGCGAATGCCCTTGAGGCCAATCGAGTCGGCAAAGCGGGCATAGGGAAAATCGGGAAGGTCTTGCGAAGCTTTGAATCTGGGGTCGCCGCTTTCGATCCGCAGTTCCCACGTCACCTGATTCAAGTCCTGATTGTCAAGAACCTGCACAATGAGCAACGGGTTGCTCCAACGCTGCCAGTATTTGGCAATAGTAATCAGGCCGTTGAGACCATTCATCTGCATCGCGCCGTCGCCGACCATCGCCACGACGGGGCGGTCGGGGTGGGCGAACTTGGCGGCAGTGGCGTAGGGGACGCCGCAGCCCATCGTCGCCAGGTTGCCGGAGAGCGAGGCCAGCATGTTGCCGCGAATCTGCACCTGCCGGGCATACCAGTCAGCCGAGGTGCCTGAGTCAGAAGTGAGAATGCAGTTATCCGGCAGATGCCTGTTCAGTTCGTAGAAGACGCGCTGAGGGTTGATAGGGTTGGCGCTCTCCATTGCCCGCTCATCGACCACCTTCCACCATTCTCTGATGCCCGCCTCAATCTTCTCGCGCCAGGAACGGTCAGTTTTGCGCTTGAGATAGGGGATAAGCGCCCGCAGCGTCTCGGCGCTGTCGCCCTGCAGCGGTATCTCCATCGGGTAGCGCAGGCTGAGCCGCCGCCCGCTGATGTCGATCTGTACGCCGCGCGCCTGCCCCTCTTTCGGCAAGAACTCGGAGTAGGGGAAGTTGGATCCGACCATGAGCAGGGTATCGCAACCCATCATCATATCCCAGCTTGGCTTTGTGCCGAGCAGGCCAATGGAGCCGGTGACAAAGGGCAACGTATCGGGCAGGGCCGCTTTGCCGAGCAGGGCCTTCGCCACGCCCGCGCCGAGCAAATCAGCTACCTCGGTCACTTCTTTCGAAGCGTGCATGGCCCCCGCCCCGATCAATATGGCAACGCGCTTGCCCTCGTTGAGGATGTCCGCGGCCTGGCGCAGGTCTTTTTCCTGCGGCACTACACGCGGCACTTTGTAGACAAGGCTGGTATGTACAGTGTTGGGCGCGTGCGGCGGTGTGGGGATGGCCGCCATCTCCTGTATGTCTTTCGGCACGATCACACAGGTCACGGTACGTTCCGCCAGGGCAATGCGAAAGGCGCGGTCGATCAACTGGCGCGCCTGCACGGGCGTATCCATCTGGTAGACATAAGCACAGACATCGTTAAAGAGGCGCGCCAGATTCACTTCCTGCTGGAACTCGCCGCCGAGGGCAGAGCGCGCCGCCTGTCCCACGATGGCTACAACCGGCTGGTGATCCATTTTCGCGTCATAGAGGCCGTTCAAGAGATGAATCGCGCCCGGCCCTGCCGTCGCCATGCAGACCCCCACACCTGCTCCGCCAGCCTCATCACTAAATTTTGCATGCGCGCAGGCCATGAAAGCCGCCAGTTCCTCGTGGCGCACCTGGATAAACTGCGGGTTATCGTTGGCGCGCTCAAAAGCTCCCAGAATACCATTAATGCCATCGCCAGGATAGGCAAACACCTGCCTGACGCCCCACTCGCGTAAGCGCCGCAAGATAAAATCGCTTACCTTCTCTCCCATTGACTCCCTGACCTTTCTCTCAATACAACTCGCAGGCCCGATAATAAAATGTAAGAACCAGAACCGGGAATGAGTGAGTTCCCAACTCCCCTGCCGATATTGTTTGTTCAAGTTCATCATCGGCGCTGCGCTCGATCAATCGGCGCCTACAGGCTAATGCCCTGCAACGATTCCTCATTTCAGGCACGTCATCACACCGGAAATGGATACTCTGCTGTCCTGTACTGCGCACAGAGACAACCGAAAATATGCTACACTTTTCCTGTAGACTGTTATTTTCTCGTTACCAGGGGAGGATATTGATGACATTTGATCCGAGGCATAAGAGTCATGTAATTCTGGACGGGCGCGAGCGGGCGGGGGCGCGCGCGATGCTCAAGGCCATTGGTTTTACGGATGATGACCTGTCGCGACCCATTATCGGCGTTGCCAATACGTGGATTGAGACGATGCCATGCAATTATCGCCTGCGACACCTGGCGGCGAAGGTCAAGGAGGGCATCCGTGCTGCAGGCGGCACGCCGATGGAGTTTAATACGATTGCCATCAGCGACGGCGTGACGATGGGAACGGAGGGCATGAAGGCCTCGCTGATCAGCCGCGAGGTGATTGCCGATTCGATTGAACTGGTGGGGCGCGGGCAAATGTTTGACGCGATGGTGGCGCTGGTGGCCTGCGATAAGACGATACCGGGCGCGGCAATGGCGCTGGTGCGGCTCAATGTCCCCGCCATTTTGCTCTACGGCGGCTCGATCATGCCGGGCCGCTTCCGGGGCCGCGACGTGACGGTCGCCGATGTCTATGAGGCCATCGGGGCCAACGCGGCGGGCAAGATGAGCGATGCCGACCTGCGCGAGCTGGAAAATGTGGCCTGCCCCGGCGCCGGGGCCTGCGGCGGCCAGTTCACGGCCAATACGATGGCGATGGCAATGGAGTTCCTCGGCCTCTCACCCACAGGCAGCGCCAGCATCCCGGCGGTTGACCCGCGCAAGGACGATGTTGGCACGCGCAGCGGTATGCTCATCATGGACCTGTTGCGGCGCGGCCTGACCCCACACGATATCCTGACGCGGCAAGCCTTTGAGAATGCCATCGCGGGTGTCGCGGCGTCCGGCGGCTCGACCAATGCCGTACTGCACCTGCTGGCGTTGGCCCGCGAAGCTGGCATTCCCCTGACCATCGACGATTTCGATGTCATCAGCAGACGCACACCCATGCTGGCCGATCTCAAGCCGGGTGGTCGCTATATGGCCGTCGATCTTGACCGCGCGGGCGGCGTGCCGCTGCTCATCAAGCGGCTCATTGAGGGCGGCTATGTCGACGGCAGCCAGTTGACGCCGAGCGGGAAGACGCTGGCGGAAGAGACGAGCAACGCGGTGGAGACACCAGGGCAGGATGTGGTGCGCCCGCTCACAGAGCCGCTCAAACCAAACGGGGGACTGGTGATTCTCAAGGGCAATATCGCGCCGGAAGGCTGCGTGGTCAAAATAGCAGGCCATGAGCGGCTCTATCATCGCGGACCGGCGCGCGTCTTCGACTGTGAGGAGGACGCGATGCGGGCAGTGACGGGGCAAAAGATTCAGCCGGGCGATGTGGTGGTCATTCGCTACGAGGGGCCGCGCGGCGGTCCCGGCATGCGCGAGATGCTGGGCGTGACAGGGGCCATCGTGGGCGAAGGGCTGGGGGAGTCGGTGGCCCTGCTCACCGATGGCCGTTTCAGCGGCGCCACGCACGGCCTGATGGTCGGCCATGTCGCGCCGGAAGCGGCGGTAGGCGGGCCAATCGCAGCTCTGCACGACGGCGATATGGTCGTTTTCGACATCGAACAACGTAGCCTCAACGTGGAGCTTTCGCCTGAAGAGATCACCGCGCGCCTCGCCAACTGGAAAGAGCCAGCCCCGCACTATAGCGGCGGCGTCTTCGCCAAATACCGCGCGCTCGTCTCCTCCGCCTCTGAAGGGGCAATCACACAGCCAGAACAGAGAAAGTGAAGGTGGAAAGTGAAAGCGTACAGCCAGTGAGCGGCGCTTTCCCTTTCCCATCTCACTTCCTCTATTCCGCTCCCAGCGCCTTCGAAATGGTTTCAGCCTCAAGGCGCAATTGTTGCGCTGCCCGCTGCATGGCTTCATCGTTAAAGCGCGAGCTAAAGCCGACAATCCAGATGAGGGAGATGAGGGTCTGATTGAGTCCGTAGATAGGGGCAGCAACGGCATTGACGCCGACAAGGTACTCTTCGTGGTCTATGCCGAGGCCGGTGCGAGCAGCTTCCTCAACGCTGGCAAGAAATTGCGCGGGATCGGTGATCGAACGGTCGGTATAGCGGGGCAATGGATGCTTTTGCAGAAACTGGTGACGTCTCTCTTCCGGCCAGCTTGCCAGCACAAGACGCCCGATAGCGGCAGCCAGCAGGGGGACGCGCGTCCCCTTGCGCGCGGAGATACGCAGAGCCGCCTGGTCGCTTTCGTCCTCGATGCGTTCGATGATGCGCACGCCGTTCTGCTCGACGCGGCCAAGCAGGACGGTTTCGCCGCTCAGTGTTGCCAGGCGATGCATGGCCGGCAGGGCAAAATGGCGCAGGCCCGCGTGCCGCACGTAGGAATGGGCAAGATCATAGATGCGCGGGCCAAGTACATAGCGCCGCTCCCCGGCCAGTTCAATCACATGGCTGTTTTCCAGCGTTTTGAGCAGGCCATGAATGCTCCCCTTGCTCATGTCAAGCGCGCGGGCAAGATCGGACAGGGTCAACCCTTCCTCTGATGTGCTGAGCAAATCCAGCAGGCGAAAGGCGCGGTCAACCATAGGCGCAGGCGCGCTCGTTTCGGGCGCTCGCGGCCCTCCCTGCTGTTCATTGTGCGGGATAATCTGTTCTTGCATGTGAACAGTATAATCGGGCGTCAACCGCCTGTCAAGCTGAAGTCAGCCATTACACTGCGCAAACCTTGACACGCTGGCTGGCAGTCGGGTATAGTGTTCTTCATAGAGAACAATCCTTTCATCCTAAAGAACAGCTTTTCCCTGGCTCTGTGGTGATGAAAGGAGGGAAAAACAGCGTATTTTAGAAAAGCGATAGTCTTGCAAAGGGGCCGGGGTCAACCTCTCCAACTACGGGCAAAACCATTCGACCGACGCGGCGCAGCAGCAACAAACACAGCAGTTGATGGCCCAGGCCGATGGAGAAGTGGCAAATTCCACCCTGCGCATCCAGGAAGACCAGCGGGCGGAGCAACAACTGGTGAATGATGTAGCATGGTTGCCCATCTACCAGCAGACGATTGTCTACGTGGTGAAACCCTGTGTGGTGGGCTGGCCCAGTAACCCCTTCGGTGGCGTACTGGAACCAGACTGGCCCAACGTCTACATCTCCACTGCGACGCCCTGCGGCAGTCAGAGTAGCTAAGAAATCAGTACGCGCGAAAACGTGACGCAAGCCTTGTATGGCTTGCGTCACGTTTTCGCGCGTATTTCCTACCCCTGCTTTTGCTGCTCGTTATTTTCTGGCGGAAGTTTGACAACGCCCTGATCTTCAGCCTGAGCCATGTCGCGGGCGACGGCATGTTCCTGATAGAGTTCCTGACTCTCGTTTTGCAACACATCGTAGCGCGCGCGGTAGGGCGTTGTAGCCCGTTCGGTATCAACCGCGCCATCTACGTAGGTTTCGTTGGGGGGCAGACCACCCGGGTTGGTGGGGTTCTGCGTCCGCGTTGGGAGTGGCTGCCCCTGCTGACCTTGCTGTCCTGGTTGCCCTTGCTGTGCGCCCTGATTCGGTTGTGTATTCATTTGCTGCACTGCTCCTGGTTCGTTATTCATCGCCTCCAGCTGGGCCTGAATGGCGTTTAACTGTTCTCTACTATCGTCAAGCTGCGCCTGCGCACGGGCGACCTGATCCTCGGCGCGGCGCACATTCTCCTGGGCCTGCCTCAATTTCATAAGCAGATCGGTTTCCCGATTGACCCATTCCTGCTGTTGTGGCGTCAGCCTGTAAGGGACATTCCCCTGATTCTGGTTTGTCACTGTATCTGCCACGATACTTCACTTCCTTTCCATCTCTCATCCGCTGTGAGTACCGGCCACGTACTCAGCAACCAAAAAGGCGTGCCTGATACAGGCACGCCTGAACAGGACATTTCGTCTCAAAATCGCGCGAGCAATCAGCCGAAGACAGGCAGACATGCTGAATGACGGGGCAGATGGTCGCAACTACTTATGAAGCCCTCCCGGAGAGACGGTCACTTGAAGAGAGCGGGGGGCGGGATTCGAACCCGCGACAGCCTGATGCAGCCTGTCACAAGATCGCCGCGCACTATTGTCAGGCAGTATGAAAGCGGCTTCCCGTGCGTTTCCAGTGGAGCCACTCCAACCCATGACCGGTGATAGCTGCCAGAGCGAAGATGAGATAGGGGAGGCCATAGCCATGATCAAAGAGACCGGTCACACGTAACACCATCAGGATAGCCGCGAGAAGAAAACCAGGGCCGGTAATCATGCAGTGATATTCGCGACATCTGAAATAGTTCTGGAGACAGTACAGACCATAGAGGCCGAAATACACAAGCGCCACCAGATCCCCGGCTTCCGTATGGATGAATAGATTCAGAACCACATCGAGGCCCAGAACCAGAAGCACCGAAATGATGGCAAACCACCAGGTATGAAGCAGCGCAATCCGGCGCATAACGACTCCTCCTTCGAGCATGATGTTTCAAATTGACAAAGTGATATAATAAAAAACGACCGGTCATTCTTTTTGAAGAATAGCGGAAACCGCCGTTACTGTCAAGTGGATGGAGAGCAGAGGTTTTGTTATGATAGAGGAAAGTGGGAAAGAGGAATCTCTCGATCGTCCCGGACAGATGACAGGAGCTATCGATGCCCAGAACCAGCAAGGCCGCCAAAGAGGCCAGGCGTACCCAGATACTCGATGCTGCCGTGCGCTGCTTTGCCCGCACGGGCTACTACGCCACCACCATCGAAGATGTGGTCAGAGAAACGGGACTCTCGCGCGGGGCGCTCTATCTGTACTTCCCCGGTAAAGAGGCGCTCTACCTGGCGATTTCTGAACGTTGGAATTGCGGAATGGAAGCAGCGATCAAGGCGAGGCTTACACCCGATCTCACTCCTGCAGAGACCCTGCGCGTCCTTATTGAGGTCAACGGGGAGCAGGTGAAAGCGGAGGTCGATGCCTGCCGCGTGTTGATAGAGGGCTGGAATCTGAGTCAGCACATTCCCGCGCTGGCGGAGCGAGCGAGAGAGCGGCAGAGGCGCAGCGTCTCCGCACTCAGCCAACTGCTGCAAGCGGGCATTGCTGTTGGAGAGTTTCGCGCGGATATCGAGGTGGAGACGCAGGCACGTATTCTCATAGCAACGCTGTACGGCCTGATGGTGCAGTGGCACTGGCAGCCGGGAAGCATCGACTGGCGCAGCATCGCCGAGGAAGTCGTGCGGGGGCTGCGCCCGGATGGTGGGAGATAAGGAGTACGCTACGTCTTCCTCGCGCTGCCGAACTTCCAGCATCACCCTCACCGACTGAAACGGTTCCTGACGTCGATGGGAGCGCCGTTAGTACCAGCGCCAGCCGTCCATGCAGTATGAGCCAGGGCCAGCCCCATAGGCGTTCACTTCAGGCCGCCGCAGGCC
>CADDYT010000130.1 GCA_902810755.1 Chloroflexota bacterium
CCTGGCAACTACGCCTATCCTACTGCTTCCGACTTCCATGCCGGCGCGTTCGATATCCAGGAGTTCAAAGTCATTGTCAGCCCCGACGGCTCGACAGTCACGTTCAAGTTGCAGGTGCGCGATCTGACGCCCACGTTTGGCAGTCCGCTGGGCGCGCAACTGGTCAATGTCTATGTCCACAACCCCGGCGCCACGACGACTTCGACCAGCGCAGCCGCGTCCGTGTTCAACTATTCCATTGCGCAAAATGCCGCGTGGAGTCGCATGCTGGAAGTGCAGGGCTTCGGGCAGGAATACGTCGATGCCAGTGGCAATTCGATGGGAACCATCAACATCAGCGCCAACCAGATTTCACGCTATATCACCTTCAGCGTGTCGACGGCCAGCCTGGGTGGCACTCCCGGCTCCGGCTGGGGTTTCACTGTGACGCTGACAGGTCAGGATGGGTTCAGCCCCGGCAATGCGCGCACCTTCGCGCCAACGCCTCAGCCCTATCAGTTCGGCGTCTGTGCTACTGCCAGCAGCGATCCGCACTGCACCGCCGACCCGAACAGCGTTCCCAAAGTCATGGATACCATCACGCCCGCCAACGTGAGTCAGTCCACCGAACTCGATTACACGCTCGGCCCCGTTGTGCTGGAAGACGTGGTCATCCCCTGAGCTACAATCACAGATCGGCGCTGATGAAGCGTGCCATGGGTGGGCATACCTGCAAGAGCAGACCGGCACACGGGCTAGACATGGGTGATATACTCACCATGATACATTTTTACGGGCAACTATACATAAGTACCAGACCGGTTGACATAATCCATATCATGGTGGTGTAGCTCATAGAAAAGAGGAGGTTCCACATGGCAAAGGCAAAGATAGCCTCGACGGGTGTCTGCGATTTTTGCAAGGGGGAGTTTGACAAGGGGCAGATGACCCGGCATCTGAAGTCTTGTAAGGCCAGGCAGGCGGCAATTCAGGCCGAGGAGACGGGCAAGGCGCGCAAACCGAAGAAAAGCAAGTTGTTTCACATCCTGGTAGAGGGAAGAGAGTTTCCCATGTACTGGATGCATCTTGAAATGCCAGCCGCGCTGACACTGGCGGATCTTGATGATTTTCTCAGAGATATCTGGCTGGAATGCTGCGGCCATCTGAGCGCGTTCAAGATTGGCAATATCTCCTACTCCTCCATGATGGAAGATGAGCTGGATGGCAGCCCTTTGATGGCGCAACCGGGAGATGAGGGAGAGGCTGAAGCCGATCTGGTGGAGGAAGAAGAGGAGGAGGAGATGGAGTTGCCGCCGCTTCCGGCTGAGATTCAGGGTCGTTTTCAGGAACTGGTAGAGGCTGAGTTTCCGAACAAGGAGATTGAGATCTCGCCGCTTGAGTTTATGCAAAAGATCAGGGGCATTTTCTCGCAGATTCTCGAGACTCCCCCGGAAGTGCTTCCCATGTCCGAGCAGACGCGAACCGAGGTCAAGGGGTTAATAAGAGAATTCGATTTGCAAATTATGCTCGTGGGCCTCATGGAGAGTGTCGAGGACAGGTTCCCTCAGGAACGCAGCATGGATATCTCTCTGGAGGAGGTGCTGACGGTCGGCCAGAAATTTACGCACGATTACGACTTCGGCTCGACCACCTATCTCAGTCTGAAAGTGATCGCGGAGCGAGAGGGAGTGGCGCACAAAGGCCGGAACGCTATTCGCATCCTTGCCAGGAATAACGCGCCTGTCATTGCCTGTGTCAGGTGCGGCCAACCTGCCATTGTCTGCGAGCCGGGATACTACTCCGCCTGGGAAAGCGCGCTCTGCGAGCAGTGCGCGCAAAAAGAGGATAGCGATTCCGGGTGGTCCTATGAAGAGATGATGCCGATTGTCAACTCGCCCCGTACCGGCGTCTGTGGGTATACCGGCGATTAGCGTCGGCTGGCAAAGTGGATGGTTCAATAGATGGCAAGAACGCGCAGAGTGGCACGATGGGCGAGGATGGTTATGTGCGCGGCGCGAGCGAATTTACCGTCGGCCATGTGCAGGGCGCGGTGAATATACCGTTGGGTCAGCTTGCCAGGAAGCTGCAACGGATTCCGCATGACCGGCCTGTTGTGACCTGTTGCAACATGCATCATCGCGGCGAGCCGCGCGGCGAACGGGCCGCAGCACTGTTGCGCGAGCATGGCTACCAGGCACAAACGATAGATGGCGGTTACCCGGCATGGAAGGAGGCCGGTCGGCCGGTGGAAGAACCATTGCAGTCGTGAGAGTGACAGCGATACCCGTTGGGAAACCAGATGGCTTCTCAACGGGTATCTCCACCTGAAACGGCTCTGCAAGATCACTTCCTCTCGCTTCCATTCGAGATGTTGGCGATTTGCAGCATACGCTCGCCCAGCCGCTTGATGGCATCACGTAATGCGGGGGGGTGATGGATGATGAACGGAAGGTTCAGCGCCATCAGGTAGCGCGCCATGCCCTCGATGTCTTCGTACTGCTCCTGAAACAGCACTCCGTTGCCGGTAGGTGTCAGTGTTCCGTAGGACGCGGGAATCTTTTGCTGCACGCTGGAGAGGTCTGCCTGGAACTCGACCTCTATCTGTACGCCCTCCGGCTTATATTTCTCGCGCAGAAACGTCTCAAAATCGAAATTCTCTGCCTTCTCAAAGGTTTCCGCGAGTACCTCTAGCTTCTGGATGCGATCTAAGCGGAAGACGCGGTACCCCTGGCGCAGGCAGCAGTAGCCAATAAGGTACCAGTGGCCTCTCCAGCCGGTCATCCCATATGGCTCAACCGTGCGGTGCGTGTTTTCACGGTGGTACGAGCGATAGTCGATGGCGATGCGTTGTGAAGCGTGAATCGCCGCGCTCAGATCGATCAGCAATGTGGCGTCAGGTCGGTCTCGTTGCTCATGGGGTAGGAGAACCAGATGCGCGGAAACGGCTTGCAGACGTTCTCGCGCTTGTACCGGCAGCACGCGCGAGACTTTTGCCAGCGCCCCCTCGATGGCGACAGGAGATTGTCCGATCTCCAGCCAGGAACTGGCTAACAGCCCCAGCATGATCGCCGTAGCCTCTTCTTCCGTAAAGAGTAGGGGAGGCAGCTTAAAGCCGGGCCGCAGCCGGTAGCCGCCATGACGACCGGTAGTGGCCTCGATGGGAATGCCAACATCCTGGAGATGCATGATATAGCGGCGTACCGTGCGCACATCCGTCTCCAGTCGAGCAGCCAGCTCAGGGCCGCTCATCGCTCCCCTGGACTGGAGCAATTCGAGGACGGTCAGCACGCGGCTGGTGGGATGATACATGATTTTCCCTCGGCTTTCAGCAAAATTCACTCTGAAACAAGGGCGGATTCTGCCCTTGTTTCAGAGTATACTTCCGGGATGAACGATGTCAAGGAAGATGGGAGAAGAACTGGCGCCGGTGGCCGAGGAAGTCGAGAGGGAACTCGTCCATCTCTAGCCCGATAAGGGCCGAAGAGAAGAGGGGCTGCCAGCTTTGACAGAGTCAGGTCGGCAGCCCCTCTTTGTGCGGTAAAACTTTAGCACTCACTGTGGCCGCAGCTGTAGCATTTACGGCAGCCCTCTTCGTAGACCATGGTGTTGTTGTGGCACTGGGGGCAGAGGTTGCCGGTGACGCTGAGATGGCTCAGGCTCAGCGGCATGCCCGGCATTGCGCCGCCGTTGGCCGTGCTGGCGCTTTCAAATGCCTTGCCGTTTGCCTTCAGTGTGAAGCCTGTGCCGTTGCCGGAGGTATGTTCCTCGCTCTGCTTTTCCAGCCCGTCGATATGCAGTTCCAGCGCGCGGGCTACAGCGTCGGGCAGCGAGCGCACCTGCTGCATGCCGAAGCCGACGGAACGGCTGCCGCCGATGCCGCGCAGCTGCTCGGCGATGACCTTGATGCGGTCCGTCTGCGAGAGCGGGCTGAGGATGCGCAGGTTCAGCGAGATCAGGCGACCCAGCGCCTCCGCCAGCGCGGCGATGTCGCTGCCGGCCTTGCCGACGTTGACGAAGACCTCGAACGGCCCGTTCTCGTCACTGTTGATGGTGATGTTGACCTTGCCCTCCGGCGCGCTGATGTGCCGCGTGTAGCCATGCGTCACCTCCGGCACCGGCTTGATGCCCTGCTGAATGGAGACGACCGGCTCAAACATCAAAGCCTGCTCCTGTGGCGCTGGTTGTCCCGTCTGGGCCGACTGCTCCGGCTTTTTCTCCTCGATATGCGAGAGGACACCGACACGCGAGCCGTCGCGCATGTAGGTGATGCCCTTGCAGCCCAGTTCGTAGGCCAGGCGATAGAGCTTCTGCACATCCTCGACGGTGTGGCTGTTCGGCGCGTTCACCGTCTTGCTGATGCTCGAATCGGTGAAGCGTTGGATCGTCGCCTGCACGCGCACATGCTCCTCCGGCGTCAGGTCGTTGGCGGCGACGAAGTAGGCGGGCGTTGGCTCGTTGGGGTGCTCGTCGCGCCACTGCTGGAGCAGCGGGTGGTACAGGATATGCTCGCCCGTGCGGTCGCGGCGCACCATCGCGAAATCATACACCGGCTCGATGCCCGAACTGACACCCGCCAGCAGGCTGGTCGTCCCCGTCGGCGCCTGGGTCAGCAGCACGGCGTTGCGAATGCCCTGCTTTCTGATCTTCTCCTGAATATGCTTCGGCAGCCGCTTGATGAACTGCCCCTGCATATACTTCTCGCGATCGAACCTGGGAAATGCCCCCTTCTCCACCGCGATATCCGCCGAAGCCTCGTAGGCCGCGTCGCGGATGGTGGTATAGATGCGCTCGATGATGGGAAGCGATTCCTCACTGCCATAGGCCACCTGCATCTTCAGTAGCGCGTCGGCCAGCCCCATCGTTCCCAATCCCGTGCGCCGCGTGCCAAGCTGCGCCTCGCGGTTCTCCTCGATGAAGTACTCGGTGGCATCGATGACGTTATCCAGGAAGCGCATCGCCACCTTGCTTACCTCCGCCAGCCGCTCCCAGTCCATCTCCCCGTTTTCCACAAAAGCGGAAAGATTTATTGCACCTAAATTGCAGACGCCCCAGGGCGGAAGTCCTTGCTCCCCGCAATTATGGAGTATAATTCCATTTCCAATAAAACGATTATTAACCGGTTCTGTTAAATCGTAGACCATCTCTTCGCCGTCGGGCGTAAGGCTTTCGAAGGTTGCCAGGAAGTTCTCGCGATATGGCCCACGCGACAAACCGGTAAGCGCCATTTCAAGCTTGCTCTGCTTCTCGATGGTCAGAAAGCCAATCTGCTTTGCGAAAGCGATCAGGTTGCTGCGAGAAATCACGAGATCATGATATGCCTGCGTATTGTATGCGGCCCTGCCGCCATTGCCATCTGGCAATTCTCGTACTGCTGGCTCGCGCCGATTTTTATAGATGCGCGCTGCAATGCCGAAATTCAACAGCAAGCGTTGAACGCCTTCAAGCAAATGCTCGCTAATCGATGTCAGGCGCACTGAAAAACCCTTTTCTTGCGTACCCTGCACTGAGCCATCTGCTGTGAAGAGCGCAGAAAGGAAACCCTTCTGAATGTCGTGTGATCCACGCAACACCGAAGGCGGAACTTGCAGCTTGTTTTCGAGCAATTCGGGGTCAATGAGATGCATCAACCTCGTAGATTCAACACGCGACTCGTTTCTTCCCTCGATTTTCTGCACACCTACAGGATACTCCCGACTTCTCTGATTCACTTCCGCTGCCGCAACCAGACGATTAACTGCCTCAGCAAAGTGCGAAGCAATTGCTTGCTCTGAACCAAAGAATGAGAGTGTAATTGCCCCCTCTCGTCTCGTGTTAATATAGCCATCGCCGATGAGCCAACCAAGCACACGACCGAGGTCTTCACTACCCGAGGTTCCGAATCCGCCTTCACCGTTGAGTAAGACAATTTTCTCTCCTGGTACAAGCTCGCCTGCCTCTTTCCAACCCCTACCAGTGAGTACCCGGTGGTCTTTCGTAAGTCGCACCGCGTATCCTTCTGTCGTTTGCAGTCGATAGACGGGTTTGACACCGGTGGAAAAGACGCGAGTTGCCTGCCTCATGGTTACAGTCTCACCGATCTGAGAGACAACTGTAACAGGTGTACCTTGTTCCGCCAGGTCGCGAGCCGTGAGCAAACCCTTATCAGTATAGATGAGGGTATCACCTGTCACGCACGGATTCACGCAGCGAATATCTTCATAGTACCATGTATTCGATAATTTATTGTACCTGTCCATGAAGACGACGCCCGGCTCGGCGGACTCCCAGGCGGACTTGCAGATCAGGTCCCAGAGTTCGCGGGCGCGGATGGTCTTCTTGATCTCGCCGTTCCAGACCAGATGCCAGTCCTCATCGTTCTTGACGGCCTCCATGAAGCGGTCGGAGACGCAGACGGAGAGGTTGGCATGCTCAATCTTGCCCTCCTGGCGCTTGACGGTGATGAACTCCTCGATGTCGGGGTGGTCGTCGTTGAGCATGAGCATAAGAGCTCCCCTCCGACTTCCGCCTTGCTGAATCACATCCCCCGTCGCCACAGAATACAACTGCGCCCAGGAGCAGGGGCCGGAGGCGGTGCCGTTGACGGTCTTGATGTAGGAGCCGCGCGGGCGTAACGTTGAGAGGTTGATGCCAACGCCGCCGCCGCGTGCCATGATCTCCGTCATCGTCTTGAGGTTATCAAGGATGCCCTGGCGGCTGTCTTCGGGGGAAGGTATGACATAGCAATTGTAAAATGTGACCTGGTGGCCTGAGCCTGCGCCTGCGAGGATGCGCCCGCCGGGGACGAACTGGAAATTGTCCAGCGCCTCGTAGAAACGCTTTTCCCAGTAGGCCCGTTGTTCTTCTGTTGGCTCGATGGCAGCGATGCCTCGCGCCACGCGCGCCCAGAGTTGCTCTGGATAGAACTCCAGCGGCTGACCGGAGGCGTCCTTGAGAGAATATCGATCCATGAAGACCTTCTGGCGAATGCCCTCTAATTGCGTCTGCTTGCGGGAATCCGTGCCGCTGTGGACGGGAGTTTTCTTCTGTTGCTCCACCATCCTGTGTTGCTCCTTTATTCGACTTGTAGGTACAGTAATGAAATAGCCTTTTTGCGCGCGTCAGGCGTACCAGAACGGCAGGAGTTTTGTCCGTGCTTCTCCTACCACAACTCAGTATACTCGTAACAAACGAGATTTTCAAGGGTTTTGGCACAACATCTTGATTTTCTAATGTTTCTGACCACAATATATTGATTGGGACCGCTATGTGGTATGATGAAGGGGAAGCAATTACTGGCATGCGGCCAGAACAGACTATCTTCGCGGAGGAAGTATGCGCGCCGAAATCATTTCGTGTGGTACCGAGTTGCTGCTGGGCCACATCACCGATACCAATGCGACCTATCTGGCCCAGAGCCTGACCACGCTGGGTATCGATCTCTATTTTGTCTCGCAGGTAGGCGATAATCAGGAGCGGGTTGTGGAGACGCTCAGACGCGCCTGGGAGCGGTCTGATCTGATCGTCATGACGGGCGGGCTGGGGCCGACGGAGGATGACCTGACCCGTGAGTCGATCAGCGCCCTGCTGGGAGAGACGATGCAGGTAGACCCCCGACTGGAAGAGGAATTGCGCGCCATGTTTGGCAGGCGCGGGGCGCAGATGCCCGAACGCAACGTCAAGCAGGCCACGCTCATCCCGTCGGCGCAGGCGTTGCCCAACCCTCGTGGAACCGCGCCCGGCTGGTGGGTGGAAAAAGATAACCATATCATTGTGGCGATGCCCGGCGTGCCGCGCGAGATGTACCGCATGTGGGAGGAGGAGGTCATTCCGCGCCTGCGTCCCTATACCGGCGGCGTGATCTTCACCCGCATCCTGCGCGTCTCCGGCCTCGGCGAGTCCACTGTTGAGGAGCGGTTGCAAGAGCTGTTGCACAACACTAACCCGACCATCGCCACCTACGCCAAGCCCGACGCGGTAGATGTGCGTGTCACCGCTAAAGCCGAGACGAAGGAGGAGGCGGAGCGCCAGGTGGGCGAGATGGAGGCGCAGGTGCGGCAGATTCTCGGCTCGTATATCTTCGGCACTGATAAGGACACGCTGGCGAGTGTGGTCGGCAAGCACCTGCAGGAGCGCCAGCAGTGGGTGGCCGTTATGGAATCGCTGACGGGCGGCCTGCTTTCCAGCACCTTGACGGACGTGCCGAACAGTTCCAGATACTTCATTGGCGGCGTTGTGGCCTACAGCCCCGACCTGAAGGCCCAGATGGGGGTGCCGCGCGAGACGATAGCGGAGCATGGCACGGTGAGCGAAGAGACGGCGCGCGCCATGGCCCATGCCGTGCGCTGGCGGCTCGGCGCAGACTTTGGCATCGGCATCACAGGGGTCGCCGGCCCCGAATCGGAGGAGGGCAAACCGGCTGGCACTGTCTATATCGCTATCGAGGGGCCGGAGGGCGTCGTCACCGGCATGGGGCCTGGCTGGCGCGGGAATCGCGAAGATCATAAGCGTATGGCAACGCATGCCGCTTTGAATCTGTTCAGGCTGCATCTTGAGGGCATCAAAAAAGGCGCGTAGCTAGAAGTCCCTGGCTATTGCCTTTGTTGTAGCATAATGCTATTATCCGCATAAATACTAATCTGGAAAGGGCGGGGCAGAGACGAATCCCGGCGTTTTTCTGGCCTGCACGAACGCCTATGGATTCGACACGCCCAAAAACAGAGAAGAAGGGCCGCGCTGAGCGTAAGAGGCAGGCGCGACCGCGTTTTCGTATCAGCCGCTCGTCGGCGTTTTTTAAGTTGCTGGCCGTGCTGGGGCCGGGGCTGATTGCCGCCAACGCGGGCAATGACGCCGGTGGCATTGCCACGTTTTCCTCGGCGGGGGCCAGCTATGGCTATAACCTGCTCTGGGCGCTGATCATTGCCGGCTTCTGTCTTGCTATTGTGCAGGAGATGTGCGCTCGTATGGGCGTGGTCACGGGCAAAGGGCTGGCCGATCTCATCCGCGAGCAGTTCGGGGTGCGCTGGACGGCGCTGGCCATGCTGGCGCTGCTGGTCGCCAATACAGGGGTGACCGTCTCCGAATTTCTGGGCATCGCGGCCAGCGTGCAGGTACTGACGAACGATGTGCATACGCCGCTCATCTACATCGTTGTGCCACTGGCCGGTCTTGCCCTCTGGTGGCTGGTCATCAAGGGGTCATACCGGCGCGTCGAGAAGATATTTTTGCTGATGTCCCTCGGCTTCCTCGCCTATATTCCCGCCGCCTTTTATTCTCATCCCAACTGGGGCGCGGTTGCCAGAAGCGTGGTCTTGCCCCATTTAAGCTCAGAGAGCGGCTACCTGCTCACGGCGGTGGCGCTGGTTGGCACGACGATCAGCCCCTACATGCAGTTCTTTGTGCAATCGTCCGTGGCCGACAAGGGCATTCCGGCCAGCGAGTACCCGTATGAGAAGCTGGATGTCTATAGCGGCACCATTTTCGCCATCATTATAGCCGCCTTCGTTATTATCGCGACCGGCGCCTCACTCTATCCCGGCCATCCTGTGCAGACGGCTCTTGATGCTGCCCTGGCGCTCAAAGCCTTTGCCGGGCCATATGCCTCGCTACTCTTTGGTATCGGCCTCTTCGGGGCTTCGCTGCTGGCCGGAGCCGTGTTGCCGCTTTCCACGGCTTACGGCATCTGCGAAGCGTTCGGCTTCGAGCGTGGCGTCTCGCGTAGTTTCAGCGAGGCCCCTGTCTTTCAGAGCATCTTCACCGGGCTGATTATTCTCAGCGTGCTGATTACGCTTATCCCCGGCCTGCCCATTATCCAGGTGCTGATTGTGTTGCAAGACTTGAATGCCGCCATGCTGCCCATTCTGCTCGTCTTCATCATTCTGCTGGTCAATAATCGCCGCCTGATGGGCCGCTTCGTCAATGGCCTCGTCTTCAATATCATCGCCTGGGCCACTACCATTCTCATTGCTATCCTCATCATCCTGCTGCTGCTCAGCACGATTTTTGGGCTGACGTTGTAAGGTGAGAGGCAAGGTGGCGGAATAAGACAACCCGTCGGTGGTGTTCTGCGTAGTATAGTTATGATATGCTATCATCAAGAATGGGATGGAGCATGCTGAAAAAGAGAGCAGAACTGAGGCGCTATGTATACGGATCCCGGTGAAGACGCTGACTACAGCGAAAACCCCTATGATGTCGATTATGCTCATCCCGCGTATTACCAGCCGGATGCGCCAGCTTCTCGTTCTGCTCAACCGGTACAGCCTCTTGAGCAACCCGATCGTCCTGATCGCTTTAATCCGTATCCAGTCTCTATAAATGGTTCGTCGGGCGGCTATCATGAAGCGGTGATGTCGGAGTATCGCGGGCCGTCGAGTCTGGAAGGCTATACGGTGGATGCCGGGGCCGAACAGCGCGAGGCGGCGCAGCGTGGTCACGCGGAGGGCGGCAAGAGCCGCAAGGGGCTGCTGGCGCGCCTGGGCGGCTTCGGAGCAACCATTGTCGCGCTGCTGCTCAAATTGAAAAGCCTGGCCTTCCTGCTCAAATTTGGCTGGGCGGGCATCACCGCCATTGCCTCTATCGCCGTCTACGCTTTCTTCTTCGGCTGGCCCTTTGCCATCGGGCTGGTAGCTCTGCTTTTTATTCACGAAATGGGCCATGCGCTGGTCATGAAGCTGAAAGGCATTCCCGTCGGGGGTCTGATCTTCGTGCCGATGCTGGGCGCGGCAGTCTTTATGCGCAACATGCCGAAAAACGCGCGCGACGAGGCTGAAGTGGGCATCGCCGGGCCAATCGCGGGCGCGCTGGCCGCCGGGGTCTGCTTCTTTCTGGCGCTGCAAAGCCCCGGCGTGCAGACGATCTGGGCGCCGCTGGCCTACTTTGGCTTTTTCATCAACCTCTTCAACCTGATTCCCGTGATTCCCTTCGATGGCGGGCGTATCGTGGCCGCGATAGATAAGCGCATCTGGCTCTTTGGCCTGCTGGGGCTGGCGGTCTTCTTTGTCTGGTCCTGGCTCAACGGCGACTTCTCCATCTGGCTGCTCTTCTTCCTGATTATGGCTGCGACACAATACTGGGCGCGCCGCTCTACGCCCGACACGCCAGAGGGCAAAGCGTACTACAACGTCTCGCTCAAAGAGCGCATCTTCATGGGCCTGCTCTACTTTGGCCTTGCCGCCGTCCTCATCCTGGGCATGTCCATCTCACGCGGGTTGATTTTCCCATATGGGGGATAGTATAGACGTGAACAGAAGTTGTACGAGCGCGAACCAGGCCACCCGCCAGGGATGGCCCTACTATATACGACGCGCTGCAAGTGGCACGAAACGTCTCGTGTATAGTAGGGCCACCCCCATAGGCGTTAACTTAAGGCCGCCGCAGGCCAGCCGCCAGGGGTGGTCCTCCTCTAGACGGGCGGCTCGTGCCGCCTGGGGAGCCATCGTCTAGAGGAGGGCCACCCCTTGCCGGTGGCCTGCCTGGCCTTCGCACGGCCTGAAGTGAACGCCTCTGGGGCCATCCCTGGCGGTTGGCCTGGTTCGCTTTCGTTATCCCGTTCTCACTTCCACTCCGGCCAGCTTTTCCAGCACTTTCAAGACCGAGGTGTAGTCTTCGCGGCCAAAGCCTTCGGCGCGGGCCATATCGTACATCTGGCGCGTGAGGGCGGTCATGAGCATGGGGGTGGTGTTTTCCGAGCCGAGTTCGAGGGCGAGACCCAGGTCTTTGTAGAGCAGGTCGGTCATGAAGCCGGGCTGGAAGCTGCCATTGAAGGCGCGCAGAGGAAACTGATTGGAGAGCTGCCAGCTTGCGCCCGTACTCACGCTGATGATCTTTGCCATTGTCTCCACGTCCGCTCCGGCTTTGACGCCCATTACCAGCGCCTCGGCGGTGGCGGCGGCGATAGCGCCGGTCAAAATATTGTTCGCGATCTTCACGACTTCGCCGGAGCCGCTCGGCCCGACATAGAAAATATTCTCTTTCTTGCCCATCGCTTCCAGCACCGGGCGCGCCTGCTCAAAGGCCTCTTTTTCGCCGCCCACCATGATGGTGAGCGTGCCGTTGATCGCCCCCTGCGAACCGCCGCTGACCGGGGCGTCGAGGAAGTGGACGCCGCGTGAGGCCGCTTCCTGTGACAGCTTGCGGCTCATTGATGGCGCGATGGTACTCATATCAATGATAATCAGTCCCTTGCGCGCTCCTTCGAGGATACCCTGCGGGCCGCTCACTACCTCCTCAACCTGCGGCGAGTTGGGCAGCATGGTAATCACCATCTCCGAGGCCATTGCCACCGCGCGCGGCGATGGAGCCTGATGGGCTCCGGCCTGCAACACCTCCTGCACCTCCGGCTTCTCTGGATGACGCGCAAAAATGGTAACCAGGTGTCCCGCTTTCAGCAGATTCAGCGTCATGGGCCGACCCATGACGCCTATGCCGATAAATCCTACCTGCATTGTATGTTATCCTGACCTTTCTCTCAATTTTTTTGCTGCACTATCTGCTTATTCCATCTCGACGACGACCGCGCCGCCTTTGACGACATCTCCCTCATGATAGTGGACGTGGCGCACTTTGCCCGCGTAGGGCGCAGTAATCGTGTGTTCCATCTTCATGGCGCTGAGAATGACCAGTACCTGTCGCTGCTCCACCGGCTGACCGTCGCGCACCTGCACCTTCACAATCGTACCGGCCATCGGCGCGGTCAGCGTTTTTTGCATGCTGCCCGCGCCAGTGCCGCGAGCGGCTGTTTCCACCTGCGGCGGCTGTCTGCGCTGCAAGCGGTACATCTGTCCGTGCAGGAACACCGTCGTCTCTTCGGGCGTGCGCTGCACATACGCTCGCGCCTGCCGCGCGCCGTGCCGGAGCAAGACCGCATCGTCGTTGCCGAACGTGTATGTGATCGTCCCGGCTGGCTGTCCATCGACCTGCACGCTCCATGAGTCTGCCAGGTCATGCGTGGGCTGAATGGCGACCCGGTGTTCCTCGTTCTGATAGCGGTAGGTGGCATAGACGTTCTCTCCAATCATACGCCAGGGACCCAGCGTTTTCCAGGGGTTGCGCGAGATGGCTTGCGGCGTCGGCAACGCGCCGTTGTGCGCATGTATGGATTGCGTCTCTCCCGCGATATCGCGGATGGCAGCGGCAATCAGCGCGTCGTAGAGGTCTGACCCGGCTTGCTGCGCGTTTTCGTCGAGCAGGTGCTGCTCAACCAGGAAGCTGGTGTAGGTCTGGCCCTGCTGGAAGGCGGGGTTTTGCGCGATGGCGTAGAGTAATGAGGCGTTGGTTCTGACGCCGGATACGGCGCTCTGTTCCAGCGCGTCGCGCAGGCGAGCGATGGCAGCCGGACGATTTTCGCCGTAGACGATCAGCTTGGCGATCATCGGGTCATAGAACTGTGTTATCTCGTCGCCGCTCTCGATGCCGGAGTCGACGCGAATGCCCGGCCCCTGCGGCTCGTGGAAAAGGGTGACCGTGCCGGTGGAAGGAAGAAACTGCTGTTCCGGGTCCTCCGCGTACAGACGCACCTCGATGGCGTGGCCGCGCGGGAAAATCTGCTCCTGTGTCAGACCAAGCGGCTGGCCTGCCGCAATGAGTAACTGGTGGCGCACGAGATCAAGTCCCGTGACCAGTTCCGTCACGGGATGCTCGACCTGCAGGCGGGTGTTCATTTCCAGAAAGTAGAATTGTCCATCGGTATCCAGCATGAACTCCATTGTGCCGGCGTTGACATAGCCTGCCGCCTTCGCGATACGCACGGCAGCCTCGCCCATCCGCGCGCGCAGTTCCGGCGTGAGCGCGACAGAGGGACTCTCTTCGACGATCTTCTGGTGGCGGCGCTGAATGGAGCATTCGCGCTCGCCCAGCGAGATAAGATTGCCGTAACGGTCGCCCAGCACCTGTATCTCCACGTGGCGCGGTTGCCCGATCAGTTTCTCAAGGAAGACGGTGCTATCGCCAAAGGACGCTAACGCCTCGCGCCGCGCTCCGGCCAGTTGATCGAGAAAGTCGCTTTCCGCATACACTTCGCGCATGCCCTTACCGCCGCCGCCAGCCGAAGCCTTGATGAGAACCGGGAAGCCAATGCGCTTCGCCTCGCGCCACAGGACAGCATCCTCCTGACTCTCCCCGTTATAGCCCGGCACGGTAGGAGCGCCCACCGCCTGCGCTAGCTTTTTGGCCTCGATTTTCGACCCCATCAGGCGCATAGCTGCCGCCGGTGGCCCGATAAACACAATGCCCGCCTGCTCGCATGCCTCTACAAAGGCCGGATTTTCCGACAGGAAGCCATAGCCGGGATGAATGGCCTCCGCCCCGCTCTTTCGCGCCGTCTCAATAATGGCCTCAATACACAGATAGCTCTGCGCCGCCGGGGCCGGGCCGATGTAATACGCCTCGTCCGCCTCGCGCACATGCTTCGCGTTGCGATCGGCCTCTGAGTACACGGCTACCGTGCGAATGCCCATCTGCCTGCACGTCGCCATCACGCGCACGGCAATCTCTCCCCGATTGGCAATTAAGACTTTCTTGAACATGGTGTAATACCTGATCTCTTCCTTCCAGAGGACAACATTGTCTTCCCCCATTGTTCACCTTCTGACGCCTCCTGTCAAGCTGAACCGATGGAGCAAGCGATGATTATGGAAGGGAGTATACCGATCACACCTGGTCGGGGTCTATTCCCAGAGAGCGCAGTTTCTCCGCTAACGCTTCGGCTCTACGATTTGCGGCCAACTGTGCCTGTTCAGCGGCCTGCCTGGCTCGCTCAGCCACCCGTCTGGCTTCGGCCTCGGCGCGTCTGGCAGCAACTTCAAAGCGTCTGGCGGCTGCTTCGACTCTTCTGGCAGCGGCCTCGGCCTGTCTGGCCTGCGCTTCGGCCTGTGCCTCGGTCAGACGCAGGGACCCTTCGCGATCATAGAGGTGCAATCGGGAGCCGTTGGGAACCAGGTAGCTGTCGAGCAGAGGACTCCACAGGCGACCATCGGGGCCGGGGAGCATTGGCTGCGCGCCTTTTGCGGAGAGATGCCAGCCGAAGAGCCTGCTCGATGCGCTACGCAGCAGGGGTGGGCGATGCGGGTCGTAGGCAAAGTATTCTTGCGCTCCCATCTGAGCATAGAGGGTCGGCTTCTCACGCAGATCTTTCTTCCAGGTCTCCGGGGAAGCAATCTCCAGCACGACGTGAGGCGCCGGGCCGGTCTTGCCTACCCGCCAGCTTCTGATATCTTCCAGGTAATCGGCTCCTTTGATAACGGCAATATCAGGCGCGAGTGGATACTCTTTAACATCGGGTGTCTGATAGAAGTTGAGATTTTCATAAACGGCGCAGCTTTGCCCCTTGAAGAGCCAGTTTAGCACGGACATCAGATAGTGAATTAAGGCAGCGTGGGCGGCAGTTTCCCCCATCAAGTCCTCCTCGGTGGGGTGGGAATCGTAGTAGTACGCTACCTCGTCTTCGATTGATTTTGCCATACTGCACTCCTTTCCTGACTGCCGGATGCATGCGCTATTGCTGTATCCATTTTGCCTTTCGTTTCTCCAGAAAAGCCCGCAATCCCTCCTGCCCTTCCTCGCTCACGCGCAGGGCTGCAATTGTTTCTGCGGTATAGCGTCGTGCAGTATCGTGATCCATGCGTCCCACGTTGAGGGCCAGGGCTTTGCTGGCGCGCATGGCCTGGGGGCTACTGGTGAGCAATTCGTTGACGACGTTTTCCACCGCCGCATCGAGTTCTTCCGGCGGCGTGACGATATGGACGAGGCCGATTTCGCGCGCGTGGGCGGCGCTGAAACGCTGGCCAGTGACGAAGAGGACGCGGGCATGCGTCTCGCCGATTTTGCGCACGACATAGGGCGAGATGACGGCAGGGGCGATGCCCAGCTTCACCTCGCTGAAGGCGAAGCGCGCGCTGTCGGCGGCGATGACGATATCGCAGACGGCAACCAGGCCGCAGCCGCCGCCCATCGCGGTGCCGTTGATGCGTCCGATGACGGGGCAGGGGAACTGGTTGATGGTGTCGAACAGATCGGAGAGTTGCAGCGCATCGTTCAGGTTTTGCTCTTGCGTAAAATGTACTGCCGCCTGCATTCCGTTGAGGTCGGCACCCGCGCTGAATGACTTGCCTTCGCCGGTTAAGATGACGCCGTGCAGCCGGGTATCGCTGCTCAGGTCGGTGAAGGCGGCCTTAAGGTCGGAAATAAGCTGTGCGTTGAAGGCATTGTGCATCTCAGGACGGCGCATGGTCACAGTAGCGATCCTGCCGTGATGGCTGCGCTCAACGCTGACATGGGTGTACTCGGTCATAGCTGCTTCCCCCTTTTCTTATAGCCATTGTTTGCGCTTGAAGTACCAGATCTGGACAATGGTGACGAGAGCCATGAAGGCAAGGATGATCCAGAAGTTGTAACCTTTATCCCAGGCCACCTGGGGCATGAAGCCGAAGTTCTGGCCGAAGACGCCGGTAATGAAGGTGATGGGCAGGAAGATGGTGGCGATGATTGCCAGTTGCTTCATCACCTGATTCAGGCGGTTGGAGATGGTGCTGAGGTACACATCCAGCAGGCCGCTCATCAGGTCGCGGTACGAGTCGATGACCTCGAAGCTGCGCACGAGATGGTCATGCACGTCGGCAAAGTATGGCTCGTACTTTTGCGGGATGAGGTCGCCGGTGCGGTTGACGAGCGAGTTGGCGACCTCAACCTGCGGGCTGATGACGCGGCGCATCTGCACAAGGGCGCGCTTGGTCTGGAAAATGCGCTTCTGCACCTCGTTGGTAGCCGCGTTGACCGCTGCGTCTTCCAGTTCATCGATCTGCTCGTCCAGCGTCTCAAGGACGGGGAAGTAGCTATCGACCAGCGTATCGAGGAGAGTGTAGAGGAGGAAGGCTATGCCCCGGCTCATGATATTCTCTTCGGCTTCGCCTGCATGCATATCCTTATAGAGCCGGTCAAGCCAATCCAGGGCGACGCGGTGAATGGTGATGAGGAAGTTTTTGCCGAAGACGATATCCAGCTTGGGCGTGCTGGCCTGAGCCGTGTCCAGGTTGTAGCCCAGGCCGTGGACGACGAGGTGAAAGTAGCCGTTGCCTTCGACCAGTTTGGCGCGTTCGTGCTGCTCCTCTACCGTATCGATGGTAATGTGAGAGAGCTTGAAGACGCTGGCCAGCAGCGCCGTGATCTGCTCCGCATGATCTTCGGTTTGCAGATCGAGCCAGACCAGCGCGGCAGGGTCTGGCAAAGCCGCTTGCAGAGCCTGAACGGAAGCGTTTGTCGTCAGTTGTCCATGTTGCCATATCAATATGCGTTGTTGCACCCCGCGCACTCCTTTTACTGTATATACTTACTACATTCTGAATACCCCGAAAGGAGTTTCAGGCATGGGGGCGTTGAGCGAAGCGGCGATGCCGAGACCCAGCACGGTGCGCGTATCGCGCGGGTCGATGATGCCATCGTCCCACAGACGGGCGGTGCTGTAATAGGGGTTGCCTTCCGCCTCGTATTTCTCCAGGATGGGCCGCTTGAATTCGGCCTCTTCCTCCGGCGTCATGGTTTTGCCGCCGACCGTTGCCAGCACGCTGGCCGCCTGCTCGCCGCCCATGACGGAGATGCGCGCGTTGGGCCACATCCACAGTTGCCGGGGCGAGTAGGCGCGCCCGCACATGCCGTAGTTGCCCGCGCCAAACGAGCCGCCGATAATCACCGTGAAGCGCGGCACGGGCGCGTTGGCGACGGCCATCACCATCTTCGCGCCATCTTTGGCGATGCCGCCGTTCTCATATTGTTTGCCCACCATGAAGCCGGTAATATTCTGCAAGAAAATGAGCGGCGTCTGTCGCTGCGCGCACAGTTCGATGAAATGCGTGGCCTTGAGCGCGCTTTCCGAGAAGAGAATGCCATTGTTGGCAATGATACCCACCGGATAGCCCATCAGGCGGGCGAAGCCACAGACCAGCGTGGTGCCGTAAAGCTGCTTGAATTCGTGGAACTGGCTGCCATCCACGATGCGGGCAATGACCTCGCGCACGTCGTAGCTCTTGCGGTTGTCGCGGGGGACGATGCCGTACAGTTCGGTGGGGGCGTAGCGCGGCGGCTCCGGCTCGCGAATCTCCCAGGGGATATATTTGCGGCGGTTGAGGTTGGAGACGATGCTGCGCACTATCGCCAGCGCGTGTTCATCGTTGAGGGCGTAGTGATCGGTGACGCCGGAGATGCGCGAATGCACGTCTGCTCCGCCCAGTTCTTCCGCGCTCACCTCTTCGCCTGTGGCCGCCTTCACCAGTGGTGGCCCGCCCAGGAAGATGGTGCCGTTGCCGCGCACAATCACCGTCTCATCGCTCATGGCCGGGACATAGGCGCCGCCCGCCGTGCAGGAACCCATCACGGCGGCAATCTGCGGGATGCGCTGGCTCGACATGCGCGCCTGGTTGTAGAAGATGCGCCCGAAATGCTCGCGGTCGGGGAAGACATCGGCCTGCAAGGGGAGAAACGCGCCGCCCGAATCCACCAGATAGATGCAGGGCAGGTGGTTCTGCTCGGCGATCTCCTGCGCGCGCAAATGTTTCTTCACTGTCATCGGGTAATACGTGCCGCCCTTGACCGTCGCATCGTTGGCGACAATCATGCATTCCTGCCCCTCGACCAGCCCGATGCCCGTCACGATGCCTGCCGAAGGAGCCTCATTCTCATACATATCCCACGCGGCCAGCGGACTCAGTTCCAGAAAGGGCGTATCGGGGTCACAGAGGAGTTGAATGCGTTCGCGGGCCAGCAATTTATTGCGTTTGCGATGTCTCGCTATTGCCTGCGGGCCGCCGCCCTGCTGCACCTGCTCGATCCGCTGTCGCAGCAGGGCGACCTCTTCCTCAAAGTAGCGCGTATTTTCCTGAAATTCGGGGCTATTGCGGTCTATATGCGTTTCAATGATAGCCATACTGTGTTGTTCCTCTCGAAAGCTCTGCAAGGCGCGCCATTGCGCCTCCTTTGCTACCATAGCAC
>CADDYT010000131.1 GCA_902810755.1 Chloroflexota bacterium
CGCCGGGGCAGGTCACCGCCGGGGCAGGTCACCGCCGGGGCAGGTCACCCGCATGCATCAGGCCACCCGCAAGGGGTGGCCCTACTATATACGAGGCCACTCCACAAGCCGTGCGAACCGTTCGTCTAGAGTGGGGCCACCCCTTGCGGGTGGCCTGCGGCGACCTGAAGTGAACGCCTCTGGGGCCATCCCTTTGCCGCTGGCCTGGGGTAATCCGCTTGCTGTAGATTGCCCTTCTGTACAGGCTCGTTCCCGTCCTTCAGAACGATGCGAAAAAACCTTGTTATGAATTATCCTGAAAACGGATCCAAAAAAAGGTCTGCTTTACCCTTGACAAAACGGGTTGCGTTCCATATACTTAGAATATACGAAATACTTCGTACAAATAAGTATATCGAACGACAAAACTTTTCGGATATACAAAATATACGGAACATATCGAACGAGAGAACGAGAGGTGTTGCTATGGCGGTTCAGGATGTAGTGGCGAAACGCGGTAGGGGCTTTACGCCGGGTTTAGAGATTATAGCCAGTGCGGCACACGAATTCTTGATGACGCTGCACTTAATAATGGATGAGGATAAGATTAACCCGGAACAGGCATATGAGGTGGGGGACGAGTGGTTCAAGATGGTGCGCGAGAAGGCGACGCCAGCCCTGCTCAATGCGATCAAAGAGGTAGGTGCCGATTCCTGTGAGGTCTGGACACATCTGCCTGGTCTGGCCTATGATTGCCCGGAACCGCGCATTGTACCACATTTCCTGTCCTATCTGGAGACGGTCGACCCGTTCGAGCTGCGCCTGCATATGTTCGGTTACTACCAGCGCAGATTTCGGGTACATACGCCGCTCGATATCATCCTGCGAGCGGCTGAGGGCGATGAGGAGGCGCAGCAGTTGTTCCTCAAGACCTCGTTCCCCGAAGATGCTGGCTGGCAGCGCACGCTGCGCCGCCTTTTCGCTCAGGATCCGCTTGAGACGAAGCAGCAGGTGCTGGACATCCTGGGACAATGGTACGAGCGCGTCTTCCGCGATCTGGAGCCGGAGATTCTGCCCATCATCGAGCGCGACGTGGAGGCAAAACGCGCGCTGAGCCAGTCGGTTTCGCTGGAGCGTCTGGTAGAGGTCGCCACCAACGGCTTTGAACTGGTGCCTGAGCCGGGGCTGCGCAAAGTGGTGCTGATCCCAAGCTACGTGAATCGGCCCTGGAATGTTCCCACCGAGTACCAGGACGCCAAAATCTTCATCTACCCGGTAGCGGACGAGAGCATTGCCGAGGATAGCAACACGCCGCCGCTACGCCTGGTGCGTTTGATGAAGGCGCTGGCCGATGAACGGCGGCTGCGTATCCTCAAGAAGCTGACGACGGGCAGCTACAGTTTGCAGGAAATCGCCGATGACTTTGGCGTGGCGAAGACAACATTGCACCATCACCTGGCCATCCTGCGCTCCGCCGGCCTGGTGCTGGTGCAATCCGACGAACGATTGTACAGCCTGCGCCAGAACGGCATGCCCGATATTAACAAAATACTCGACAGTTACCTGAAACGATAGCATTCCAGATTTTTCGTATGGTTTATGATATGTCCGATCCGAGTCGCTTTTTTATAGCGCGCGAGTCAGAAGTGAGAAAGGTCGCTTTGCGGGGACTATGCGCGCAAGAATCAGATAGCTTCTTGCTTCCTGAAAGTGTACTCTCTGGGAGAGAAGAAGCATAACATGACCGGGTTCAGGGATTACATGCCGGGGTAGGAATGAAACGGCCCTACAGAAAGGACAAAACGATGCATCCGCTATTCAATGAAGCGATGGCAAGGCAGCACAGAGAGCAACTGGCGCGAGAGGCCCGGGTTGCACAGGCCGCGCGCAAGGCATCCCGGTTGGAGGTGAGAAGCAGGAGGACTGAAGGTCTGGAGGATGCAGGGGTCCAATGGCATTCGCTGGGCCTTCTCCACCTCTACTGGGTTCGTGTTGTCGGTTTGTTCGGTCGAACGCTCATCATCCACCATGTGAAATCGCCAGTGTGTACTGTAAACGAGATAAGGCGTGAATTGCAGCCGACCCTCACCTCCCTGCGTGCCGTCTCCCCGGAATTCGATGACGAGTTCGTCGAGCAGATCGTGCGCAGCCTTGAGGAGCAGTTCCGCGAGAAGCTGCACAGCAAATAAGAATTCAGAGCAGGCAAATAGGGGCCAGGGCGCAGGCCAGCTCCGCCCCTACTAACTTCCGTCGATGCGTTTCATAGTTAGCAGGGGTGGAGCTGGCCTGCGCCCTTCTCTCTTCCCGCCACCCTGGCCCAGATGCTTCTGCCCGGCATGCGAAGCATCTGAGTCTACCAGAGCGATCCGTTATCGGCGCTCTCTACAACATTTTAGCGGGCATTTTCAAAGATATGTCATATAGAGAAGATATGGGTATTTACGATACTCTCCATTCTCTCATTCTCTCTCAAGAGTGTACAGAAACGCATGGTAGTGGTAAAATAGATAGGGATATTCGCTCACTGGCGAAAGAAAAGGGTGTATATACATCCAATCGCGTAGGAAAGCAGTCCAGCGAACAGGAAGCCGGAGTTTTTCACGAAGCGACAGTGAGGTGTGATCTGGAAGAACTTTTCCCTTTCCTGGAAATTTCTGGGCCAGATGGCCAACACTTTTCGGTGAGACTGACGAAGCAGCGGATGACGATTGGCCGTTTTGAACACAACGACATCGTGCTTCAACCCGACCCGGCACATTTTATTTCGCGCAATGAACATTGCGTTCTTGAATTCGATGGGCAAAGCTGGTGGGTGATTGATCGACGATACGAGCGGGAAGATGGGCGTCCAAAAAACCCGACCTATGTCCGGCATGGCAGCGAAAAAGGGATGAAAGTCCACGGGTGTATGCGCCTGAACAATGGGGATTGTATCCGTATTCGAGGCAAGCGCACCGAGAGCGGCCATCACCTCTACTGGGAACTCACGTTTCGCGATACAGCGCCTGCCCAGACGACTTCAGGGACAACGCAAGCGTCTGTAGGGCAAACGTCAGTGGATGCAACAGGGCCATCGAGAGAAGGGCAGATAGCGCAGAAAGCCTATCTGGAATATGACCACATTCAAACTCGCTTATTTCTGATTACTCCAGCAGGCAAACAAGAAATCGCTCCCCTGCGGAAATTAGAACACCGGCTCATTGCGCATATGGCCCGGCGAAACAGAGAGGAGGGCAATAAATGGGTGACCTGCTCTCACGAAGAACTGCTGGAGGCTGTCTGGGGCGAGCATACCACCTATACACGGCTAGAACTGCACAGGCTGATCGATGGGGTACGCAAGAAGCTTGGCCCAATGGGATCGGAACTGCTCGTCAACGTACATTCAATGGGCTTCTACCTGGTCACGTACCGTGCTGGCAGGAGGTGCTAAGCAACCTTACAGCAGGGTCTCAGTCGTGTTATCCTTCGCTTCACTCAGGATGGCATGGCCTGGGCGCTGTTGATCACGGAAAAAATTGGATTCTTTTGCTCTATGTATTTTTCTTCCGGCTACTTTATCCTGTGAACAGAAAGACGTATCTCGTAGCTCTGTTTGGAGGATGGACCTTCGCCCGGTTGAAGGGCCATATCCCACAGACATAGTCCAGGAGGAGGGAATGGAAACATCGATGCTTCTTTTCCTCGCCTGCGGCAGCACACAGGAGATAGAGGTAGGCATATGCAAAATCAAGACCGCAACGGAGAGCAGTTTGGTAGATACCGGCTCGTCAGGTTGCTCGGCAGGGGCAGCTTCGCCGATGTCTATCTGGGTGAAGACCTGACCTCACAGGCTCAATACGCGCTGAAACTTTTCGGCATAGAACTGACCGAGGCAGAAATTGAAGATTTTCATAACACTGTCTCTCTGCCCATGCAATTTCCTGGTTCCCCCGTCGTCGAATTGCGAGAACTGGGTGTAGTGGGGAAGACGCCTTTCCTCGCCATGCACTATGCTCCCGGTGGTACCCTGCGCGAGGTTATGCGCCAGCATACGCGGCCCGCGCCGGAAGTGATATTGCCCTATATAAAGCGGATTGCCGGGGCTTTGCAGCGTTTTCATGAGAAGAAGCTGGTTTATGGAGAGACCTGGCCGGAGAACATCCTCCTTGAAGGCAACGGCGAGATAAAGCTTGGCGATTGCGGCATCACTGCCATGATCTGGAAACTGCGCCCCGCATTTAGAAACGCTTTGCCTGGCAGGATAAACTATATGGCCCCGGAGCAGATTCAGGGTTGGGTATATCCAGGCAGCGACCAGTATGCACTCGGCGTCATTGTGTACGAATGGCTGACAGGCGATCTCCCCTTTACAGGGTCCGTTCCTGAGGTAAGGGAAAAGCAACGCTTCCAGCCCCCGCCACCATTGCGCGACAGGCGGCCAGAGATAGCAGGAGATATCGAAGCAGTGGTGCTGAAAGCACTGGCGAAATCCCCTGACGCCCGTTTCGCCAGCATCCAGGAATTTGCCGCAGCATTCGAGAATGCCTGCCTCAGCACACAGGATGAAGCGGCGAGCCTCACCAACCCATCATCCATCTACAATGTGACACCACTATCGCAATTTGAGACGCTATCCACAACAGCGCAGAATGAGCCACCCCTTCCAGCCGTCCAGAGTCAATCGCCTCTTCCAGTAGCACCTCCTCCCGCAATGGCTCACATGGCGGCTGACATGGTCGGCAACAATCCGGAGCCATCTTCCCAACAGGCAGCCGCAATAGCGACAGGTTCGGCTCCGAAGCAAGCCCTTTCAGAAGATGAGACGCAATTAATGAGAGTTAAAGCAGCTGGAAGCGGTCTGGGCCTGATCGGAGGAATAATGGCAGGGATTGGCTATTTTCTACCCTGGTTTACCCTGTTCACCGTCGTCGCTGTTACAGCCTCTTGCAACGGACCCACCACTTATCAGAATGTTACCGTCTCCGTAAGCCCACTAACCAATCCTTCATGCTTCGGCATCCTGATGTTGCTGGCCGCTATCACGCTTGTCATTTTGAGTATTGCTCTCTGGCGGAGAAAATCCTCAGAGAAGCCATCTATGAAGCTGGCTGGATTCCATTTAGCAGCCTCCATTACCGGCCTGCTCGCTATTCCTTTCCAGGCCCTCATTATGACTTCGCCTGCCAGCTTCGGAAGCAGTTATCCAACCATTAAAGAATACCTTGCCGGTTTCTGGTTCTCACTGATCGGCTTTGTGGCTTCTTTGCTTGCAAGCATAGTGCTTATGTCAACACTAATCGAACTTCGTGCGCTCTCGCGAAAGGCGGCAATCACCGCACCAGCCAGAGGCCAACAGCAGGCATCTGCTCCCACCAGTCAAGCACATCTCATCCCGGCACAGCTTGCTCCAATGCAGAGACAACAACAGGCACTTGCTTCCGCCGGTCAAGTACATAGCTTTGCGAATAGCCCGGCGCGGCCCGTTGCAAACGCTGACCAATCCGCGCCTCTGATGCCAGTTCTCTGTCGCCGCTGCCACCTCCCTCTTGCAGAAGGGAGAGAAACGTGTCCGCGCTGTGGTTATCCGAGAGAGGCGCGAGCAGAAAAACGGTTACTGGAAACGATTATTGCCGAGCTGGAGCAGCTGACGATGCAGGATGGAGCAAAGTTGCAGGTGCGCCATCTTGTGCGTCTTTCGCAGGCAACGCTCTACGATCTCCAACGCGTTGCACTCACAGACGAAAACACGCGGGTAGTTGATTTGATCAGATTCCACCGGACACGGCTGGCGCAGTTGAATCAGGAACTGGCGGCGGCAACGCTGACTGCGCCCGCACCTCCACAGGCGGCTCCGATTAACCTGGCTCCCCAGAGCAATACACCGCTGCCGAAGGCTGGAGCGTCTCAGCAAAAGATTCCGGCTATTACGGCACAAGAGAGCAATGCGGCCCGGCCACAGCCTGCATTTGCTGCGTCCGCGCCTCCTCAGCAGGTAGCTCCTGCTCCAATACCCAGAATGCGACCGCAACCGGCACCCCGGCCGCAACCACTCAGGCAGGCTCCTTCGGTCTGGTCTTCCGCAAGAAATCACCTTGCATCGCTCACCGACCCGCTCGCGTCTGTAGTGGTGCTTTTCACCTGTATCGCCCTGGTCAGTATGCTGGGGTTCTCTTTTAACCCGGAAAGCAACCGCAAGCTCGCTTCTGGACTTACCAGCCTGCTGCTGATCTTTTTCTTTGTGGTGATGATTGCGGCCAGGCGTTCCAGTCGCTTCCACAGGTATGCACACATCTATACCTTCTGCTTCGCTTTGACCATTCCTTTGCTGGCATTTGACCTCGAACAAATCTGGCAACCGGTCGGCACCAGCATCTTCTTATTCGTCTCCATGGCTTTCTTCATCGCTGCAATCACCTACGGCTATCTGGCCGTCTCCCAGGAATTCAGCCTGTTTGGTTATGCCAGTATCTCCGCGCTGACGAGCGCCGATTTCACCTTCTTTCTTACCTTCCCTGATGGGTTGCAGTGGGTGCCTGCCTCATTCCTCCTGCTGGCGCCGCTGGGCTTGATGATTGTTCAACGCGCTGGCAGCGACGCTTCCTCGCAACAGTCTCGTCCTCTGCCTGCTCGTCCCACCACCAGCGCCACAGAACCGGGCGGTCAGGTCAACGCTATCAACTGGCGAGTGCTGGAAAAGCCTGTGCAACAGGCGGCGCGTCTCTATCCCTTTATTATCGCCACCATCTTTCTCCCCCTGGCGGCCATCCTTGTCCTGCTGCACATCGCCACCGGCAGTTACAACTACCTCCCGATACCCATATCGCTCATCCCTGCTCTCCCGATAAGCATAAGCCTGAACTATGCACCGGCCATTACGCTGAGTTCTCATCCGCAACAATTCTCACCTCTTTCTATAGAGTTGACCTTGCTGCTGCTGCTGTTCTGGTTGTGCCGCTCCATCCGCGCCAACCGCAGAAGCAACGGCCATTACGCTGTTCCCTATCTGCTGCTACTCTGCCTCCTCTTCCTGGTTTACACACTGGAATATGTAGTTCCAGCAGGGCAAGCGCAGAACCTCGGATACGCTCTGGCGCTGCTCGCGACCGCAACGCTCTTTCATGGCATCAATCGCTACAAAGCACGTTCTCTGGAACCGTACCTCAAAGCGGGTCTGCATCTGGATGTGCTTGCCGTGATACTGGTCAGTATCACGCCGTTGCTGGTCGCTCCATCGATACCAGCCAACCTGCTCAACCCTGTACAGGCACCCTCTGTCCCACCTGTTAATCCGCTGATCATTCTCGTACTCGTCATCGGCGCCTGCCTCATCACCAGCGTCGCGACGAGTAACGCCGCCGTCAGCAGCACGGGTGTGGGAACAATCAGCGCACGGGGCAGCCAGTGGCACGATCCCAGGCCACCGGCCAGGGGTGGCCCTACGAGAGACGTCGGCTCCCCAGGCCGCACAAATGCCCGTAGTATAGTAGGGCCACCCCTGGCCGGTGGCCTGGGATCACGCAGCCGGTGGCCCTGGCTGCTCCTCCTCAGTAGTACGCTCTTCATCTGGGCCTATGGTACAGTGGCCCTCTGGCTTGATGCCAGCGCCCTCGTCCCACAGAGCCTTCTGCTGCTCACTTTGCTGGCTACCACAGTTGCGGTTCTTACACGACGGCGATTCGGCAAAAGCTGGTCGTATCCACTGGACATGGTAGCGATCAGCATGGCCATTGTTACGTCTATCTCCGCGCAACAACAGAGAGCGTTCTTTCTGCTGCTCTTTGCGGCGCTGTTCTACGTTGTCCTTTTCGGCCAGAAACGTTCTGTCTGGCTCTTTGTGCCATTCATACTCGCGCTCTTCGCCCTGGCCGGTTTTACATCTGATCCGGTAACAATAACGCTCCCGGCAGGTCTGCTCCTGCCGTGCGCAGCTGCTGTTGTCCATCGCCTCAGACCTGCTATGCGCGGGGTGTATAGTCCCACAGGCATGACCAACGAACAACTGCAGGTGGAATGGGAGTGGACCTGGCCTCTTGCCCTGTTTGCAGCGATCTGTGGCATCCTTGTCATCTTATCTCACCCTCCCCTTGCATCAGAGGCGTTTCCTGTCTGGTTCTGGAAATCGGTTCCCGTGTCGCTAGAACTGGCTCTGTTCGCGCTGATCTGGTATGGATGCGCCTGGCTCGCGGGAGTCGAATGGTGGCTTTTGCCGACAGGACTATTCGCGGCCTCTGCTCTTCTCTTCAGTGCCAATACCAGTAACTTCCCGATTCTGGTCGCGACTGTTCCGATAACGGTTTTGCCGGGGCTAGCCATCAGCCGGAGTAGCAGGAAGAAGGTCTGGGCTTTACCCTGCTATGGCGCTGCCCTTCTGAGTGCAGTGCTGGCGGGCATTGTCGGCTTCACGAAACCCTCCCTGCTTCCTCTTACTGCCTGGCTATTGCTCGGCTTCGCGGTTCTGGTCGTCTGTGTGAGCGCCGCAGCAAACTGGCGGCCAGCATTCCGAGGCGTATGGCTGTTTCCCGTCTTCACCACCTGGTCGGCTATTGCTTCTACCGTCCAGTATGCCACTCAGCCGTCTTCTCTGCCTGATCTCTTCCATCCGCCGGCAATCGCCTTGCTCAGTGTGGTACTCGGACTGGCTATCAGTCAATTTGATCGGCGCCCGGCGCCCGTGAGCGTTAAGTGGCGATTCCCTTTCTATAGCGCCGGTATTGCAGCCGCGATACTGACAGGACTCCAACCTCTCTTGCATTCAAATGCGCCATTCGCAATCGATATACCCGTCGCCGGATACAGCTTACTCGCCTTTGCGGCACAACTCTACCTCATCGGCCTGGCTGAGCAAGGAACAGACATCCTCTGGTTTGCGCTGGCCGGAGTTTTCAGCTGTAGCTCGCTCCTCTTCTTTGTGGCAGAACCGGCGACAATAACGCTCATTCTACTGGCGTTGCTCTGCACGGCAGCAGGAGTTGGCATACGCCTTGCGCAGCGTGGGCGTCAGGGGCAGACAAATCAACAGGGCCAGCTACGCAAGTATACTCTTCCCTTCTATAGCACTGCCCTGCTGGCGCTGATTTTAACAGGGATCACCTGCTCTCTGGACAGAGCAAACTCGCTCCATCCCCTCATCCCGGCAATTCTCCTCCTCTCTGCCCCGATCGCTTTTCTGGTGTTGATGCTGGAAAAGTATCGCGCGGGCATGTGGCTGGTGGCGGCGCTGGGTATCTGGGGCATATTCTTGCTGGTCCAAACGCAAATTGATACCATCGCCATCGTCGGCGTTGGCCTTACAGCGGCGATAGGAGATACACTGTATTACATCATCAAGCAGCGCGGCCACGCTGCTCCGGCGCACAGATGGACGTGGGCGCTTGAACAATTTTCCTGGCGCTGGCCCTGGTATGCCATTGCGCTCACTGCCTTTGTCATCGCGGGTCTCTTTCCTTCGCTCGCTCTGACACACATCACGCCAGGATTCCAGCTATACAGCCTCGTCGCCTTCGCGCTGGTAATCTACGGCGCGGGGATGATCCAGAAGCAGTTCGTCTTTCTCTGGACAGCCCCACTCTTCGCTCTCTGGTCACTGCTGATTGCCAGCGGACTGCTGAATGCCAGCAAACAGCCTGACTGGCTCTACCTGCTCATCACAACATTGTGCTGCGTCGCCGTCGCCATCCTGCTGAGTTTGCTGTTCTGTCGACCGCGTATCGGGAAGCAGGCATACTGGCAGGCCTTTCTCTGCTATCCCTTGCCTTTCTACGCCACTGCCATCGCCGCCGCCCTGCTCACGGGGCTTGATGGCACACGCTTCCCCTCAATCCGGCAGGATAGCTGGATAGCCCTGCTCATTTACACGGTCGTGAGCTATGGGGTTTTGCGCTTCGAGAAAAGGCACGCGCTGACGATCCTGGTCGCGGGTTCTGGCATCTGGGGCTTGCTGCTGGCCCTGCACACGCCGCCTGTAAACTACACCGCCATCGCCGCTATCGGCGTAGTAGCGAGCATCGTGGGGCTGCTGGTCTCAGGCAGGCGAACGCTTGCCGGAGCAAAGAGCAGTAATCCTTAGACTTCGAGTATCCAGATAAAGCGGAGGTGAATTATGAACGCTTCGAATATGCACAACATGGCACAACAATCTGGCGCAGCTCAACCTGCCAGCCAGTCGTCTATACTCAAGGAAATATACTCGCGCTTCTCCTGGCGCTGGCCCTGGTTCGCGATTGCTTTTTGCGCGGCAATCATCATCGGTACAACAGGAACGCCGCAAATTTCTTCCATTGTACTCTGCATATTCACTATCATCGCGATACTCATAACGCTGAAGGAGAGGATACCAGAGGCGGTGATACTGGCAGCCGCGCTGGCGGCGTGGATGATACTGCGGCTCCCCCGACAGGCAGTGTGGCAGGAGATGCTGGCATTCAGTGGCCTGTGCGTCCTGCTCTTCCTTTTTCAGTTCATCTGGGAAGTTCGGCGACCGGTATGGCCTGCGCATGTATGGCCCGCGCATGCCTCGGCGCTGCGCATACTGGCGGCAGGGGGCCAGACAGGGGTTGTGCTGGTCATCCTCTTCAAGTATCAGGGGCCTCTTGCTCCATCATTCATACTCGCCCAGGTAGGGGCAATCGGGCTTTTTGTGCTGGCGCTGCTGGTGCTATGGGCTGCTTATGCACAGGATAAGACAAAGGCGCGCTACTGGTGCAGATATCTGGCCGGTCTGCTGGTCTCCGCGACACTCTCATGGGAATCGCTGGTGATCCGGAAGCTACCACAGCTCCGTTGGCTGGTAGGCAACACCCAACCCATCGAGTTCCTGACTATGCCAATCGCGATTTACCTGACAACGATTGCCCCATTCCTGATGCGCAAACAAACCATCCAGAGTAGCAGGTACATTGGATACATCTGCGCGCTGGTGGGGCCAGCCCTGCTGCTCGGCCCATCATTTGTATTCAGCTTTCACCAGGACCTGCTTTCCGTCTTGCTGCTACTGGTCGAGTCTCTAGGTCTCTTTTTGATGGGGAACCTTACACGTCCTGCCCTCTATCCCTTCATCTACGTCGGGTTCATTTTATCCGTGCTGGCAGACATACGCATGATCTTCTACTCCTTCGACCACCCGAACGACCTGCCATTGATTATCGGCATCGTTTCCGCCACGTTAGCAATCGTGATCGGTATAACCGTCTATATCTTTTTCATAAAGAAGAAATGAGCGTTCTCTCAGGCATATCCCCTGAGTTCCCTGGCCTTGCGTTCCATCCGCTTCGCCTCGTCCGGGCGGTTCAGTTGTATCAGAGCATCTCTACAGCGTTCATAGAGTTCGGGGTCAGCTGGATTAAGCTGAGTCAATCGACCGTAGACATCCAGAGCTTCTGCATAGCGTTCGAGCGTGAAGAGAGCATCGCCCTTCAGTAGAGAGGCATCGTCACGATCGTAGTACAGCGCCTGCTCGTAGGCTGATCGGGCCTCGACATGGCGTCCAAGCTGCATAAGCACGTTTGCCCTTCCATACCAGGCGCCGACATTCACCGGATCGTGCCGTATGGCTTGCTCGTAAGCGGCCAGCGCCTCACGATACTTCTTCAGGCCAGAGAGCGCATTGCCTTTGCCATAATACGCATCGGCAAAGGTTGGCGACAGCTGGATGGCCTGATCGTAGGCTGCAATCGCCTCCCTGTACTTCTCCCATTCTGTCAGGATCGCCCCTTTGCCATACAAGGCGCTGGCGTTGCGGGGATCACACTGGATCGCCCGTTCATAGGCGGCTAACGCTTCCTCCGTCCTTTGAAGGCTATAGAGCGCATCGCCGCGTCCGCTATGGCTGCGCGTATCGTGTGGATTGCGCAGCAAAGCGCGGTGATAGGCATCCAGGGCTTCTTTGAAAAAGTTGAGGCAGTAGTAAGTATCCGCCACATTATTCCAGTCGAAAATAGCGTCCTGGTCAAGCCGCTGAACTCGCAGATAGCAGCCCAGAGCCTCTTCATAGCGGTTAAGGTGATAGAGGGCATCGGCCTTGCCCGCGAGGGCAGCGGCGTTCTGCCCATCCAGTTGCAGAACAGTATCAAAGCTGTGTAACGATTCCAGATAGCGTTTCAGTCGAAGCAGGATCAACCCCTTATGATACCAGGCAGGGAGATAGTCAGGCTCAATATGGATCGTATGCTCATAGCTTGCCAGGGCCTCCTCATCGCGCCGCAATTGCTCCAGAACCTGCCCTTGCCCGTAAGAGAACTCCGAGCAGGTCGCATCAAGCCTGATGGCCTCACTGTAAGCATGCAGGGCCTCTTCATAGTGGCGCAAGCCGGCAAGGATATTCCCAACATTGCCGTATATCCGCGCGTCTCCCTTGCCCAGACGGATGGCTTCTTGATAGCTGACCAGCGCCTCCTCGTACCGCCTGCGACTATACAGCATATCTCCTACAATGCCATAGATTTGAGCATCTTTGCCGCCCAACCCGATGGCTTTTTGATAGGCCGCTAATGCCTCGTCATACCGCTTGAGGCCATACAGGATATCCCCCAGATTGCTATATATCTTGCCAGAAAGCTGCGCTTCCCTGCTGCCCGGCAGGATAGCTGGCTGGCAGGCCACCAGCGCCCGCTCGTAGCGCCTGACCACAAAAATAAAATAGTCCTCCCATTTCCTGCTGGCCACGCGCTCGTCTGCAGGCGCAATGCTGGCCGCGCGCTCGTACATCTCCCTCGCTTGCTCAGCGCCTTCCTTCAGAACGTTCGCATGAGCCTCAATTACCCATGCTTCCGGCAGAGTGATTTGCCAGGAAGACGCGGATGCTGGTGAACAGAAAGCGTCGATAAACGCCTCAACGCTGACATGCCGATCCTTGCGCCCTTTTGCCAGAGCCTTGAGAATGGCCATCTCCTCGCTCAGTGAGAGTTGTGGATTGAACCAGGAGGGAAGCAAGGGAGTATCATGTTGATGACTCTGCGCCCAGGCCCATAGCCTTGCCATTGGCTTGTTGCCAGAGACACGGGCAGTGATTGGCCTCTGCCCGGTGCAGAGTTCATAGGCAAGACAGCCGAGAGCATACTGATCGCTTTCCGCGCAGGCTTCGCCGTGAAATTGCTCCGGGGCCATATAGGCACAGGTGCCTTTCACGCCGTGATACGCCTCGTAGCTTTCCTGTAGCACAACGGCGATGCCAAAATCGGCCAGCAGCGCCTCCCTCACATCTTTCTGCCTGAACAGGATGTTCTCCGGTTTGAGATCACGATGCACAATGTTGTGCTGGTGAGCATGTTGTAGCGCCTGGCCTACCTGCCGCAAAATAGTGCGCACCTCTTCCAGCGGCAAACGACCGAGCCGCATCCTGTCGCGCAAAGAGCCGCCCGCCGCATATTCGGCGATCAGGCATGGCCCGAAGCCGCTATGGTCGACGAAAACTTCATACAGGGGAAGGATGTAGAGATGCTTCAGTTCCTCAAGCAGTTTCGCCTCCCGCAGAAACGCCTGGCGTTGCTCTTCAGAAACGGCAAGCTGCGTATGCAAAAACTTGACAGCCGCCTGGCGAGGGAGGGTGATATGCTCGGCCAGGTAAACCTCTCCAAACCCTCCTCCGGCAAGCCTGCTGATGATTCGGTAGTTACCAACGAGTTTGCCGACATACTCATCTTCACCCGTCATATAAATTACCTTTGTGTATCAAAGTCATAGCTCAGCATATTATACAGGCACATATAGATGAGCGGCGGGGTCGTAGCGATAGATAGGGTTGCCTTTGTGATAGCTCAGGGTGCCGTTGCTGCCGACGCTCAGCCAGAGCAAGACCTGGGTGCCGGTGGGCAGGTGCAGGTTGTAGTGCCAGTGGTTGAGGCCGCCGGGGCTGACGACGCCAAAGAGCCAGGACCCGCCATCATCGTCGATGGTGTTGGGGGAGAGCTGGTCGCAGGAGAGCGAGTTGTCGTCGTGAACGTTGTCGACCTGCAGGTCACAGGCGCGCAGGGACATACCGTTGAGCGAGGCCTCCGGGTCGGCATAGGGGTAGTTGGTGAAGTTACGAACAGACTTGCGGGCAAGCGCGGCCTGCGCCCAGACCCAGGAGCCGACCTTTACGGGCAGGGCCGTCTGCACAGAGAGATGGATGGTTACAGACGGCGAGAGGCGCACGATGAGGTTGCAGCCGCTCGAACAATCGACGCCCGCTTGCTGCGTCGGGGCCACATTGATGAGCGGCGTCGGCAAGACCTGCTGCGGGCCGGTCGGCGTGACTTTGAGAACGATGCCGCCGAAGGCGATGAGCGGGTACTGCGGGTAGAGCGTGAGGACCATGCCCGGCTGCAAGGAGTGGCAGTTCTGGCCGATCACGGCATCCAGCGCCTTCACCGTCTGCGGGTTGGCATCGCTGAAGATCGTACTGGCATCGGCCATGTGCATCTGGTAGGTGAGAATGGCATCGCAGTTATCGCCCTCCTGCACAGTGTAGAGGATCGGCCCCACCTGTGGCAATTGCGTTGGAAACGGCGGGTAGGGCGTCGGCACTACCGTTGGCTGCGAGTCCGAAAGATTGTAGAAGAAATTCGTGACTGCCGGAAAGACCCGCTGCCCGGCGTGAGAGCCGAGAATGAAGGCCGGAATGCCAACAAGGGCCAGCAGAAGCAGAAGCAGCAGGAAGCGCCAGGGAAACGTTTGCAGGAACTCATGCATGAGTTCTCCTGCGGAACTGCGCTGATGAAAGTGCCGTGCCATAATCTCTCCCATCCAAAAGATGTTACCAGAATATTATAGCAGTACAAGACGCGAAATACCATAGAGAAGCAACAATATGCACAGCCAATCTTACCGCTGCAAAGAAGATACGTCCTGAGCGGGCAGAAGTTCACTCAGCAATAATTTCTTATTTTCCACCCATGTCATGCCATCATAAACCATTGCTGACTCGTCATGCTGAGCAGCGTGAAGCATCTGACCATGCTATACTGAGGTGATCACCTAAAGCGAGGTTGGTAAGGATGGAACAGCAGGCGACCAGCAGGCTCGCCCCTGCCCTCACCAGCTCGCTCCATGCCGCTGAACCGCGCTGTAGATGCTTCGCTGCCGCTCAGCATGACACGTTTGATCAGTTTTCAATAGCCTTTTATAGAAATTATAACGAGCGTGGAGTGTAGGAAGCAACCGGGGATACGCAAGTCCGTCAGTTTGTCAGTATGGCCCGCCAGTTCCTGGCTGCTATCCTCGTGGCATCAGATTTGAACTGATCTATCTCTATCTATTTTCTGCAACTGTTCATCAATAAACTGTCATTGCATCGGCAAAGTTCATGCTATAAGATAACCGCTTTTTGCATGGTTAGAAAGAACAGCAAAAGGAAGTTGTGTGACGACTGTAGTAAAGATGCTCAGAGGCTGTGTTCTGACTATTGCGGAGGTGTGTACATGAATATGCATTTCTGGACACGGAGATGGGTGTTCCTGCTGCCGGGTGTTCTCCTGCTCTTCCAGATCTTCGTCCTGCTGATGTACAGATCACTTCTAAATCCGTTTGCCCTCTTAGGGCTTTTTTTCAGTACATCCTTTTCAGCTTTGTTCCTCGGCTGCCAGCTCTCACTGGCTCTTAACAGAGGGTCGATGAACGGGCCGGGCCTCACGACGGCAAGCGGTGAGCCAACGACGCAACTGGTAGTGGCCGGGGAAGTGCTCCCCGCCATCCCACGTACAGCCGGGGAAGCGTTCACCTCGCTGTCCGACACCCAGTTTGAAATCTTTTCCGCTGCTGTTATCATCGCACTGGGAGAAGGCCATCGCTTCCTTGCCCACTGCGGGCAAAGCGGTGATCAGGGCATCGACGCTAAATTGCTCAACCTGTTCAATTACACCGTTGTAGTGCAATCGAAACGCTATGCACCCGACAACCCCGTGGGGCAGCCGCCTTTGAGGGATTTTCTGGGATCGATCTACTATCACAAAGCGGCCTACGGCTACTTTGTGACAACCTCGCACTTTACAGCGGCTGCGCAACAGTTCATAGCAGGCACCAATGGGCGCATCCGCGCCATTGATGGTCGGTTACTGGAACTCTACCTGCAGCGACGATCACGCGAAGTAGCTCTGGCCCTGCGAGATATCCTTGACTGAGAAGACGTCGCTGCAGGTAGAAACATGTCTACAGGGGTGCCTGCTTATGAACATGCCCAGACCCTGACTGAGAGAAAGCAGCGCCCTACGGATTACCCCCACCCTGGCTATTGTAGAGTCCGGCGATCATCTGGCTGCCATTGGCTACGATGCGCCGGGCTTCGTTATACTTCTGTATGCCGGTAAAAAGCCCGACCAGCATAGCGATGCCTACGAGAATTTCCGCGATTACCACAGCGACGATCAACAGAAAAAACCAGGAACCGGCGCAACCCCAGCCCGCGAACATGTTCCTGAAACCGTTCCACACCGGTCTCCAGCCCCAGAAGAGACACCAGGAACCGGCAAAGGCGAGCGGAATGTACAGAATCGCTCCCGCTCCCGCCTCTGAGATCGATCCCAGCGCCGCGATGGCCGCAATAGCCGTGATGATACCGGTGAATACCCACACCCCAACGAGACTCCGTTTGGCGCGGGCAACTTCATCCTGCACCCCGGTGCCAAGACAGGACGTGCATAATGTGGCGCCCTCAATATGATGAGCGCAGATGGTACAAATGCCCTTGTGACACTGCGAACACTGAGCCACAGCATCGGAATACGGATGGTTGAAACACTTCATCTTGCCGGTACTCCTTCCCTTGCCTTTCTCTTCCTTCAATAAATCCCTGCTGCTTTTCCTTCCATGAAGGAATATTCTTTGCTCTGGTGATAGACAGCGCCTGCTTCATCAGCGTTCTATCTTATCCAAGTCCATACATTAAAAGAACATCTATTGGAAAAGCAGCAAATGGTAAAAATGGATGTTACTTCTTTAGAAATAAGTATAATCTATACTCTGTAAGTTGTCAAGTAATTTAGAAGAGTTTTTGACACGAGATTCGATAGTATTTTATAATTTATCAATTGATAAACAGTCTAAACACAATCGGTAACGAGCTACGGATACCGCAAACATGCTATGAGAATCGTCCCCGGACGTGTCATGCTGAGCGGCAGCGAAGCATCCGAGGCTGGCTCGCCCGAAAAGATCGAATAGCCTGCATGGAGATGTACCGGAACGCAATATTTCCAGGGCGCAGGCAAGCTGACGCCCCTACCAACCGCGAATCGCACGAACTGATTCGCGGTTGGTAGGGGCGTCAGCTTGCCTGCGCCCTGGCATTTATTTCTACTGCGCTCCTGATAAAATCGTTTACCGACCGCTCATCGTCAAAGCCATGATGGCGTTCTGGACGTGCATACGGTTCTCGGCCTGGTCGTAGACGACGGATTGGGGACCGTCGATGACGGCGTCGGTGACTTCGATGCCGCGATCTGCCGGGAGGCAGTGCATGTAGATAGCGTCTTCTTTCGCCAGGGCCATGCGCCGCTCGTCGCAGATCCAGCTTGAGTAGCGGTTGATGGCCTCCGACATTTTGGATTGATCCTGAATGGCGACCAGCGGCCCCCAGCTCTTAGGATAGACCACGTCGGCATTGACGAAGGCTTCGTCCATATCGTGGACGACTTTGAAGCTGCCGCCGGTCTTGCGGGCGTTGGAAGTTGCGTTGTCGAGGATTTCCGGCATCAGTTCAAATTCGGGCGGGTGCGCCAGCGTGACATCGGCCCCGAACTGGGTGAAGAGTTCGATGACGGACTGCGGCAACGAGAGCGGCTTGGTGTAGGATTTGGCGTAGGCCCAGGACATGACGACCTTTTTGCCGCGCAGGTCGCCCTTTTTCTCGATGACGGTCATCAGGTCGGCCATCGCCTGACAGGGGTGATAGACATCGCACTGCATGTTGATGACGGGAACGCGGGCGTGTTCGGCCACGTCGCGCAGGTACTGGTTGCCCTCGCCCCAGTCGCAGTGGCGAATGGCAATGCCATGTCCATAGGACGAGAGGATGCGCCCGATCTCTTTTGGCGTGTCGCCATGTGAAATCTGCATCTTGTCCGGCTCAAGGAAGACGGCGTGACCACCCAGGCGCGTCATGCCCGCCTCGAACGAGGTGCGAGTGCGCGTCGATGAGAAGAAAAAGAGCATGAAGAGCGTCTTATCCTGGAGCAGTGGCGTGGGGATGTCGAGGCCCCATTTCATTTTGAGGTCAAAGGCGAGATGCAAAACGGTTTCAAGCTCTTCCTTTGTCCACTCCTGCGTACTGATAAAGTCGCGTCCTCGCAGGTCTGTTTTCATTGTATTGTATCCTTTCTCAGTTGTAAGCCCCGCCCAGGCTACCCGCAAGGGATGGCCCCAGCGGCGGTCACTTCTGGTCACGTCCCCCGCCCAGGC
>CADDYT010000132.1 GCA_902810755.1 Chloroflexota bacterium
GGAGTGAGTCCCTGCACTCACATAGTAAGGTGTTCTACCTCTTCCAGGAAGTAGATGTCAGGTTGGTTCACTACCCCGGCCCGTTGCATCGTCTCAGGACGCGCTTTGAAGTGCTGGCATGCCTCCTTTCTTCGGGGCGTGACCTGACCTGGCTTTCGACTTATCGCCCGCATTCACTGTACGAATTGCTCCGGCAAGACGAACTGGCTACTCAGGCCTGGGTGGGTCAGTGGCCCGAAGCAAGAGCTTCGCGGTGAGGTAGACCCGCCTGGAAATTTGCTCATGTCGATACAGGTGTTCAATCGTCTACCTTGCTTTTCATACACTCAGAGGGGATGAGTAGTGCGACTGAGAGTATCTGGGGCTTGCTTATCTAGACCGCCGCGGCCACAATCAGGCTGGTCGGCCCTGCCAGTGGCTTGCGCTTCAACGCTCGCCATTCTGTTTGCCGGAGCCAGGCACGCACTTCCTCCTCGCTGTACACATCTCCTTCGCCGGTGAACATCTGGAACTCACCGGCCATCAGGGCGGCAAAGGTGGGCCGGGTATGTGTTGGATCGGTCCAGAAGTCGACCCTCTTACTTGCTGAGTTGCTGCATCAGCGCCTGGTGATCAAGAGTAGTCCGGACTTCGCGGATTTTGCCTTGAGATCAGAAAGATCATACTACTCTTCAATTGACCAGTCAGGCGAGCCTTTTTCCGAACGGTTTCCGAAAACACTGGTAGAAGCTCATTTCTTCCTTATATAATAAGGGTATTGTTTGCTCTGCCTGTGAACTGAAAGTGAGGCTATTCCCATGACCATCCCGACCTTCCAGGATGTCTTGCTGGCGCGGCGGCAGATTCGCCCCTACCTGGCGCGCACTCCCCTGCACAGCTACCCGGCGCTGAACGAGTTGCTCGGCACGCAGACCTATGTTAAACACGAAAATTATCAACCGGTCGGCGCCTTCAAAGTACGCGGCGGCGTGAATCTGATCTCGCGGCTCAGCGCGCAGGAGCGCGAACGAGGCGTGATTGCCGCTTCGACCGGCAATCACGGGCAATCCGTTGCCTACGCTGCTCGCTTATTCGGCGTGCAGGCGCGTATTGTGGTGCCGGAGCAGGCCAACCCGGGCAAGGTTGCCGCCATGCAGGGCATGGGGGCCGAGGTCATCTTTCACGGCGCCCGATTTGACGATGCGCGCCTGCACTGCGAGGCTCTGGCGGCAGCGCACGGCTACCGCTATATCCATTCCGGCAACGAGCCGCTGCTCATCGCCGGGGTTGCCACCGCTACGCTCGAAATTCTGGAGGACGAGCCGGAACTGGATGTGTTGTTCGTGCCTGTTGGCGGCGGCAGCGGCGCTGCCGGAGCCAGCATCGTCGCCCGCGCCGTCAGGCCTTCCCTGCGCGTCATCGGCGTGCAAGCTGAAGCCTCGCCCGCCGCTTACGAGTCCTGGCGGCAACATCAACTGGTGGAAATGCCCAACCGCACTGCCGCCGAAGGGCTGGCAACCGCCACAGCCTTTGAACTGCCACAGCGTATCCTCTGGCAATTGCTCGACGATTTCCTGCTCGTCAGCGAAGTGGAAATCCAGCAGGCGATGGTCTGGATGATCGAGCGCGCCCACACCCTGGCCGAAGGGGCCGGAGCCGCCGCCCTCGCCGCCGCCTACCGCCAGCGCGAGGCGTTGCGCGACAGAAAAGTTGGCATTATTTGCTCCGGCGGCAACGTTTCGCTGGAACATTTACGGAAGGCGCTTGCATCTGCCTGAAACACTGGTTCGACATGCCGTCGAGGTAAGATGACAGGCCAGCCGAGATGTTTTGTGGGATAGGCATGATCGACTACCCGGTATGTTCCCTCGTAAATGAAAGGCGCGGGCGAGATTGGTCGCTCTCCGCTCAGATTCAGACAGGTGAGACAGGTCATGATGTGACCTCAAAACGCATGGGCAATTATGCCACCTCATCAGGATTGATGCCCAATGCGCGCAATTTCTCCGCGAGAGCTTGCGTTCGTCTGGCCTCTTCCTCGGCCCGCCTTGTGGCTTCTTCAGCGCGCCGGGCCTCTTCCTCGGCCCGCTTCCTCGCTTCCTCTTCGGCTCGTCTGGCTTCCTCAGCGCGTCTGGCTTCGTCCCTTGCCCGCCTTATCGCCTCCTCTGCTCGTTCGGCTTCCTCTCTGGCCAGTAAAGCCTGAGCTTCTGCCTTTGTCAGGCATAATTGCAACTCACGGTCATAAAGACGCAGGTAGTTGCCTTCGGGGGCGAGCCAGCACTGCAATTGCTTGCTCCACAGCCAGCCTGATTTATCCGGGGTCATAGGGACCATCTCCTGTCGACGGGTATCGAATCGCCAGCCATAGAGGGGCAGAGGAGTGCCGCGCTTGATAGGCGGCACGTAGGGGTCATAGGCGAAATATTCCTGCACGCCCATGCGAGCATACTTCCAGGGCTTTTCATAGATATCCTTTTGCCAGGTCTCTTCTGAGAGAATCTCGAAGATGACGTGCGGAGCTGGCCCCGTCTGGCCTACCGTCCAGCTACGAAGGTGTCGAAAAGGGACGCCCTTGATGACCGCCAGATCAGGAGCGAGGGGATATTCTCTGGGGTTGAGCGTTTGATAGAAGTTGAGGTTGTTGTAAATGCTGCATGTCTGTCCGCGAAATAGCCAGCGCAGGACGTCAAAGAGATAGTCAATGAGGGTGACGTGCAGCGAGGTTTCCCCCATCAGGTCCTCCTCGGTGGGGTGAGAATCGTAGTAGTATTGCACCTGATTGGTCATCTCTTGCGCCATCGTCTGCTCCTTTCCGGTCGCCAGCAACATATCGCATGCTCTACGCTCCCCCGACGTATTCGCCCCGTCTTCCACGGGCCGCTTCTATCATAGCATATCCCACCTCGCTGTACAAGGCCCTTGACGCTATGCTGGACCTTGTAAAATCCGCAGTGCAAAGCTCACTTGTCTGTGCGTGCTTAAAAGTGCTACAATGAGCAAAACGGGTTGGATTTTGCGAGAAGAATGATGAGTGAACATACAGAGGTAGAGAACGAGATTCAGGCGGGGATTGCGGAGTTTGTGGCGCGCTATCCTTTTCCCCTTGACCCATTTCAACTGGATGCTATGGAAATTCTGGCGCACGGGCAGTCTGTGCTGGTGGCCGCGCCGACCGGGACGGGCAAGACGCTGGTGGCCGAATTCGCGGTCTGGCTGGCGCAGCAGCGCGGCCAGCGCGTCATCTATACTACCCCGCTCAAGGCGCTCTCCAATCAGAAGTATCGCGACCTGCGCGACCTGTATGGGGATGAGGCCGTTGGCCTGGTGACGGGTGATATTGTCGAGCGTAGCCGCGCGCCCATTGTCATCATGACCACCGAAGTCTATCGCAATATGCTGCTGGAAGAGGGCGGGGTGCAGTTGCTCAAAGATGCCAGTTATATACCGTCCGAACTGGCCGATGTCGGCTTTGTCATTTTCGACGAATTGCATTACCTTAGCGATGTGGAGCGCGGCCCCGTCTGGGAAGAGGCCATCATCTGCTCGCCCAGACACGTCCAGCTTGTTGGCCTCTCTGCCACTGTCAGCAACGCGCCAGACCTTGCCGAGTGGATCAGCCGTGTCCACGCGCCGATTGAACTGGTGGTGCATGAGCAACGCGCCGTGCCGCTCGATCATTATTACTTCCTTGATAATAAGCTGCATCTTGTAGAGAATGCGGAGGGAGAGCGCGTGGAACGCTTCCCGAACGTGGGAGGCGAGGCCCGGCTGGCGAAGATGATGGGCCGCAATCGCGTCTACACTTTCGAGGGTGAGGAAGAGGAGGAATTGTGGGAAAACGAGTACGGGCGCGAGGCGGGCAAAGGCGGGAAAGCTGCCAGAAGGGCCAGGGCTAGAGCGGCTGAAAACGCCGAATCGGCACAACCGTCTGAGGGCGCATCTGAAGGTGCAGAAATTGCGCAGGGAAGGGGTAGGCTGAGGGTCAACCGTCCGCAGGAGCGCAAGACGCCGGAGCCGGGCGAGATACTCACCGTCCTGCGCGACGCCGATTTGCTGCCCACGCTCTACTTCCTGCCCGGTCGCCGTGTCGTCGAGGAGGCGGCAACGAGCGCGGCCCGCCATCTCTTTACGACGCCGGAGGAGCAGCAGCTCATTCGCGAGGAGGTTGGCGTCTGGCTCGAACATTTGCCGAAAGAGGATCGCAACCTGCAACAGGTGCGCATGCTGACCGACCTGCTGCCGCGCGGGCTGGCCTTTCACCATGCCGGATTGTTGCCGGGCCTCAAGGTGCTGGTCGAGACGCTGTTTGCGCGCGGCCTGCTGCGCGCCGTCTTTGCCACCGACACGCTGGCGCTGGGCATCAACATGCCCGCTCGCTCCGTTGTTCTTGGTAGCCTGAGCAAGTTTGACGGCCAGGAGATGCGCCTGCTCACGCCCAACGAATATCGCCAGTTGACCGGGCGCGCCGGCCGGCGCGGGCTGGACGTACATGGGGCCGCTATCATCCCCTACTCGCCCTGGGAGCCGTTTGAGGAATCGTTCCAGCGCGTCACCGGCGAACTGTTGCCCGTCACCAGTTCGTTCATCATTCGCTATAACTCGGTGCTGAATCTCTGGCGTCCGGGCGATGTCGAGTTCCTGCGCTATGTCTGCGCGTCCAGCCTGCGCGAGTTTCAGCGTTACCAGCTATGGGAGGAACGCGAACTGCTGCGGCTGGAAAAGCTGGAGCAGCGTTCTGGCAAGAAGAGCAAAAAGGCCAGCAAAAAGCAGGCGAAGGCCGCGCAGGAGGCGATGGAGGCGATAGAACGCAGGCGTAAGAGAATGGGCGCATTCCCGCTCAGCCGGGCGGGCGCGGCGGAACTGGATGGCACCATCTTTGCCCTGCGCGTGCTGGGCTATATCGGCCAGAACGATCAACTCACGCTCAGAGGCCGTTTGTTGCGCGGCATCTTCCACCAGGCCGGTATTCTGATCGTCGAACTGATGCTGCTCGGCGCGTTCGATGAGCTGACGGCAGCCGAACTGGGCGAGGTCATTAGCTGGTTCACCTTCGATAACGACCGACGACTGAACAACCGCAACAACCTCAATCAGCATCTCATCCAGGTGCGGCGCGAACTGTGGCATGTGAGCCAGACTGTACACGGCGTCGAGGAACGCGCCGGTCTGCCGTTCACGCCCGGCATCGTTCCCGATTTTTATGGCGTTGCCCTCTCGTGGGCGCGCGGCATGTCGCTCACCGGCCTGCTCAAACGCATTGATCTGGCGGAAGGCGACCTGTTAATGCTGCTGAATCAGACTATCGATCTGCTGCGCCAGGTGCAGGCGGCTGTCGGGCAGGTGCTGGATGACCGCGAATTCTGGGAGCAGGCCATGCCCCCTTCTGTGATGACCGAAGGCGTTGCCAGCGAGCGTTCAGCCGCCGGGCGCGCGCAGGCACGGGCCGCGCAGTTGCGTGTGCAGCGCGAGCGTCTGGAACGCCTGCGCCCCCTCCTCGCGCAGGCCGCCACAGCCCTCACACACGGCATCATCATCCAGAGCCGCAGCGTCCCCTCCATGGCCGCCGCTATCGGCGAAGAGGTTGTTCCCCTCGATGCCGAAGAGGATATCAGCCCTCAAGATATTATCGAGGGTGTCTAACCTGCCAGAGTCTGGTCTGCCCGATGGTGAGCTAAAGTACTATCCCTATCAAATCCCCATCGCTCCCTCGTTTATTGCAGTGAACGTAGTTGAGACACATGGCGTGGTCTGTTATGTAGCTCAACTCTATGTAATGGTGCGTCAGGAAAACTCCTCTCAGCTATGTCATGCCGTAAAAAAAGTGGCCGGGATATCTCATGCTGAGTGCAGCGAAGTATCTAAGAGAGCAAGCAGGCAGTACAGCCTATGCAGGATGTTTCGTTGCGCTCAGCATGACATGCCAGGGAAGGTTTTTCATGGCCGACGGGACGCTAATCGGGCGATCATACAGTTGAGATCTTCATAACCGCGTACCATTACTTTGGTCATGTTTTCGTGCCTGATGCATTGCCAGCGCGGGACAAGTTGTCTAAGATTGTATGTAAATGGTGAATAGATCTTCAGAATGGCCTGAGCGAACCGGGAGGGCCAGCAGCCCTGTGGCCTGTGCCGGTAGTATGGATGGAATAGCGTACCGGTCAGAGTATGCTACGTATCAGGCAGATTAGAGGAGAGCGCATGAACGCAGAAGCATTGATCGGAACGGCACTGGGAACCTGTACGCTGCAACAGTTGATCGGTCAGGGAGGCATGGGAGCGGTCTATCTGGCGCAGCAATCGCGGCCGCGCAGGCAGGTGGCCGTCAAAGTGCTGATGCCGATGACGCCGCTGGCCCCGAACCAGCTAGCCGCCTTTCTGGAACGCTTCCGGCGCGAGACGGACGCCGCCGCATCCTTAGAGCATCCCAATATCGTGCCGGTGCATGAATATGGCGAGCAAGATGGGCTGGCCTATTTAGTGATGCCCTATATTTCCGGTGGTACGCTGCGCGACGAGATGGAACGGGAGGGACAGTTGCCGCTCGCGAAGGCGGTTAATTATCTGGAGCAACTGGCCTCGGCCCTCGACTTCGCGCACGAACGCGGCGTCATCCATCGCGACATCAAGCCTGCCAACATCTTGATGACTCCTACCGGTCGCCTGCTGCTCACCGACTTCGGCCTCGTCAAAGTGGTCTCCGATGGGCAGACGCCGCAGATTCGCCTGACAGGCGCGGGCGCGCCTGTTGGCACGCCGGACTATATGGCTCCTGAGCAGGTCATTGGTGAGGGCGTCGATGGACGAGCCGATCAATATTCGCTGGGCGTGATTCTCTACCAGATGCTGACGGGAACGACGCCATTTCAGGGTGAGACGCCGATGCAGATTGCCGCGCGTCACCTGCAATCTCCGCCGCCCTCGCCGCGCAGCTATCGCCCGGATTTGCCGCCTGCCGCCGAACTGGTCATTTTGCGTGTCCTTGCCAAGTCTCCCGCCAATCGCTATCCTTCTACACAGGACTTCGCCGCCGCCTTCCGCCTGGCGCTGGAAGCCTCCGGCGTGCAGTTGAGCAGCGCCTCTCGCTCCACCGTCTCTTTGCAGGCCGTCAACGTGGATGCGAACGCCGATACCGGCGCGAGTCGTGCCTTCAGGCGCGGCGGCCTGTTTGATCCGAGTTGGCGCACGGCAGCCCTGCCAGCAGCGAGCGCGACGACTATGGAGCAGGCAAAACCGCTAGCCGCTATGCCTGCCGGGCAGGCTGACCCGCCATCCCCGCGACCCGGCGGTGGACTGCTCTCGAAAACGGGGAGATTTCCGCTCGTGGGCGCGACAGCACAGTTACCCACGACCGCCACAGAAGATACGGCGACACAATCGGCCAGTATGCTGGCTGCCGCGCCCCCGTTGCCGACCGCTACTGGCTCTCCAACAGGGACCCTGCCTGTATCGGCGCAGCAACCGGGCTGGCCCACGGAGCTATCGCCCGCGTTAAAACCCGTTACCAGTACGCTGACGGCGGCAAATCCAGAGCAGGCAACGAGCAGCACAGTGAAGCTGACGGGACCGGTCAAGGTTGTGCAGGTGCCGGTCGCGGGGCAGCCGGGCCGCTTTGTCACCGGCTTGCTGCCCGTTGTGCAAACCTCCTCGACGGATGAGGCAACGGCGCAAAAGAAGCGGAGAAAGCCGCTGGTAGTGGTGGTCTCCCTGCTGGTAGTTCTGGCGCTGGTCGGCTCCGGCGCGTTCTGGTTTGTCCACTATCGCCTGCCCGCCACGAAAACGCCACCGGCCAGCCAGACGGTTGTTCCCACCGGAACGCCGAATGTGGCCGCGACGGCAACGGCTCAGGCGGTCGCGACCGCCAGCGCCAATGTCCTGCTGGCCGATCCGCTCAATTACAATAGCCGGAACTGGCCTACTAACGCCAACGAGTTTTTCGCGGGCAACGCCTACCATATCCTGGATAATGTCAATAACGGCATCGCCGTCGTTCTTGCGGCAAACCCTATCTGTCTCTCTCAGGGCTATTCACTGACTATGTATGAGGTCAAGGGGGACGATACCTCGATCAATAACTCCTTCGGCCAGATTTTGCGCTTCTCCCAGAAATCGGTGGGCGGCAAAAGAGTGACTACCTTCTACAGCTTTGAGGTGGTCAACACGAAGGGCGGCGAGTATCGTTTCTATAAGTACGACGATAGCAAGGGCGGCGCGGCCTCTGCCTGGACGCTGCTCTGGCATCATGCCTTTGGCACTGAATATCATCAGGGGCAGGGAACGAAAAACACCAATACGCTCAAGGTGTTTTCAGACGGCAAGAATTTCACCTTCATCGTGAACGGGAAAAAGGTGGGCAATTTCCAGGATGGTTCATTGACCTGCGGTACGGTCGGCATGCTGGTCAACCTCAAAGGAACGGAAGTGGCTTTCTCGAACCTGCTCATCACCCGCACATAGAGAAGACATTCCTGCTGCCGTTCCATCAGAGGCAGCAGATATCTATAGAATCTTATCCACAGGCTACGGTAGTGACACTGAGGAGAGCGCATGAACGCAGAAGCATTGATCGGAACGGTACTGGGAAGCTGCACTTTGCAAAAGGTGCTTGGTCAGGGAGGAATGGGGGCGGTCTACCTGGCGCAGCAGGCGCGGCCCAACCGGCAGGTGGCCGTCAAAGTGCTGATGCCGATGACGCCGCTGGCCCCGAACCAGCTAGCCGCTTTTCTGGAACGCTTCCGGCGCGAGGCGGACGCGGTTGCCTCCTTAGAGCATCCCAATATCGTGCCGGTGCATGAATATGGCGAGCAAAACGGGCTGGCCTATGTAGTGATGCCCTGTATTTCCGGCGGCACGCTGCGCGACGAGATGGAACGGGAGGGACAGTTGCCGCTCGCGAAGGCGGTCAATTATCTGGAGCAACTGGCCTCGGCCCTCGACTTCGCGCACGAACGCGGCGTCATCCATCGCGATATCAAGCCTGCCAACATCTTGATGACCCCCACCGGTCGCCTGCTGCTCACCGACTTCGGGCTTGTCAAAATAATCTCCGATGAACAGCAGGTCTCTCTGACGGGCAATGGCATGCCGGTGGGAACGCCGGACTACATGGCCCCGGAGCAGGTCACCGGCGATGCCATCGATGGGCGGGTTGATCTCTACGCGCTGGGCGTTGTCCTCTATCAGATGCTGACGGGAACGACGCCGTTTCACGGTGGGACGTCGATGCAGATTGCCGCCCGCCACCTGCAAATGCCGCCGCCCTCACCGCGTCTCCTGCGTCCTGAACTGCCCCTCGCTGCCGAGCAGGTCATTCTGCGCGCGCTTGCCAAGCGTCCCGCCGATCGCTACAATTACGCGCAAGACCTGGCGAATGCTTTCCGTATCGCGCTGGAATCCGCCGGTATCCCCCTCGGCTATAGCCAGGTCGGCTTGCTTTCTTCTGACGGCACCCTACCTGCACGTCCGTTTAAGCCGCGCCCGCGTAGCCTCTTTGACCCTACCTGGCAGGCAGGCGGCAAGGAAACAGCCGTACCCACGCGAGTTTCTCTGAGTCCCATTCCGGCAACGCCGCCTGCAAGTGGTTCGCCCGTGAAGACGAAGGAGACGACGCCCGCCCCGGCTGCGGAACTACCGACGCCGGTTCCTGCGATTACTCCTGCCGCTTCACCCGCCCCGGCTGCCCGGCAACCCGCTCGTGCCAGCCTCGGCTTGCGCACCAGCCTGCGCCGCCTCAGCGAAGGAGCAGAGACAACGTCGTCCTCAGCTGTTCAGTCGGCGGGCAACACGCCTTTCCCGCAGCCGACGCGCACTCCGCTCCCTGCGCAGCCTGATTCAACCATGCATCCGGCGCCGCAACCGCCTGGCGAAATGAGTCCTACAATCACACCGGCCATGACTCCATTGCCGCCTGCTTCTGATAGGGCGCAGTCGGCCATGCCTGGCGGCAGCGTCACGAGAGTCTTACCTGTTGGCAATGTCACCAGAACATTGCCGGTGCCGGGCGAGAACGGCGAGCCGGGAACCGGCAGTGAAGGCGCCGGGCCTGGCACCATGAAATTGACCGCTGCGGTAAAAGTCGTGAAGGTGCCGGTCGCGGGGCAGCCGGGCCGCTACGTTACCGGCCTGCTGCCTGTCTCCCCGGAACCGAGGCCTGATGATAGAGCAAATGAGGATACTGCCGACCAGAAATTCCCCCTGGCCGCCTCTGGCAAACTGCTGGCAAAGCTGGATAAACGCACGAAGATCGTGGCCGTCGTGCTGGCGGTGCTGCTTGTCTTCAGCACCAGTCTGCTCTGGCTGGCGCACTCTCATTCCAGTCAGGTGGCCAGACAGCCGACAAAGCAGGTGCATGCCACGCCCAATCTTACGGCAACGGCAGTTGCGCAGGCAACTGCGACATCGCAGGCCAATATCATTCTCGCCGACTCGCTGACCCAGAATATCCATAACTGGCTGATCTCAACGGGCGGGACAAGGATCTATATCTTTAAGGATGGAGCCTACCATATCACCGATAATGATAGTGGCCAGAGCGCGCCCGCTCTGTTCCAGGATATGCCCCCCTCGATCTTGCATGTCCCCTTTGCTTATACTCTGACAATGGAGGAGATCAAGGGCGATGATAATTCCATCAACAACTCGTTTGGCCTGATCTTCCGCTTTACGACTGCGAAAAAGGGCAATAAACTGGTTACCACCTTCTACACCTTTGAGGTTGCCAATACAAAGGGCGGCGAATATCAGTTCTGGAAGTACGACGATCAGTATGCATCGAGTACGGTGACGCCCTGGACGAAAATCTGGCACCAGAACTTTGGCAAAGAGTTTCACGAAGGGCATGGCCCCGGCAGTATCAATACGTTCAAGGTGTTCATGAACGGCAGTAATTTTACCTTCTATGTGAACGGGAAGAAGGTGGGCAGCGCGCGCGATAATACCATCGCCAGCGGGCAGGTTGGCATGCTGGTAAATCTGAAGGGAACGGAGGTTGCCTTCACCAATTTCCTGCTGGCATATCATTAATGTTGTGTAGCCCTTCGCGGGCATTGTGTGGAGGTAATCAGGTTGGCAAGCATCATCATCTCTTTCACGCTGGGAGCGACCATGCTCCTGTTGCTGCTCAATGTCGGCTGTGCCGTCATTTTTCGCAAGAGACGGCGGAGCGAAGTTATTTCGTACATTGTTGCCGCCCTGTTTGAAGTCTTGATCTTCGTCTTTGCGCTTGCCCTGCGCCTGCGTCTGCTCTCTGCCATTCCCTATCACCTGCCGCCGGGCCTGCCGTTCAACCGCGCCGAACTGGGGGCGGCTATCGCTATCGGCGTCGGTCTCTTTCCCCCTGCCTACTGGCATCGCACCACGACCGCGCAGTTGCGGGCGCGGCTGGCTGCCGATGCGAAAACGCTCAGGGAGCAGGAGAATAGCGTGCGTGTACGCGCGCCCGGCGAGTGGCTGAACTGAGTGCGCTCAGGGCGGTAAGAAAGTACCAGTATGTGGCGAAACACCGTTTGCAAGCGTTTTAAGTAGGTAGAATGTCGATTGAAACGGTAACTATTGCCGATATCTCATGTCGATGTTGAGGCCGCAGAGGGCCTGACGCTCGTGGTAGATGTGGGGATCCGGGGGGTTTAAGGAGCATATATGACTGAGCAGAATCGTAGTATATCTATCTGGAAAAATACCTGGGGAGTACGAGCCATTGTCCTGGCATGTATCGTTCTCTTTGTGGGCATTGGCTCTCAGGCGCTGGTAAATGCCTTTGCTTCCAGCGCCACAACGAATATGGCCGTTCTCACCGTCACTGCTTCTCCAGAAGAGACGCGCATGGCCGATGGCCGCTGGGCCTATCCGGGAGCCTGTGCCGTCTCAGAGAAGCAGTTCCCGTTGGGTACGGTGATTGCCCTCTATAATCAGGATGGTACATTTAACCGTCGCTGCACAGCAGAGGACAGCAGTAGCAGTATCGACTACGGGGATATTTACCTGGTCATGCCCGGTGACACTGCCGCTGTGTCGCAATGGGGGGTGCAGTACCTGCTGGCCCATATAGAGCGTTGGGGCTGGGGAAGCAGTGGGCCGCCATCTGACAAACTCGGCTTCGGCTTCATGCCGATCAAAGTCAACATGCAGGTTTTTCACCCGCGTCGCGACCGGATCAAACCATAGAGGATACTGCCAGCAGAGAGTCGATCAGGCATTAGCTCCTGATCGGCTCTCTTTTTTTGCCGCTATTTGACTTTTCTGCGCCTGAGACGTATACCATAGTAGTGACGGGTGCCTTCACAAAAGTGTTACTCGCTCTTGAGTCTATGGCAATTTGCGATACTTGAAATACAAAACAAGATTATGGTGAATCGAGGATAGACAGCGTTATGATGACATCTCCTGAACAGAATCCCATCTCTGGAGTGGGACAGCTGGCGCAGTCGACACCGGTAATTGAAGAGCCTGTGAATCAGGGGCCGTATGCCATTGTGGCGCGCGACCTTGTGCGCGTCTTCGGGCAAAAAGTGGCCGTGGACCACCTGAACCTGGCGGTGCGTCGGGGCGAGTTTTTCGGCTTCCTCGGCCCTAATGGCGCAGGCAAATCCACCACGATCAAAATGATGGTTGGCCAGTTGCGCCCGACGGCGGGCAATGTCCGGGTGGCGGGCATTGATGTGTGGAAAGACCCGATCCAGGCCCGTTCCATGATGGGTGTTCTGCCCGAATATCTGAACCTCTATGAGCGACTGACCGGGCGTGAATTCCTCAAGTTCGCGGGCCACATGTACGGCCTGCCCGATGCCGATGTGCGCCAGCGCAGCGAAGAACTCCTGCACGTGCTGACGCTGACCGACGACGCCGATAAGCTGATCGTCGATTATTCGGTGGGTATGCGCAAGAAGGTTGCCCTGGCCGCCGCCATCATTCATCGCCCGCAGGTTCTCTTCCTCGATGAGCCGTTTGAGGGCATCGACCCCGTTAGCTCGCGCGTCATTCGCGATATCCTGCACGAGTTGACGCGCCGCAACACCACCATCTTCTTCTCCTCGCACATCATGGAGGTGGTGGAACGGCTCTGCACGCGAGTAGGCATTATCAATCACGGCGTGCTGGTGGCCGAGGGGTCGATTCAGGAACTGCGCGAGCTTGCCAGCGGCGAAAACAAGAACGCCACCCTTGAGGATATCTTCCTCAACCTGATTGGTGCGGGCAGGGAAAATCTCAACCTGAGCTGGCTGGAATAGCGGAGGGGAAGAGCATATGGTCATCATTCATCCAGAGAAGCTGCGCTGGCTGCTCTGGCTGCGCTGGAAACAGTTCTATCGCAGCTTTACCCGCGATAAATCACGCATCATCGGCGCCATCTTCATGGTCATCTTTGGCCTGCCCTTTTTTGCCGGTATCGCGGTACTGACCTTCCTCGGTTACCGCTTCCTGCCTTCGCCCGCCAACATCGGCCTGCTCTACCTGGCCCTGATCGGCGTCTACATGGCGTGGATTATCCTGCCCCTGCTCGAATACAACGTCAACGAAGGGCTTGATCTTTCCAAACTCTCGCTCTTCCCGCTCACGCACGCGGAACTGATGACCAGCCTGGTGCTTTCCACGCTGCTGGATATTCCGACGCTGGCCCTGCTGCTCATCTTTGCCGCCGTCGTAGCTGGCTGGGCTATCTCGCTGCCGGTCGCGCTCTTCGCCGTGCTGGCGATGCTCGTCTTCTACGTGCAGGTCGTGGGCATGAGCCAGCTGGTGCTGGCCCTGCTCATGCGCACGTTGCAGAGCCGCCGTTTCCGCGACCTCAGCATTATCATCATCATCCTCTTCTCGTCCTCGTGCGGCATTCTGGGGCAGTTCGTAGGCCGCTTCGCCAACGGTCTGCCCGGCTTCATCGGCGGCGTTGCCGGAGCCGCGCCCATCCTGCAATGGCTCCCGCCGGGCATGGCCGCGCGCTCTATCCAGCAGGTCATCGCGGGCAACTGGGGCTTCGCCTTTGCCTGGCTGGTCGCGCTGATGGCCGTCAACATCCTTGTCCTCTACCTCTGGCAGGCCGTGATCGAACGTGCCCTGACCTCGCCGGAAGAGGGCGGCACCGTGCGCGCGCGCCATCATCGCGAGCGGCCTATCGCAACCCGGCGCGAAACGACGGCGACGCGCTTCTGGGAACGCCTGCTCTCGCCACAGGTGCTGGCGATTGCCAGTAAAGAGGCAAAATACTTCTGGCGCGACCCGCAGCTCAAGGCGCTGGTCTTCCAGTCGATCATCAGCGGCATTTTCTTCATCGTCTGGCCTCTGATCGGCTTCGGCGGCCACTCGTCCACGTCGCGCGTGCTGAGCGGGCTGCTGGTCCTGTTCGCGCCGCTGGCCGTCTTCTTTTTCATGCTCAGCCTCTCATTCAACTCGCTGGGCATGGAGCGGCAGAGTCTGACCGAACTGTTCCTCTTCCCGGTTGAGCCGCAGCGCATCCTGTGGGGAAAGAACCTGACGGTGTTTGTGATGGGCCTGATCGAACTGGTGGTGCTGGTGCTGGCCGCTTCGTTTCTCTCCCACGCCTGGAATTTCACGCTGCCCACGCTGGCGGTCGGGCTGGCCGGTATCGGGGTGACGCTGGGCTGCGGCAACTTCACCTCCGTCTTCTTCCCGCAGCGTATGCGCCAGATGCAGCGCGGCTTCCGCGCCACCGGGGCCTCCTCCGGCAACGGCTGTTTGCGCGGCATCATGTCGCTCATCATGCTTATCGTGACCGCCATCGTCCTCACCCCGCTCATCCTGGCCTTCCTCCTGCCCCTGCTCTTCCATGCCGAATGGATCTGGGCCTTCGTCATTCCGGCGGCCCTGCTCTACGGCATCGCCTTCCACCAGACCGTCTCCCGCCTCGTCGCCCTCCGCATGCTCGCCCGCGAACCGGAGATTCTGGCGCTGACGACGAGGGAGTGAATATGGCGTGAAAAGACAGAAGATGCACTAAAGAGCCGGTTATCCCTGAAAGCTATGCATCTTCTCTGGGACACCTTTCTCACTGCCCCGAGATTGATGCTCCAGGCGACGCGGCTTCCTCTGGCGCCTCGAAGGAAAGGATGTATGTATCCAGATCAGGATCATTTGCCAGTTTCCTGAGTGGTTGAGGGGATGAGACCATGCCCAACTCTCGCAGTTCAGGAAGCCGTTCCAGAGCCACAACTCCGACTGCCAGTTGATCGAGGATGGTGCTATCCTCTGCGACCGCACACTCAATCTTCCTGAGTCCACGCAGGTAATGCGCGTCTTTGCTATAGCACACTCCGGCTTGTCGTAGGTCAGGGACTCCTCGAAACGTGCGCAGACAACGGGCGAGTGCAAATGAGTGCGCGTATTTCAGCGCCACCTGGCTGTTCTGGCGCTCAGGCCACTTGAGCAAACGATAGAGAAAGGTAAACTGCTCAAAGAAGGTAAAGAGCGAGCGAAAGGTTTGCGGTGGAGTGAGTACCCCACTGGCCAGACCTGTCGCTAATGTCCCAAACCAGGCTCCTGCATCATCATAGATTTGCCCTTGTTGTTTTGCAGCCTGGATGTCGTAGTACATGGCAAGGCCCTCCTCGGTCTCCAGGGAGTTCTTGCTATGAATGCCCAGCAGGCCGAGAAGAGACCGCTCTCCGGCAACGCAACGGGCAACATGACCTGCCAATTCGTGCGAGAGGTACTGCTTGATTTGCCTCACTGATAACGGTTTCTCTGGAAGGTACAGATGCCGCAAACCCTGCTCAATACGAGGATTACTGGCATTGGCATCAATTTTCACCTGCCATCCATCATAGCCCCCTTGTTGCAAAGCGGCAGTGAAGAATTTCCTGGCGGTTTGAGCAGAAACCATGCGTTGAGGATGGGTAGTAGGCAGCGGTGAGCGATGATGTACTTCCTGAATTGCTTCGTTGTAAGAGGCGAGATCGAGAGAGAGATGAAGATCTTCCTGGAAAAACTGCATCAACTGCTGGCTGATTGTTGTCGTTGTGGCTTGCTGCAATCCTTGAGCAAGAAAATGCGTGACATGGGATAATGCATACCGCATTTCCTCTTTTGACGGAAGAGGATTGAGAAGCAGGTTGCATTCCCAGAATTGCTCATTGTTGCTCTCGTAGGTAGCCTCAATCAAACGGAGAAAGTTGAGTTCTTCCTCAATAGTATCCTCATAAAAGAGACGGACGAGAGCATTAGGTTCTTGCTGGTGTATTTCTGTCTTCAGTTGCAATAGACCAGCAATATGGCGACGCACTTCTTCAATAGGAAGGGCTGGATAATGCAGGCGCGGTTCTCGTCCCTCAGCTAATGCAGCCTCTATCTCACGTTGTCGTGTCTGAGTTATGAAGATGCTCAATTGCTCTTTGGTAGTCTCATCGATATCGGGAGTATACATCTGATTCCACTGCCGTTGCTCTTCCTGGCTGAAAGTGCCTGCGGAAGCTAGCCACCAGTAGGAATCAAACGAAGCAAGCTGCCGATATCGCTCTACCCATCGCCAATCGAGTTGATGGTGTGGCGTATTTGCTCTCTGTCGCCATTGCTTGATCTCCTCAAGAGCTTCTTCGGCAAACATGCGATAGACCCTCCTTCGTTTAGAAATATAGGGGATAGCTTCTCGAAGTAACTGTTCTGCTTCATCAATTTTTCCCATACGTAGATAGAGCCGTCCGCGATTTGCAATATACATCCATGTTTCTGCTTGCGCGTGGGGATAGCCGACATTCGCAAGCCGCTGTATCTCTGTCTGGGCTTTCTCATTGAAAAGTAGAGCTTCTTGAAAGCGACCCAGTTCCGTAAGTATCTCAGATTTTTCGCCGTAGGAAACTGCTAGCCCTCCAAAGTCGAGGTAGCCTTGCTCTCTCAGTACAATACTCTGTTCCACAGATTGGAGAGCTTCTTCATACTGACCATCTCTCATAAGATAATAACTAAGAGCATTGGAGCAACGGGCAAGTCGGGTCTTAGCAAGTCCACTCTTGAGAAAAGACTGCTCTTCATGAATCGAATGGAGTGCTACACATTGTTTGTAGAGAACGATAGCTTGTTCTCGCAATTTTTGCGATGTTCGCTTTTCTCCTTGCTCTTCAGTATAGTCACACCATGCTCCAAAAAGCCAGGCCTGTAACTCAATAAGGCGTTTGTCGATGATGCGTTCCAGCAGCGGCTGCAGTTTGTTGGCGAAGTGGCCGCGCAAGAGCGAGGGATCTTCCAATAGTCGCAGTAGACGCCCGGTGATCGCCTCACCTTCGGTTTGCTCTGAGAAGGCAATGCCGCCGGGGTCGAAGCTGTGCCAGTCGTCGAAAGAGAGCGCATCCTGCACCAGCGTGGCGACCCATTCCAGGCATAGCGGAGTGCCGCCGACCTGCTCGCTGATGGCGCGCAGATGCTCCAGGGGAACGCGCTCTAAGCCCAGGCGTTGCAAGAGCGTCACGCTGGTTGGCACCGAGAGCAGGGGGACGGTGAATTCGGAGACGAAGACTCGCTCGCGTCCGGGCCAGCCCGGCCATTCTTTGGTCGCCAGTAGTATCCTTGCCTGATGCTGGGCGCGTAAGAATGCGGCCAGAAACTCTTGCCAGCAACTTGCCAGCGTCCCCAGTTCGCTCAAGAGGCTCTCGGCATTGTCGAGCAGGATCACTGTCGGCTGGTTGTGGTGTTCCAGTTCGGTCAGCACATAGTGCATGCGCATTTGGAGCGATACCGAGGAGGAAGCGGGCAGAGGATTGCCCATCTCAGCCAGCATGTTGCCCAGGAAGGCTTCCAGCGCCGCCTGCGGGTCGACCGCCGCCTGCTACGACATGAGCAAGGGCAGCCAGAGAACCTGATAGCCGGGCTGCTGCGTGCGCAGGAAGTGCCAGGCGAGCCGGTGCAGTTCGCTGGACTTGCCCACCCCCATTGGCCCTTGCAGTACCACCAGCTTCTTCGGCGGCGTCTCGGTCAAAGCGTGTAGCACAGCAGCGATCCATGCCTCGCGCCCCACCAGATGGCGGGTATCAGCTAGCAGGGGTCGCGCTGGGTCGCTCGGGCCAGCAGACGAGGGCGACTCCTCAGTGAGAAGCTCAACGTTGGCAAGCCATTGTAGGCGGTTCCCGGATTCAAGAGATTCTGGTACGCGATGGCATGCTGCTCGACAATGGTAGTGGAGGCAGAAACCAATGGGGAGTCTGTAGTAATAGGTCCTGGAGGAGACTCTTGTCCGCTCGGAGAAATGAAGCGTTCTCCCGTCGGGTCCGTTCGGCTCTCCGGGTTCTCCCCCACACAGGCATACGGATCCATCCCTGTTGCGTTGTTCTGGAGCAGGTCGGCCTGGGTGAAGCGACCACTGACTGGATCATAATAACGCGCCC
>CADDYT010000133.1 GCA_902810755.1 Chloroflexota bacterium
CGGTAGTCAGCTTGCGGATCATCGTCACTGTGGACTGATCGGCGGTGATGAACGTGGCATCACATGCGCCCAACTGCTCGACCAGCTCTTGTTTGCGTTCGTCCACGTCCACGACAATAAGTGAGAAGTTTCCTTGTGTGCCGTCGAGCAGCGCGGCCAGGAGAAAGCTGCCGATGCCCCCTAGACCGAAGAGCGCGACGCTCTGACCCGGCACGATGCCACTGCGACCAACCGCGTGGATGGCAACCGCGCAGGGTTGCGCAAGCGCGGCAGCTTCGTCGCTGCAGTCCTCCGGCACGGCCACGCACATCCTGGCTGGCACCTTTACTCGCTCAGCCAGGCCTCCGTGGGTGTGGATGCCGTAGAGCACATAGCGTTCGCAGATGTTCGTACGCCCGGTCAGGCAGGCAAGACACGCGCCGCACCACATCCCCGCGCCCGGCACTACCCGCTGCCCGACGCGCAGGTTGGTCACGGCAGGCCCGACTGCCAGGACGACACCGACGAATTCATGACCCAGAATGACCGGCCCCCGGTGCCCACTCACCGGATGGGTTTTATGAAGCGGGATCATCTTTGGCCCTGCGACAAACTCGGTGACATCGGTTCCGCACAGCGATCCCACGAGCGGCGCAAGGAGCACCTCATCTGACTGGAGAGGACCGGGTTCGGGAACTTCCTCGACGCGCACATCGAGGGGTCCGTGATAAACAGCTGCCTTCATACTGAATCTTTCCTTTCTGCTGTACCATCGTGCCGCTACCGGGCACAATTGCTGTAATCATGTGCTCGACAACATCTCAGCGGTCGATAAACAACGCCCTTCAGTGTTGTGAGAGTACAGTTGATCGTGGAAGGCGCAAGGCCAACGAGCGCAGCGCCTCTTGCGTTCATGCTGCGATTTTCTCCTTCTTCCTGCTGCCCACCTTACCAGCCACCTCCTGCTCTACTGCCCGCTGAGGCGGAACCGATTCGAGCGCCTCAGACATCCCTGTTGTTCCCTGTCCGCACACCAGTTGGAGCCGGTACATCAGGCGGATGAGCGCCCGGTCGCGTCGGCGCAGCCAGCCGAAGATCTCATCTCGGAAGGAGGCCAGCGCCTGCGGTGAGGGTGGCGTGTACGCCGCGCACGCAGCAACAAACTGGGAGAAAACAGAGGTTCCCTCTACATCCCCACTGCAGGCCGCAGGATTGACAGGGAGCGGCCAGAGGCGCTTCGGTGCGGTTCTCTCTTGCTCATCCACCCGGTAGTTGAGTTGCAGGCTTTGCAGCTCCCACCCGGCACCGAGCACCGGCATGCCGACCAACCAGGCCAGCAGAGCGAGATAGCGCTGGGTGATCGTGCTCCACGGGTCAGAGGCCTCGCGCTGCAAAAGGTCCCCGGTGTCTATCGCGTGCGCGCTGTTCGTTTTCTCGCTCCCCTGGTCATCCTCGATCAGACAGAGCCCCCGTGTCTGTCCAAACAGGAGCTGGCAAAACAGCGGCCATATGCGCCGGTCGAAGATCTCCCGGAAGAGGTCTTCGTCTGCCAGGAGGTCCCCTGCCTCTCCTTGATCAGGGGAGGGTGGTGGTGGCAGAACCAGAGGCAGGCCACCTGCGTGTTGGAGACGCCGTATGATGGCTGCTCCTCCGCTTAGTGGAAACGCGCCCAGAGCTACAATCGATGGCGGAGTGGAGGCTGGCAGCGATGCGCTTGAGCGGCTCACCAGGGCTTGCGCGAGGTAGGCATCGGGATTCTGCGTACGGGTCAAGTCGCCTGCATCCCTCGTTCGGGAGACGATGGGGCCGACAAACAACGCAGCAACGAGGGCAACTCCCCCAAGGAGAGCTATCGCGCCAAAAGGCAGTGCGAAGTCCCCGCGCTGACCCAGCAGCCCGCCGATCAGGAGAGGCCCGAAGGCCGATGCGGGCGCCGAGATGACGGAGATGACCCCCTGGGCAGTGCCGGACCCCAGGGCATTCTCTGCGCCGATGCGGCCCGCCTCGTCGAACACCGCTGCGTAAGGGAATGTTGTCCCACATGCGAACAGGGCAAGTCCCCACCCGGTCACGAGCGGCGCGTGCAGGGGAAGCGCAAGCATGACCACACCGGCGCAGGCCAGCGCTGTCCCCGTGCGCATCAAAGCGCTGGCAGTGAAGAGCCCGCGCGAGAGCAGCGCACCGCCCAGGGGCCGAAAGATCATGCCTGCCAGCAGGCCTACGGCTCCAAGGGTAGCGGCCAGCCCCAGCGGCAGGCCGTAGGAGAGGGAGAAGTAGACCGCAAGCCAGGGTGCAACCGCCTGCCCCAGTCCCAGCGTCCCCAGGTGGACGAGCCCAAGCGTCCAGAGGGAAGGAGAGCGAAAAGCCTCGGCAATGCGTCGGGGAGCCGGGGTTGTCGGTTGTGGAGCCTCGCCGCTGAGAGCGAGCAGGCAGAGAATGCTTGCCCCCAGACCAAGCGCGCCCCAGACCGTAAACGTTCCTCGCCAGCCGAAGAGACTTTGCAGTGTGGGGGTCGCGAACAATCCAAGCCCCGCGCCGAGCTGCATCGCTCCTCCAAAGAGACCCTGGCCAAAGGCGGAGTATTTTCCCCCGCGCGCCGCCTGCGAGCCGGCGACGATGGCTGCACCGGCGCCCAGCCCGATCACGAAGCGGCACAACACGATCCAGACCAGGTTGGGGATCAGCGGCAGGAGACATCCACCCGCCTCGACCAGCAACAGGGAACCGAAGAGCACCCGGCGCGACCCATAGTGGTCCGCGAGCCAACCTCCAGGAAGATAGGAGAGGCCGATCCCGACGTAGAGCAGGGTGGAGAGGAGACCGGTCGCGCCGGGTGTTACGCGCAACTCCCGCTAGAGCAGCGGGATCAGCGGACCGTAGTCGGTGAAATTGGCCGCAATGGCCACCGCTGCCAGCGCCAGCGTGCTCAAACGCAGCGCCGTGCGCAGGATTTCTATAGACCTGCTTTCCCAGTTGGTATCTGTCAGCGCAATGCTCATGATTCCCTCTTTCCTTTCCTTTTCTCTTCTCTCGCCCGCAACCCTGCGTGAATCTCTAGCGGCTCGCCTGCCCCGGTCGGCCTCCTCGTACCGCTACCGCTTCCCCGGCCACAGTCTGCGTCACAAAGTCCGCCAGGGCCGACCAGTCTTCATGTGAGCGTCCAGCCGTTTTTGCGGTCAGCAGATGCTCGTGGACAATCCGTGCGTATGGCAGGGGCACAGCGACATGCTCCGCCGCCTGAAGGACCAGCTCCACATCCTTCAACCCCATCGTCACGGGGAAGCGCGCATCACTATAGTCCCGGGACCCGATCATGCTGCCGTAGCCCTCGTAGACTGCTCCCTTGAACAGGGGAGATTCAACCAGCATGCGCAGGAATTGCGCCCGGTCCGCCCCGCATTGTTCGACCAGCGCCGCCGCCTCACCCATAGCCTCGATGGCGGTCGCGATGAGGAAGTTGTATCCAAGTTTCACCACGTTGGCCTCCTCCACGCGCTCTCCCAGGTCGTACACATTCGAGCCGAGAACACGCAGGAGCGGAAGCACACGCGCTTTGGCGGCGAAGTTGCCGGAGAGGAAAATCGAGAGCTGGGCAGCTTCGGCCACCTCCGGTCGTCCCAGCACGGTGGCGGCCAGGTAGTGGCTCCCCTGGTGCTCGTACAATCTCGCGATTTGCGCTGACACCTCAGGTGAGACCGTGCTCAGGGAGACGTGGATACCCTCCTGACCGATTCGCCGCAGGATGCCGCCTTCTCCCAGAGCTACTTGCAGGAGCGCCCGGTCATCGGGCACCATGCTGAGCACGATGCCTCCCGGCTCGGTGACCTCGCCCAGTCGAAACGCCTGGTACGCTCCCAGCGCGATGAGCGGAGCCATGCGCTCCTCGTGGAGGTCGAACACCCGTATCTCGAAACCCGCTTTCAAGAGATTGAGAGCCATAGGCTGGCCCATCTGCCCCAGCCCAACGAATCCGATTACTTCCTTCACATCAGTTTCCTTTCAAAATGCTGCTCTAGACTGTATGCAGCGGACATCATGTTTCGGCGTAGACGACGATACCCCGCCCGGTTTCGGGGACGAAGATGTGGTTGGTGAGCGGGTCGGCGGCCACGCTGTGAGCCTTCTTCACAGTGGGTACATTCTCGACCCAGGTGCCAGTCGTGGCATCGATGACCGAGAGCACCGGGCCAGTAGGGTTCGTGAAGGCAGCCAGGTAAAAGCGCTGGTCGCCCCGGTCGTACCACACCTCGTCGCACCCGCTCGTCTGCAGGACCGTCGCGACGACCTGACCGGTCGGGGCGCTGACGATCACAGGGTGACCCGAGCAGCCCAGCAGCAGTTCCTGGTTGGCAGGGTCGAGCGCGATGCCGCTCGGATCGCAGGCGGGGAGCGGATACTCCCTGACGAGCCGCTGCCTCACCGGGTCAACGACCGCAACGGCTCCACCCGGGTACTGCTTGTTCTTGGGTACCGAGAGGTAGAACAGGTGCGTCTCGGCATCGAACACGGGAGCTTCCAGACCGCCATCGGCATCGGAGAAGGCCAGCTTGCCCAGGATGGTGCGTTTCGTGACGGAGATGAAGGTGGCGAACGGAACAGCATCCGAGCCATTCGTCACGACCAGGATCTGATCCTGCGGATCGTAGGCCATTTCATCGGCCCGCTTCGTGCCGCCCGTATGGAGCGTGGCGACAATGGTGCGCGAGAGCAGATCGATGACCTTAACCGTGCTATCGCCATCGGACGCCCAGAGCTGACCGAGGTCATCCACCAGCACACCCCCGGGTCCCTGCGTTTCGCGACTGCCGTGAAAGCCGCGAAAGCCACCAATCTGCCCGATGAGGGTGTTGGTGCGCGTATCGACCATGTCCACGGTGGCGTTACTCGCATCGGCCAGGTAATAGACCTGGCTCTGGTCGTCGACAAATCCGATGTCGAAGGCCCACAACCCTCGTGGTGGGATGTCTGGCCCGGTGATGAGCGCGATCTGCCGCAGGCCATGCGGCGCGTCCTGAGCCTGCGCCTGATGGGCGCTCACGACGTAGCTCACCGACCCAGCGATGGCGGCAAGCGTTAGCAAGATTGACAGGAACCAGATCAGCCTGGTTCTCGCGTTCGTTCTCACGTTCTCGCTCCTTCTAGCGAACCTGTCGCAACGAACTGGTCGGGCGAGACGTCGAGTTCGATCAGGGGAACGTCGGGAATGGTCTGGCAGGCGTATCGGTGCAGCACGCGGCGGTAGCAGCGAAGGGGAATGAGCAGGCTTTCGCACGGGGAAAGCGAAAGAGCCACGCTCTGGCCTTCGTCCTCCCACACCCGCGGCCAGGAGACCTGTGCTATCGCGCGCAGACCCTTCTCGAAGCCGGTGGGCAGGAAGGGGCTGATCATTCCCCGCAGCTGACCAAACTGCAACTCGGCGACGCAGCCAGGCGGGTTGAGCGTGGCTTGACGCGCTGCGTTGCGCGAAAGCCCTAGCTTCGCGGCCAGCACGAACCGCTCTGGCCGACCGAGGAGGCGGTCGCCGATACTGGTGACCAGCGCCAGCTGACCTCCTAGCAGAAGGGAGATCGTTTTCTGAACGTGCGTGCTCTTGGGAAGTAGCGCCTGTTTTTCCCGCGCACGCAGGGTGGCCGGATGTGGACCAAACAGGTGCTCGGCCATGTCCAATCCTTCCTCATGGAAGAGTTGTGCGAGTAGGAGCAAACTGCCTGATGGCAGCGTCGCGATTCCAAGCGCTACCTCTCGCTCCCTGAGCCTGGCGTTGAGCGCAGCGCTCAACGCGAGCCGAAGTGTCTCTCCTAACGGGGGAAGCAGGGACACAATGCGGCGCTGGATTTCCTGGTGGTAGCCCAGTATGGCGCCTGGGTCTTTCTCCAGATTGGCCAGATCAAATTGCAACGGCTCAGCCCGGCTTTTCAGCAGAGTTGCCATGTCGTGACATCCCTTCCTCTCAATGCGGTAAGGCATCCATCGTTCGACAGGGTCAGCGCCAGCACCGCGTAGCCCTTCTGGGGCTGGGTGAGCGTGCGGTGGTGGATTCCGGTTCGCGCGTGCCAGATGTGGATCGAGCCGTCCGTGCTGCCCGAGACGATACAGTTCCCGTCAGGCAGCCACGTCAGGGCCTTGATGGTCCCGGTCACACGCCTGTAGACGCCCGCCTGATGGCCGTAGTAGGTCACCCATGGCTCTTTTGTGACAGCATCGAGAACGACCACCGTGTTGCTTTTACCGGCAACGGCCTGAAAATGACCATCGGGCGAGAGGAGACCTATCTCGATGTTGTGTCTGCTTTCAACAGAGATCGTTGCGCCAGTAGATGTCATCTGTTTCTCCTGCTGCGCCGCCTTCGTGGCGGAAATACAATGTTTAACGCGGTACTTATGCAAGCGGTTCCCCGGCCAGGCATATGGAGCCAGTTCCGCTGCGCGTATGGATGTATGAATGGAAGAGCAGAAGGCAGTTATGAGGTCAGACCATCGCTGCCTTCTGCCCATCCAGGCCAATGTTCTTTCTTTCAAGAATCGCTTGTCGTCTGTATTTCCACCTCCTTATCCAGAAAACCACTGCTCTCTAGCTTGTCATGCAGCGGGTCCACAAATTGAAGTGGCCCCAGAGTGATTGTCGAAAGAATCCTTCTTTGATTTTCCCTGCCACGTCTGGTGAGCCGAGGTGACGGAGAAGAACACTTCCCCTCACAGGCAAGGCTATCGAAGGAAGAGCTCGTTTCACATTGCCTTACCGGAGCAACAGCGATCGCTTGGTCCCTGGTTCTCCAGCCGCTCTACGTAATCAGACACAAAGGGATATCTCTTCGGTGATTACCAAAGAGGTCCGCCAGGGCTACATCTGGTCGCGTCGTTGAGCTTGCAGAGAGCACAGATGCCTGTAGCCAACTGGATGGGTTACTCAATCGGCTGTGGCAGGTGTATTGCATCAAGGATAGTCGGCGAGGAGGGGCTTTGAGCGGCCAACGCTTGCCCCTCGCCGAATACCCATGAGTCGGGGAGGATGCAGCGCTGTTCCTTTGACAGGAACAGCGCAAAGGCGGGTATGGTGAGCATAGCCAAAAGGTGTGCCATCATGAAGAATTTACAGGTATGTGCTATCATCAACATTACCTCCATCGTGAGGGAGGGGAGCTGATGAGCGACAGGGGAGTACCAATCAACCAGCCGCTCATCGGCTCCTCAACACCATCGTATGGGCAAAAGGGTATCGAGCCTTCGTTTAGAACACGCCCATATGTCTACGGATTTTTTCCTACTTGTCTGTTTTTCCCAATGGGTGACCCTTCAAGCCGATTGATCGATCGGCCACGCTTTCTGAGGGTAGCATGTAGATGACAAGTTTGCAACGACGATTGTCGTTGAAATACCGATAATTGTCTTTAATCATGGTAGAACAGATTTTCTAGTCATCGCTACATCTCGTTCTCCATTTCTTTCTGGTTGATGCAAGGTCATAGCTCATAGCCAGAGTAAATTCTTCGGGAGGTGGATCAGCGTATTTCTCCATCAACTAATCTGAGCTGTTTCGTCTTGCAAAATTGAGGAGAAATAGCTAAAATAGCATGAAACATCCGTTCTTATCTGGCCTGGTCTATACGGAGATGTTCTTAAACAGTAAAGGAGGCTCTGTGGAATGGACAAGAGCGGGCAAGAGGTCGTTGAGCAAGCGACGATCACGCTTCCGTTTCTAGATGAAGAGGTTCCTGTACTCTATCTCGATGACGGAAGACCTTACATTCCCGTGTTCGCAGTCTGTCACGCACTCGGTATTCGCGCTGATACACACATCCAGAGATGGCGAAAATTGGTGCTATGGGGCACGGCCAGAAAGCTGCCGTTTCAGACAAAACAACGGGGAAAGCGCCAGGTATGGTGCCTTCTGATCTCAGAGGTGCCATACCTCTACGGCCTTTTCGATTGGAAGCTCGTTTCTCCTGAACGGCAACTCCAACTGCGGAGGGCGTCCGAAGAACAGAAGAAGTTGGCGTATCTGGCCTATCAGCAGATGCAGCAGCGCTACAAATCCATCCGCCAGGCACTCTTCACCTTTATGACCACCTTCGAAAATATTGGCGATCTTCTCCAACGGTACATGGATGTACTGACACCGAAGCTTGACGACGAATCGTCGCTTACACTTCGTGCCCTAATCGACCGTGGGCGCTCTCTCTTTCAGCTAGCTATAACACATGCTCGAAAGATGCTGCACGATCAGGCAGCACTTCCGATTGTCGATGCTATTACAATCGATGCCGACAACAACGTGATTGATAGCTTCGCCATGCCGTTGCTTCCTATTGTAGGCCAGGAGGAAAGCGAGCGTTTCCTTACGTTCATGACCCAGCTGATCTCTTGGAGGCAGGAACTGGAAGCGTTTTGGAGTAAGCAAGAAGGTACATTCTAAAGCCGTGAGCGAAAAAGATTGAGTCCGCCGCTTTTCACTCAAAAGATAAAAGGTGTGCCATAGTCTCGTAAATGAGGGACGGTTTTACCGGTATTCAATAATACCCAGCTCTAAAAGGATCTGGAAGGCTATTAGTCGGTTAGGAATCTCCTGCCGTTCTGAAATCTGTTGGAGAAGGAAGAAGATCCGCGAAGTGGTTGAGCGCACTGTCCCCACTGGTCGGTGGATTCTTCGCGCGATTTCGTCATTGTTGGCCCCATCAAAGTTGGAGAGGATCAACAGTTCAATCTCGCTCAGTGGCCAACCTATTCTCGCCGCCTGTTCCTCCAGGCGTTCCTGGTAGAACACCGGCTTGCGTTTCGATGGGAGATGCGGTCGTAGCTCGCTCAAAGGGGTAGGATGGAAATACTTCTCCCCTCGTGCGATTTTGCGAATGGTTTTCACCAGTTGTTGAGAAGAGGCCGATGTAGGACAATATCCATAGGCCCCGGCCTCTTCGAGGCGTTTGATCTCACTGGGATACATGGGGGGCGCGATGATCAGGCAGCGCAGGTGCCTGGAGAGAACCTGCAGGAGGCGATAATGCTGCTTTTCACAAAACTCTCCCTCCACGATGACCATATCAATGCGGGATATCCCGTTCGTCCGAGACAGGACATCCAACGCCTGATCGGGGTCGGCAATGGGAGGAAGGAGTTGCATATCTTCCTGTTCAGAGAGCAGCGCTCGCAACTCCTCGACACGCAGCTCTGGACCAATGGGGAGGATGCGTAAAAGCCCTGGTGGTGTGCGACGTCGCTTAGAAGTAGGTTCGCTGGAATGAGGAGAAGGAGGTGGTCGCTGCATACACTGCTGTTTGGCTCGTTGTCCAATTTATCTAAAACAAGGGACAACGAGTAACCCCTCCTTTCAATCGCACTATGTTGAGCGCCATGCGGCTAAACACAGAACGCAGTCTAGCCAATGACCTGCGTTGGCTTCAAATGAGGATCAGAGATGCGAGAGCGTCCTTTACTGCATGTAGCCACCGAGAACCGGAAGGCGCTCCAGCCTCTCATCATTTAGAACGCATGGTCGTCCGTCTTGTGGAAGTATACCCTGGGCAAACACATCACACCTGGGTAAGAGACGGAAAGAGGCGGGTCGCACCTGGGTAAAAGACGGAAAACGGAAGGTTTTCATCCGGTCGGCATTCTGTCCCGCAACGATTTTTAGCTATTTGAGGGCTGCTACATACACGAAATAAAGAACTTATTCAGCCCCTCGCTGCCTTGGCATCCTCCTCTTCTCAGCTACATGGCGCGAACAGCAATCCACCTGGAGCCATCTGCTACCAGGTGAGGACAGAGATAAAACAGATGTGTATAACTGTAGCATAGAGCATATCCAATTGTCAAAGAAATTAGGACATTTGTCCTAACGAGAGAACACTTGAAGCCGGAACATTGTTGAATTATCAAGACACTTCAAAAAATCCTGGGCTTCAAGGTTTTCTTTGCATCCATGGGGTGCCACATAAATGAAAGAAGAACCTGAAGTCCTTTTCATCCTTTAGAGCGTTATCTCTTGTTCACCTGAACAAGTGCGACTGTAGTGACCCTGGTATGATCCGTCTTTTTCCGCCTTGCTCCCAGGTACTAACCACTTACCCCGACTATACTACTAACGGTCGTGACTCAGGTAGCCGCTGGTCACGCAGTTCAGGGCTTGATTGCAATGCAGGCCGAGATGTGGGAGAGAAGGCCATGTCAGTGCTCAGACTCATACTTGACCCCGAAGGCGCAGCAGTCGAAGTGGATGATGCGATGCCCATTGGTGACTGTGCCATCTGGCTTGCCTCTCAACTGGGCTATCCGACAGTGGATAGCTCTGCCATGCCTGCCGTCTATCAGCTTCGCCTCACCTCGACAGGCGGCCTGCTTCCCAACGAGCAGCGGTTTCGCGACCTCCAGCTTGCTCCGGGGACCCGTTTTACGCTCGTATCAGCGGCAGCCAGCGCTTCAACGAGGCCTGTACAGGCTGTCGGCATTTCAACCGCCACCGAACGCAAAACGCCCCTTCGCCAACGATGGAGTCGGCGAGCGTTCCTTATAACAGGAACACTTGCTGCCTTTGCACTTACTGGTCTGGGAACAGGCCTGTCTGTGGCGCTGGCACAGCGGGACCTGGGCAAGAGGAAAGCTGCCACTACCCCTCTCGCGCCTACAGCCTCCCCAACGACTCCCCCGCACATCGTCTCTGCGACCCCGGCGTTGACCTTTGCGAGCCACCAGCAGACCGTTCGCGTTGTTGCATGGTCACCTGATGGCCGTTCCCTCGCCTCTGGAGGAGACGATGGGCTGCTCCTGGTCTGGGGAACCGATGGCGTGGTTCGCCAGCGCGTGCTTTCCCCGGCTGCCGTCACTGCTCTGGCCTGGTCACCGGAAAGCGAACGACTGGTGACGGGGGTAGCAAACCAGGTGACCTTCCTCACGGCGTTGACCGGGACAGTCCTGGCAAGCTTTCCTCATAACCATCTGGCGACCGTTACCAGTCTCGCCTGGACCGAGCACAACCAGCAGCAGGTGGTCTCCGGTGCGCTGGATCAGCGCGCCATCGTCTGGCAAACGACGTCGTATCAGCCTCAGACCATCTTTACACGCCATACTGCGCCGATTGAGAGCGTCACCTGGGCGAGCGACGGCACAACCATCGCCTCCTCTTCGCAAGGAGGCGTTGTCCGCGTGTGGAACGCCGAAAGCGGCCAGGAAGTCCACCCCCTCTACCAGGACGCTCCTTTGCCCATGCGCGCCGCCGCCTTTGCTCCCAGCGGCGCACAACTCGCGGGTGGTGGCGATGACGGCATCATCCGTCTCTGGAATGGGCTTGTCTGCCAGCAACCTGGGGTGATCAATGCGGAGACGATCTGCCTGGATACGCCCGGGCGGTTGCAGCCCTCGCACAGCCCCATCCGCTCGCTGGCCTGGTCCCCCGATGCCCGCTACCTGGCCAGTGGCAGCGATGATGACACCTTTTCGCTCTGGGATCCTGCCCACCATCAGAAGCTGCTGCTGACTATATCGATTCAGCCGGGAAGCGCCGTACACAGTCTCGCCTGGTCGCCCGATGGCCTGCAACTTGCAGCGGCATCGGGCAAGACGGTCACAGTGTGGAACCTGCGTAGCGCCTGAAGGTCAACGAGTGTATGGGCTGCACCCTCTTCTGGTCGCGCCTTCCCTCGGTCTGACCGCCTTCAACTCGCCGGTACCGTGCTCACCTCGATCATTGCGAGCAATTGCAGCTCGTCGTGGATCTGGGTGACTCCTCCCTGCATGGTACCCGTTGCCGGATCGGGTTGGCCGACGAATGCCTCATTGGTATTTGTCTCCATGTCGTCCAGCAGCGAGAGGGCCTCTTTCGAGAGGAGCTTTGTATCGCCCATATTGGCAAGCTGGATTGCGTCACTGTGTACCTTCTCCAGGAGCGCTGTCACCGCGATCATCATAGCATCTATCCTGTTAGCCAGCTGCTTCTGCTTCGCTGTCACTCCCGGCGAGTGCGTATATCCCACCAGGTGGAAGTCGATGTGCGCCAGGTATCCCGGCGGATTTTGTCCCTGCTCAAATTGCAGCAGGCCGACGCGCCCGGCTTTGGGATCGACGAGGAAGGGGGTACCGGGCGGAACGTCGCGCCAGACGAAAGCCGCCCCATCCAGGTAATCGAGAACCCGGTCGATCTGCCGACGCATCAGCGCAAGCGAGGTATGCCCACCAGCCCAGTCGTCACGTGCGGCGCTTGACCACTCCAGAATTTTGCCAGCGTTGCGGTAGAGCCAGATATCGAGTCCGCCCGACAGGCCGATACCTTCAAGCGTGGGGTCTTTCGCCAGCAGGTGCCGCAGGTGTGAAAGCAGGCTGTAATGGTTCGCGTCTCCCGGCGTTGGGGTATCGGGAATACTTCCGGCGTAGCGCCAGGTGGCTGGGTCAAGCGAGGGGATGATGGACTCCCCGTTGGCTGCTTGCTCAGTGACCAGGAAGCGGCTGTACGTTGCCAGCAAATTGGTGTGGTTGGGAGAGGCGTAGGTAAGCTGCGCCGAGCCATTGAGAATACGAAGCGTACCCAGCAACACCGGCTGCTGCTCGTTGCTTGAGGCATCTGGCAGCAGCCAGGCGTAGTCGCTCTTGCCAGGGGCAGGAGGTGTGAGGCCGTTCAGGTCGAGATGCACTTCATCGTTGAGTCCCTCTGAGCTGGTTGGGTCCAGTTGCCCACTACTCGTGAAGAAGACGTGCCCAACAATGGTGGCCCCCGTCGCCGGATGAGAGGTAGAAGTCAGTTGGACAGGTTGTGCCAGCAGGATAGGCAGCAGGAGCGCGCTCACTGCCAGCAGGAGCAAAATCACCACGGCAATGAGCGTGAGTTGTTTTCTTCCTGCTGGTCGTCTGGAGGGAGTCGGGAGAGAGATGTCTGGAGGAAGAGGTGTCTCGGGAGGGAGTCTCAATTCCTCTGCTTGCTGCCCGTTCTCTTCGCTTGCTGCCGACCACTTGTCTTGCTCATCGGTGAAAGAAGTATCGTTGTGCATGGTACCTTTCCTTTTGCTTGTATCTCTGCAATATCTCTGGAAAGGCGCGCTCTTCGCGTGGCATGGACGAGGAGGCTGCAAAGGATGGTTCAGCAGACATCAGCTACATGGTTCACATGCGCCTAGCTGTGCTGAGCCTCCTGGTTGTGAACAGCGAAGAGGCCACTCTCCAGAGTGACAGTGGGAAGAAGATAAGTGGGCGATGAGCATGAATCTCACGACCCTTCAAGGTAGAGCACATACCACGCAAGAAGCCTGAAAGTTGCTTGCTGAACCGTGCATGTGAGCGTGCGTGGAATGGAGATATGCCGCTGCAAGCCTGTCTGCGCCTGGTGCGGACAGGACGACGGCACAACGGCATCTTGCTCTACCGGGGCATGGACAATGCCGGTAGTGAAGCTCATCTTGTGACGACAAGCGATTGGCCGATTGCAACTGTAGCACAAGAGCCAGCTATCTGTCAATTGCGGATCATCTAGTGTTACCAATAAAGTCCCCAAAGTGAGGTGAGCCGGATCTGCTGGATGGATGCGTACGAGCTTCTCAGCGCAGCGAAGAATGGCAGCTTGCGGGTATGTCATTCTTCGCTGCGCTGAGAAGCTCCTGCAAACTTATCGGTAATCACCAGCGGATCATTGCTTGATTGTTCGTGAACGTTGTCTGGCTCAAAACGGAGCGCTGCAAAGATCTCCCTGTGCCTGCATAGTTCATGGAATCCTGATAGCAAATCGGGAATTCAGTTACTGCATGGAGAAGGTCAAGCCGGTTGGATGACGGCTGGTAAGCTGCCTCCTGCCGGGTCCAGCGCGTAGGTGCTGACCAGCCAGCCGGTTCCTCCCATGGGAGCGCTTGTTCCCTGCGTGCCAGGCGTCACGCGCAGCAGCAGGACGATCATGTGGTGGACGCGCGGCCCATGGGTAGTCGGATCGATCTCCAGCCCCTCAGCTCTCTGACCGGTCTGCGGGTCGATTTGGGATTGCCAGAGCTGGAAGGAAACATCGACCCAGGCGAACTGCTGCTGACCTTGAACCTGGAACTGGACCAGGCGAGGCTGAGCATTGACCACCTCCTGAATCAGTTGCTGCTGCTGGACCCGGTTGAACAACACATTGTTGATCAAGCGGACATCGTTCTGAAAAAACCGCACCCTGGCATTGGACGTCAGGAGAAAGACGGCAGCTGTAAACGTGCCCCCATGCTGGGCCAGGCTCCCCGCGTTCCGGTAATCCAGGCTCATCTCGCGATCAGTGAAGGTCCAGGCGGTTCGCTCGGCTTCCAGCGCGTCTGCCGTCGAAAGACCGGCTGCCGTCCAGCCGAGTTGCTGCAGCATTTGCGCCGAAGGAACCCAGCCGCTTTGAGGCGCTGCCTGCGGAGTTGCAGTGGGTACAGCAGGGGTTGAGGTCTTCCGTGCAGGACGCGTCGGCCTGGCCTTAGGTGTTATCTGTGTCGCCGAATGGCTCTGCGTGGGATTCTTTGCCACGCTCGTGAGATGAGACGCTGGTTGCGCGAAGACCGAGAGCGCGAGGAATCCCACTGCCAGCACCATGAGCGCACCGATAAGAGCAACTTTGAAGATGGGGAATGGCCTTGACGTTGCGCGTCCTTGCGCTGGGGTACCCGCCTGATTGGTACTTGTCTGATCCACTTGTGGATTCACCGTGGGTATTGGCCCAGATTGCTGAAACGGGACGACGAACTGCGCGCTCCAACCAGCGGCTTCATTCTCCAACAGGGCATCCTCCGGGAAGTCATCGTGGTCATTCGATGTCTGGCTGCCTGGAGGTGAAGCCGCCGGTTGGGCATCGGAGGGCTGTCGGTTCTCTAAGTCACTCTGCTGGCCACCATCTGATGGAAGTTGTGTCTGATTCATATAACAATATCTCCTTCCTTTTCCTCGTACAAGTGCTGACGATCATTGGCTCGGAGTGATCCTACTCATATGAGCCACGTCTGAGAACGCTTATACCTCTTGATGTTCGTGTGTTTGCAAGCTCACTGCATGCCTCACCCCAAGTCTAGCGAATCGGGGACTGGAGATACCGGGAGAAGGTGGCTCACACCTGGAAACAAGACGGGTCCCATTTAGGAGGAAGACAGTAGTTCTTAAGAGAAGAAAACTTCTCGAAGTATGGAGAGCAGTATGAAATGGACACCTCAGAAGTAGGCGATGAGGACGAAGAAATCTTTATTGAGCTGGTGAGTAGACCCCGCCCACCGGTAGAAGGGAAGGGCTAAATAAGCTTCCTCTGCCCCTAGATTCCTGCTAACTTACACTGTTCTGTGCAGCCCGTTCCCCTCAGTGACCTCATGAAGTGTGGCAAGTATCTCATTCCAGGGAACCATAAGTGGTGAGGGATAGCGTTCCGGCTCGTGCAAAATATGAACGCCACACTCACGCAGTAAGGCAATACTCTTGGAGAAAGCCGGGTGGCGCACCAGGTCCATCTTGAGACAGGGGACGGCAACGATCGGCGGGGATCCTCGTCCAAGCGCTTCGCACAAGATACTGGTCACCAGCGTATCGCCGATTCCCTGCGCCCACTTGTTGATAGTGTTAAATGTTGCCGGCATGACCAGCATCGCATCGGCTTTGGGCAGTGGATCTGCCTCCCCCGGCAGCTTGTAGTCCGTTCGGACGAGGTGTCCCGACAGTTTGGCAAGCTCATCAATATCCATCCAGCGCGAGGCTTGAGGTGTGACAATGATGCACACATCCCAGCCTGCTGCCTGGAGCAGCGGCACTACCTCTCGCGTCTGCTGGGCAGGGGGCGCTGCGCACACCAGCAGATAGAGGATTAGGGATCGGGAAGATGCGAGTTCACTCATCAGTGTTCCTCTTCACAGAGCGATACGTCTCGATGTTGTTTCCAGCTGCCTCTCCAGGTCCTTAACGACCTCCGTGTCCTTCCATGCTTCCAATTCTTTGCGCACCTGGCGCACGCGCTCCAGCACACTCAGGGACTTGGTCTGAGTTGTGATGGTCAGAGCCTGGATGGCGAAGGTACAGGCTATTTGTACATTTCCCTGTTGGGCATAGGCGATGCCCATATCGCTCAAGAGCGTCGACTGCCTGCGAACGGCCTGCGGGTCGAGCAGGGCCAGCGCCTGTTGCAGGGCGGGCAACGCACGCTCTGGTCGACGCAGCCGCACAAAGCACGCGCCTTCATACCCGGCCAGCCGAGAGGGATTGAAGCCAGTGGCGTAGCGGTCTTCTCCTAAAGATTCCTGCTCTGCCAGCCTCCGGGCCACCTTAAGCCCGGCATCACAGGCATCGCAGTCTCCCAGGTAGGCATACACTTCAGCCTGGACTGCTGCGAGCCAGCACGCTATGCGGGGACTCTGGACCGTCAACTGCTGCGCCTCCTGCAAAAGGGGTAGCGCCTCGCGAGGCTGATTCCAGTAAATGAGCAACAGGCTCATCCTTCCCAGGCCAACCGCCCACAGGTCGTGGTTGAAGGCCGCTTGCGCCGCCTTGAGCGAAAAGGTGTAGTAGGACCAGACCAGGGAATATTCGCGCAGGTCAAACAAGGTTTTGCCCAGGATTTGCGCGGCTTCCCCGGCAAGCGAACAGAGGTGCTGGATGGCATCACGTGCCTGCACCTGTTTGAGCAGTTGGATGATGGCCCGAAAGTGCTCTACCAGGTTGCCAAGCAGATCAAGGGACGTATTGGCGCACAGCCGCCAGAAACTCCCGGTCATTCGCTCAAGCTCATCAATCGCTGTGTCGACGAATGGAAGGGATGGTAGTTCCCCCTCGTTGCTCGGCCAGCGTGCATAGGGAGAGAGCACCAGCACAGTGCTCGCGATCACGAGCAAATCGTGCAGCGTCTGCCGGTGGGTCTTCACCAGATCCAGGGTGTTCTCCTGGCTTGAGGCAAATACAGCGGATGTGGTGGAATTGGGAAGGACAACACCCACAGTTTGCGGGTGGGGAAGCATTGCTGCGCTCTGCAAGCTCTCTGCCAGGGGGTCGAGAGGCTGCGTCAGCACGGCAGGAACCATGCGGTTTATTCGAGCTCCTTTCTGCAATTGCTCATAATAGGCTCTCACGTGAGCTGCTGGCTGTTTCCCTACGGCTGCAAGCGCGTGGCTGGCTCGCTGATAGAGCACGCAGGCCTCCTCGACGTATCCCTGTCGCTCAAGGAGTAGGAGAAGGCGGTAGAGGGCATCCTGGTCCGTGGGGAAACGGATGACCTGCTGCTCCAAGACCTCTTCCGCCAGGTCGAGCTGCCCGCGCTGCAGATACAGATCGGCCAGGTGGCGTACCATACGGCCACGGGCTAAACGCAGCGCCTGCTGCCGCAGCTTGATCCAGCGGTGCCGCATCCACTCGCTTCCTTGATCGTCGGCCAGGAACTCGCCGCGCAGCAAGGCTTTCGCCTGTTGCCAGAGCGCTAGCGCCTCGTCAGTGGTTGTCGCTCGCACGGCTTGGGAGATCAGGTCTTCAAAGGCATCCGCATCGACCCAGAGACGGGACTGCTCTGCCAGTTTGAGGATGGTGTTCTGATTGCGCTGTTCGAGCAGTTCCTCCCCGCTCGCAGTTTGCAGAACCTTGCGCAACACCTTGCTGGCCGAGCGCAGTGATTCACGCGCCTTGTCCTCATCGGTTTCGGGCCACAGGATACCTGCCAGCTGGCTCCTGGATGCCTGCCGGCCCGGCGCGCACAATAAGAGCTTGAACAACGTGCGTGCCGAAGTCCGGCTCTTCCACAGCTCTTCGGTTGTCGACGGGGGTACCTGCCAATCAAGCTGAAACGTGCCAAAGGTGCATACGTTCAGGAGCGCAGCCTGGGCATTGACGCTCCTCGAGAGATCCACCTTGTTGCTCGTTTGACTGCTGACCGATCGGTTTGTCATACGCCTCCCATCAGAGAAGTTATGTAGCATCCGGCTTTCCCGCATTATAACACAACCCATTCTGGCCTTGGCCGACCGCGTCCCACTCCCGTCCCTTTGGCGTCCGGCACTTTCTGCCCCGCATCCAACGCCGCCACAATACCGTCTCTTTGGTTTTAGTATCCTCGGTAGGAATGAATGCTTGAGGAGAGGGAGCAACACTGGTGATAGCTCAAGAAGAATTGATCAGCAATGCAGATGACGACATCCGCTTCCAGCGCGTGGTCATTAA
>CADDYT010000134.1 GCA_902810755.1 Chloroflexota bacterium
GGAGGCTAGCTGTGTCCTTTGGAGGCTTCTTTCCTTCGCCCTGGCCTTTCTTCCTCTCTTTTCGGGTTTTTCGTGCATTTGCTCTTTGACGCTTGACTTTTCACACGGTATCTACTATATACGACAGCTCCATAGGCCGCACGAATGCTCACAGTATAGTAGGGCCACCTCTTGCGGGTGGCCTGCGCCGGGCTTCGCAGACCGCTCCACAAGGGTACGAATGCTCGCAGTATAGTAGGGCCACCTCTTGCGGGTGGCCTGGGGCTCTTGCCGGTGGCCTGCGTCGGGCCTAAGTGAACGCTTCTGGGGCCACCTCTTGCGGGTAGCCTGCGTGGCGCTGGCACGGGCTGAAGTTACCGCTTCTGGGGGTGGCCCTCTTAGGCGTCAACTTAAGGCCGCCGCAGGCCACCCGCAAGGGGTGGCCCTACTATATACGCCCCCCTCCCCCATGCCATCGCTCGCCCGTATATAGTAGGGCCACCCCTTGCGGGTGGCCTGCTCTGGTGGCCTGTGACCCTTGCGGCTGGCCTGCCTGTGGGTGGCCTGCTCTGGTGGCCTGCTCTGTGGCCTGGGGCGGCCTTAAGTTAACGCCTATGGGGGTGGCCCTACTATAACGAGGTATTTCTGCCCAGCTATTCGTGTTTTCTAGCGTTGCGGAAGCAGGCTGCGAGGCTTATAATTGAGAAGGGATTTGGTGAGAGATGTGTCATGCTTGGAGAAACGGTTGGACCATGTCATGCTGAGCGCAGCAAAGCATCCGAGGGGGCCATGCCGCTCGGTTGGCGGTAAGAGATGCTTCGCTCTCGCTCGGCATGACACGTCTCCGATGGTTTATAATGGCAATGCCATAATAGGCTCGAAGGCTGGTTGGGGATAATAGAGCAATGGGGATGGCAGCAGGAATGTAATGAGTATGGTGACTACAGGCGAGATGATGGAGATGGAGCCGGGGAGCTGGTATGAGGCCAGTTTGCCTCTGCGGGAGCGCAAGCAGCGCGGGCATTTTTCGACGCCGCCGTTGCTGGTTGAACACATTCTGGATGCCTGCGGCTATCGTTCCGAAAACGATCTGGCGAAGCTACGTGTGCTTGATCCCGCCTGTGGCAGCGGCAATTTTCTCGCGGGCGCTGCCCGTCGGCTAGCCGCGTTCGCCGTCCGTGTCGGGCTGTGCGAAAGCGAGACGGCTGCACTGGCGGCGCGCAATCTGTGGGGCTTCGATCCTGACCCGGTTTCCTGTTTTCTGGCCGAGATGAATGTACGGGCGCAATGCCAGTCGTGTGATAGTGAGGTGCGGCTGCATATTCACCAGGCGGATGGGCTGGCTTTGTCGTGGGAGGGGTATGAGGGGATTGATGTGTTTCTTGCCAACCCGCCGTATCTGGCGGCGAAGAATATTGATTTGAGCGGCTATCGTTCCACGCATCAGGGTGGGCAACTGGATAGCTATTTGCTGTTTCTGGATCTCGCGCTTGCTGTTGTACGGCCTGGCGGCTGGCTGGGGCTGGTGCTGCCCGATCCCGTGCTGGCGCGTGCCAATGCCAGTCGACAACGGGCGCGTTTGCTGGAAACCTGCACGATCACCCATCTCTGGCATCTCTCCGGCGTTTTTGCCGCCCATGTTGGCGCGGTTGTTCTCATCGCCCGCAAAAGCCCCGCCCCCGCGACACATCTGATTTCGTGGCAACGTGCTAACTGGTCGCGTCCTCTTCACCTCCGGGCTGCATCGGCTGTAAAAGCTGTGCAAGATGAACAAAATGGGCAGCAAGAGCAACATATGGAGACGCTCAACACTGTCCCTCAATCGCTTTTGCGGCGCCAGCCCGGCGCGGAACTGCGCTACCTTTTGAGCAGCGAGCGCGGCGCATTTATCGAGCGTTTACGCGCTCACCTCGAACGCGCTAGCGGCTCCGAACGCCAGCTTGCTCCTCTAAGCGATTTTCTGACCATCAAACGCGGTGAAGAACTGGGGCGTAAGAGCGCGAAGCTTGTGCGTGACCAACCCCCATCTGCCCTCGCAGACCAGCTCCATGCCGCCGCCCCCGGCGCAGACCAGGCGCAAATGTTCCCAGCCCCATTCCCCGCAGACCCACCACCCGCAGGCCACCCGCAAGGGGTGGCCCTACTATATACGTCCCCATCCCATCCCCCGCGCCATCGTTCGCTCGCACAGCGAGCGAACGGGATCGTATATAGTAGGGCCACCCCTTGCGGGTGGCCTGCGCCGGGTGGGCCTGCGGACATGGGTGGTGTGTCTGCGGACGCGGGTGGGCCTGCGGATGCGGGTGGTGTGTCTGCGGACGCGGGTGGCGGGCCTGCGGACATGGGTGGTGTGTCTGCGGACGCGGGTGGTGTATCTGCGGACATGGGTGGCGGGCCTGCGGACGCGGGTGGTGGCCTGGGGACGTATTTTCCCGTTTTGCTCGGCGGCGTGGATGTAAAGCCGTATGGGAGGCCTGTGGGGAAATGCTGGCTGGCGAGGGCGGCCATTGAGAAGCCGCTGCAACGCTATCTGGCCCCGAAGCTGCTGGTGGTGAAGAGTACGGGACGGTTGCAGGCGGCTCTGGATACAAACGGACACGTGGTGTTGCAAACGCTGTATGTGTTGCACGCGCGGGCAGAGGCCGGGGTAGATGGGGATGATCTGTATTTCTTTCTGGCGCTGCTGAACTCGCGCGTGTTGCGTGAGTATGTGTATGTGCTGCACACGGCATATAAGTGGGTGCAGCCGCAGATTGAGCAGCATGTACTGGCGCGTTTGCCCGTGCCGCTGACGGGGGTGGCGGAGAAACGAGATATTATCGAGCGGGCAAAGCGGCTGATGGAGGTGCTGGCGTTGATGGGGCAGGAGGAAGTTTGCAGAGAGGCGGGGGCTGTTGTAGAATTGAAACAGCAGTGGCAAGGCTTATATGACGAGCAGGAGCGGGCGATTGACGCGCTCTACGCTGCTGCGCTCGAAGGAAATCATGGTTGACAACGGAGTCAAGGAGATAGAGTCATGGCTGAAACTCGCCCGATTCGAGTGCTGGTCGCCAAGCCAGGGTTGGATGGGCATGATCGCGGGGCGAAGGTGATTGCGCGCGCCCTGCGTGACGCCGGGATGGAGGTCATCTATACAGGCATTCGCCAGACCCCTGAGATGATCGTGGAGGCGGCCATCCAGGAGGACGTGGATGCGATATTGATGAGCATTCTTTCCGGCGCGCACATGGCGCTGTTCCCGAAGGTGATGGAATTGCTACGGGAAAACGGCGTGGATGATGTGCTGGTGGCTGCCGGCGGCATCCTGCCCGACGAGGATATTCCGGCCATTCAGGCTATGGGCATCAAGGGCTGCTTCGGGCCGGGAACGTCGACCGAGGAGATTATCGATTTTGTGCGCGCCAATATCCATCCTGATCGCCTGAAGGTTGAGGTGTAGCGTCCCTTGCAAAATATTGTTGAACGTCTCCTCAACGGCGACCGCCGCGCCCTGGCACGCATGGTGACGCTGATCGAAAACGAGGTACCGCAGAGTCGCCGCTACCTGGCGGAGTTGCACCAGCACGCAGGGCGCGCGCACATCGTCGGCGTCACGGGCGCGCCGGGCGCAGGCAAAAGCACGCTCGTCACCCACATGGTGCGCGAGTATCGCGGGCGCGGCCACAAAGTTGGCGTCGTGGCCGTTGACCCATCCAGCCCCTTCAGCGGCGGTGCGTTGCTGGGTGATCGCATTCGCATGATGGAACTGGCAGGCGACCCCAATGTGTTTATACGCAGCATGGCGAGCCGGGGCAGCCTCGGCGGCCTTTCCGCATCCACCCGTGATGTCGTGCGCGCCATGGATGCCGCCGGTTACGACCCCATCATCATCGAGACCGTCGGCACGGGGCAGGCCGAGGTTGAAGTCATGCGCACGGCACAGACGGTGCTGGTCGTGGTCGCTCCCGGCATGGGCGACGAAATTCAGGCCATCAAAGCCGGCATCATGGAGATTGCCGATATCTTCGTCGTCAGCAAAGCGGACAAACCCAACGCCAATCAGACGAAGGCCGAACTGGCAATGCTGCTTAGCCTCGATTCCAGCCGCAAAGCGCACGATCAAAGCGCGTGGCGTATTCCCATTGTTATGACTTCAGCTATGAAAGGCGAGGGCATCGCCGAACTGGTAGATGCCATTGTGCGCCATCGCGCCTATCTCACTGAAAGCGGCGCGTTGGCAACGCGGGCGCAGCGCCAGGTACGCAGCGAAGTGCAATCCCTCATCCTGCAAGCCGCAGTCAATGCCCTCAAATCCCAGGTCAGTGAAGAGGAATGGCAACAACTCGTCACCGACATCACCGCCCGCCAGTGCGACCCATACAGTGTGGCGCGCGAACTGGAGCAGCGTATAGGGCTGGATGTTTGAGGAAGCCAGAAATACCGGTTGATTGACGTCTGCCATGTTTTCCCTTTACAATGCCTGCCAGGGGTATAGCCCCTACAGCGTTGGAGGGAGGCATGGCAATTGTATGGCTGCGCTGTCAGGGATTGCATGGCGAACATATCCACCGGAAAAGTTGCTGGCTGAGCGGTTTGGCATTACGACGGGCTTTCACGCGGGGCAGCAGGAGATTATTGAACTGCTGATGCAGGGCAGGCGCGTGCTGGCGATCCAGCATACAGGCTGGGGCAAGTCGCTGTGCTACCAGATGGTGAGTCTCTACTACCCACACCTGACCGTTGTCTTCTCACCCTTGAAGGCGTTGATGCGCGACCAGTGCCAGCGTTGCAACAACGTGTATCAGATACCAGCCGCTATCGTCAGTTCGGACTTTTCGGCGGAGGAGAATCGGGCTACGCTGGCGCTGGCGGTGCGCGGCGAGATCAAGATTCTGTTCATCGCGCCCGAACGATTGGAAAATGCCGACTGGCAGGCCGCCGTGCGGCGCATGCGGATCAGCATGGTGGTGATTGACGAGGCGCATTGTATCTCCATCTGGGGGCATGATTTCCGCCCGCATTACCGCCGCATCGTGCGCCTGCTGGATACGTTGCCCGCGAACGTGCCGGTACTGGCGCTGACCGCGACGGCGAACCGGCGCGTGGAGAAGGATATTTTGCACCAGATCGGCGCCGATGCCGAGGTGCTGCGCGGCCCCATGCGCAGGCCCAATCTGTATTTACATGTCGAGCGGCGCGCTGGCGATCAGGAGAAGCTGGGCTATCTGGCGCAGGTGTTGCCGAACGCGCCGGGGACGGGCATTATCTACACGGCAACGAAGGGCGATGCCGAGATGGTGGCTACATTTTTGCAGGGGCAGGGCATCGCGGCAGAATATTATCACGCCGGACGCGAGGATGGCGTGCGACAGGAGATTGAGCAGAAGCTGATGGCAAACCGGTACTGTGTGGTCTGCTCGACGAACGCGCTGGGCATGGGCATCGATAAGCGCGATATCCGTTTCGTCATTCACTACCAGTTTCCGTCTTCGCCCATTCATTACTACCAGGAGGTTGGACGCGCCGGGCGTGATGGCAAGATTTCGTGGTGCATCCTGCTCTACGACCCCGATGATCTTGCCATTCAGGAGCATTTTATGCGCGCTGCCATGCCCGAAAGCCAGTATTACGAGGCGGTACTGGCCCTGCTGCGCGCTTCTCCACAGGGCTTGAGCATGAATGATCTACTGTGGGAGACGGGCTATTCTGAAAAAGATTTGCGTGTCATTCTGATCGATCTGGAGGAGCAGCATTTTATCGCTTACAATGCGCGCACGCTGCTGTACAGTGACCTGGGGCGTGGTGGCGAACTGGATTTTTCCGCTCGCGAGGCCGTGCGCGAGCAGAAACTGGGCGAGCTGACTGCTATGCAGGCGTATATCCACACCGAAGGCTGCTATATGCGCGCGCTCGCGGCATATCTGGGCGATCAGGCTGGCGAGGATTGTGGGGTCTGCGGGCATTGCCGCAGGGACCATTTTCCGTTTGTACTGCCCTCAGAAAGAATGCAACTGGCGGCGATCCATTTTCTGGACGAAGATTTTATGCCGCATATCGAACGCTGCGTGATTGAGAAGCGGCTGATACACGAGGCTGGCTGGTCGCTGTCGTATCACGGCAGGAGCCGCATCGGCAAACTGGTGCGGGCCAGCAAGTATGAAGGTGCCGGGCCATTTCCGCTGGGGCTGGTCTATCGTGCCGTTGAGGTCATCCGCGCCCGTTACCCGCTGCATCTGATCGATGGCATTGTCAGTTTGCCACCAACGAAGAGCGGGCCGCTGGTGGAGATGTTCGCGCAGCAGGTGGCCGCGTTGCTGGGCGTAGTCTGCCTGCCTGCGCTGATGAAGCTGCGGCTGACGCAGGAGCAGAAGTCGCTGCACAACCGTTTGCAGAAGGCCGAGAACGTCAAGGGAGCGTTCGGGGTGCGTTCAAGCGAGATGGTTGCCGGGCGCGGCCTGCTGCTAATTGATGATATCTACGATTCTGGTTATATGCTACGCGAGGCGGCGCGCACGCTGATGCAGGCGGGCGCAAGGGCGGTCTATCCCTTCACCATCACGCGCACTCTCCACTCGGATGATCAATAACGACGACTAAATTAAGGAGGTTGTGATGACGAGCGATTTACAGGAGCAGGCATGTTGGCTCCTACTAGCATTTGAGAGTGGGCTGTCCACTAAGCTGATCAATGATATAGCTATCTCATGGTGTAGGCAGCATAAACGACCACTGCGAGAGTTTTTCGCTGCTGATATCCAGCAATGGCAGGAAGTATGTCAGCTTGGGGTGAAAGAGTTAGAAAAACTGGAGCAGGCCAGGGAGAAGCGAGTTGGGCAAGCCTTTCTTGCTGAGCAGTTATCACATAATCAGATTCACTTGTTGACAGTTGTTGATGAACATTACCCTGAGTTGCTTAAATCGGCGCTAAAGCGTAATCAAGCTCCGCCAGTGCTTTTCTATGTCGGCAATCTGGATGTTTTAGAGCATACTACCATTGCTATTATTGGTTCTCGCAATGCACGAGAAGAGATTCTGGCTTTTACTCAAGAAGTGGCGCGATATCTAGCGGAGAATGATGTTAACGTTATTAGCGGTAACGCACGTGGTGTAGACAGAGCCGCTTATGATAGTGCTGTTAGTGTGAATGGATACACAACTGTTGTTCTGCCTCATGGAATTCGTAAACTGAGTAATGTACAGATGCGTAGCTTACTGCCCTACATTGAAGCTGGTAAAGTGCTGTTATTAAGTCAATTTCATCCTGATGCTCCATGGACGGTGGGCAGAGCTATGGAGCGTAATAAAGTCGTTACAGCTTTAGCAAAAGCGGTAATCGTTGCTGAATCAGACATTCATGGCGGCACTTGGGATGGAGCAAATGGAGCATTAGCTCAAAAACGATCTTTATACGTTTGTCAGCCAAAGACTTTTTCTGTACTGCCGGGCAATAATATGCTTATTAAAAAAGGTGGTCATGCTATACCCTGGCCTACAGAAGATCTAGCGGCTTCTCTTTCACAATTGCTGAATGGGACTTTTTCGAAGAAACAGGAACAATTGCAAGTATATGAAATGCCCTTACTAAGTGTGGAACAGGTGCATGAAGGGCCGGATATAGACCAGGAACAAATACAGAAGCCCATAGCAGTAGAGCAGGAATCAACTGTTGAAGCTTTAGATATCAATCAGGAGCAAGCAGAGGAAACAGTAATGGTTAGCAAGGAACAAACATCAGAACAAGAAGTTGTTGCGGCAAGCCAAAAGCCAACTGCTAAGGCCAGGAAGCAGAAGAGTGATGCTGTAAAGAAAGAGAAAAGCAGTTCTTCGAGAAAAAAAGAAACACAATCTAAAAGGAAAAGAGAAACGCAACCTGAGCAACTATTGTTTTCTGGACTAGAGAAGGATAGCTGATGACCACGCTTGACCTGCGCGGGCGCGACCTGGTGATTATTCCTGATGATGCATTGTTGCGCTTGCCGATGCCGGAACTGTTGCGGGCGCTTTTTGGCGCGCATTTGCCTGCACAGGTGCGCGAGCGCATGGGGCGGGATAAACGCGGCCTGTTTTTGCGCGCGCTGCCCATGCATTTCGCGGCGGTGAAGCAGGCGCTGCGCCAGCAGGGGACAGAGTTTCGCGTGGCCTTTGAGGAGCGACCAGAACTACTGTTTGAGATGAAGCTGACGATAGAGCCGAGGCCGTATCAGGAGGAGGCGCTGGGGCGCTGGCTGGCGGAGGGCAGCCGGGGCGTGGTGGTGCTGCCGACGGGAGCGGGCAAGACGCTGCTGGCGGCGATGGCCATTGCCGAGACGGGCCTGTGGACGCTGGCAGTGGTGCCGACGATTGATCTGCTGCAACAGTGGCGCACGGCGCTCAGTTCCGCGCTTGCGCTGCCGCAGGAAGAGATCGGCGTCTTTGGCGGCGGCGAGAAGGATGTGAGGCCGATTACGATCATCACCTACGATTCCGCCGCGCTCTATCCGCGCGAACTGCGCAACTTCGGGCTGCTGGTCTTCGACGAGTGCCACCACCTGCCCGCGCCGACCTACCGGCTGATTGCGGAGTGCGCCTTCACGCCCCTGCGCCTGGGCCTGAGCGCGACGCCCGAACGCAGCGATATGGCGCACGTCGACCTTGACGAACTGATCGGCCCTGTGGTCTACCGCCGTTCGCCTACGGAACTGACGGAGGGTCGCTACCTGGCGCAGTACCGCGAGCAGCGCATCGATATCGCGCTCTCCCCGGAAGACGAGGCGCGCTACGCGGAGCAGCGGCGCATCTACACCTCGTTCCTGCGCCGCCGCCGCATCAGCATCAACTCGCCCGAAGAATTCCAGCAGAAGCTGATCTACCTGACGGCGCGCGACCCTGAAGCGCGGGCTGCCATGCTGGCGTGGCGCGAGGCGCGCAACATCGCCATGAACGCGCCCGCCAAATATGCCGAGATCGAGCGCATCTTGAGCCAGCACGCGGACGATCAGGTGATTCTCTTTTCCGAATACAATTTCGTCGTCGATGAGATCAGTCGCCGTTTCCGCATCCCGGCCATCACCTACAAGACACCAGCGGAGGAGCGGCGCGCCATTCTGGAACGTTTCCGCGCCGGGCAATACAGCAAGCTGGTGACGGGTCGTGTTCTTAACGAGGGCGTGGACGTGCCAGACTGCCGCGTGGCCATCATCGTTAGCGGCAACAGCACGAAACGCGAATACATCCAGCGCCTGGGCCGCATTCTTCGCCCCAAATCCGGCGAGGCCCTCCTCTACGAACTCGTCACAGGAGGCACCACCGAAGAGGATATGGCAAATCGCCGCCGCTGATGCCTCTCATCTTTCTCCTCTTCCCACTGCGTCTTAAGAGCAAAATGTCAGATGCCGCCAAAAAAACCATTGACAGATCGCAAGAGGTATGATACTATAACACTCGCAAACAACGCATCATGATCCCGTAGCTCAGTGGATAGAGCGACAGATTGCGGATCTGTAGGTCGGAGGTTCAAGTCCTCTCGGGATCGCCATTTAGCTGCGGCTTTGTAGCCGCAGCTTTTTATGTAGCAATGAGCGTAGAGCGGTTTTTTGCTTCCCCGGACATCTCCTGTAACTCGTCCCGTATGAATTATTAGAAGTAAAATCACTCGCTTCGGACTCAACTATTCAGGAGGTGAAATGGTGTTCCTCAAACGTGTTTTTCCACTATTCATTGTTCTTTTCCTGACGCTGGCCCTCGCCGCCTGCGGTAATTCCACTTCTACCGGTAGCACGAGCAGCTCCAGTAGCTCCAGCAGCAGCAGTTCTAGTTCGAATGCGCTGGTGAAGACCGCCAGCGCAACAGTGCAGGGCAAGTCGGTCACGCTGCTGACCAATGCGCAGGGCATGACGCTCTACTACTTTACGGCTGATAGCGCCACGACGTCTGCCTGTACCGGCTCGTGCGCGCAGACGTGGCCCCCGCTTTTGATGACCGGCTCCGGCACTCCCACCAGCGCCACCTCGCTGCCCGGCACGCTGAGCGTGCAGACGACCGCTAACGGCAATCAGGTGGCATATAACGGCCACCTGCTCTACACCTACTCGGGCGATACTGCCCCCGGCCAGACCAATGGCGAAGGTCTCTTCGGCAAGTGGTTTGTTGCCACGACCGACCTGTCCGGTGGAAGCTCTACCCCGCCCTCTTCCGGCTATTAATGCTCGCTCTCTCGCACCGCATCCCTTGCCCTGTCGCTCGTCCGGGGCAAGGGATGTTTGTTTTTGGGATGGGGGACAAAGGTAAAGCGTTTCCCGGCAGAAAAACGTGTAGGGATTGAAGTTATTACCGTGAAATCTGGAGGAAGCTATGCAGAAACAGGGCGAAGAAACTCAACCCGTACACGCAATTTTGAAAGGCGCGCTCGCCGGTTTCACCGGCACCGTTCCCATGACGATCTTCATGCTGCTTACGCAGCGTTTTCTGCCGAAGGGGCAGCATTATGACTTACCGCCTGAGCTAATTACGAAAGATATCGCGCGCAAGCTTCATGTGCGCTGGCATATGAGCAAAGGGCTGGTCTTACTCGCCACGCTGGCGGCGCATTTTGGCTATGGCGCGACGATGGGCGCGATCTATGCTCCTATCGAGGAAAGTATCCCTTCCTCCGTTGAAGGACATATCCCTCTCTCCGCGCTGCTCCAGGGCATCCTGTTCGGTGTGCTGGTGTGGGCAGTCAGCTATTTTGCCTTGCTCCCTCTGCTCGGTATCTCCGAGTCAGGTGAACGCGAACCGGCGCAGCGCAACCTGATGATGCTTGCCGCTCACGTGGTCTGGGGATCAACGATGGGCATCACGGCAGGCGCGCTTCTGCCTGCTCACGAGATGTCTGAGTGAAAAAACACGCTGGCGGGCATATAATCGACGCCTGCATTTTTTGCCGTCTCCTCATCGACCGGGCGATCTCCCACGTAGAGCGTTTCGCCCGGCGGGACACCGAAATGCTGCATGGCTTCGAGTAGCATGCCTGGATGGGGCTTGCGGCATGCCTCATTCTCTGCTTCCAGGAACTGCGGGAGTGTCGCTTTCGGATGCGTATAGCACACGTAGAGCGCGTCCGGGGGGAGATTGGCCTCGCGCAACATACGTTCCAGTTCTGCGTGCAGGGCCTGCTGCGGCAGATAGCCGAAAGCTACCCCGGCCTGGTTGGTGGCAATGGCGATCTTCACGCCTTCTCGTTCCAGTTCGTGCAACTTCTGCAAACGCCCCGGCAGCCATTGCCAGTCGGCAGCATTCTTGCGCACCCGCGCGCCGCTTCTTGTGGTCGTTAGTGTTCCATCGACATCCAGCACAACCAGCGCGTAATGTTTCATAGCTTTCTCTTTCCGGTAGAAGATATTCTTATTTAGAGACACGAGGAAAAAGGAATCACAGTGCTTCCAGCCGCCGCCTGCGCTGCTGTGCCTCGAAGTGTTCAGGGTCGAGCGCCAGGGCGCGGTTGATGGCTGCCAGGGCCTCGGCCTTGCGACCCAGAATGCCCAGCGCCCAGGCTTTACCGTCCCATGCTGGCGCGTAGGCGGCATTCAGGGAAATGGCCTGCTCGAAGGCTGCCAGCGCCTGCTCATATTGAGCCAGCATGCCCAGGCAGGTGCCTTTGAGATACCATGCCTCTGCACTGTCCGCGTGCAGCGCCAGCGAGCGTTCCACTGCCGCCAGCGCCTCGCTGTAGCGGATGCTGGCCGCGAGCTGATGGCTGTAATCGAGCCAGAATGCCGCCTGCTGTTTCTGTTGTTCTCTCTCATCGCGCTGTTCTGGCTGCTCTTCAGGTCTCTGCATTGTCTCTGCCCGCCTTCCTATTCCTCCAGCTGCGCCTGTTGCCCCTGCTGCCAGACGGCTACCACCTGCTGGTATGCTTCCCATGTGTCCACGTCATAATTTACCATTGTATCGCCCACCTCAACGGTGGCCACCTCCTCTCTGTGCCGGGCCAGCACGCTGCGTCCGCCTTCATCGCCCATCACAGCCATCAATTCGGGAAAGAGGCTGGCCGCGAACAGCGTGGGGTTGCCGCGCCTGCCCTCGTACAGGGGCGCGACGATACGTTTCCCCGTCTCCTGTTGCCTCGAAATCAGGGCGTCGATGATCTCTGGCGTGACCAGTGGCTGATCTCCCAGCAGGATTATTGCCCCGCCGACCTGCATTTCTGCGTCCCTCGCTTGCGTCATCAATACCTCCAACCCGGCGCGCATTGAGGTACTCATGCCTTGCAGGTAATCGGGATTTTCGACGATGGTGATAGCTGGATGGGCGAGGTAGCTGGCGACCTGCGCGCGCACCGCGTCGGCCTGGTGGCCCAGCACGAGAATAACCGGGCGCGCAGATGAGGCCAGCACGGCCTCAAGCACGTGGGCCAGCACGGGGCGTCCGGCAAGCGGCAAAAGCAACTTGTGCCGACCGGCCCCCATACGGCTGGAACTGCCAGCCGCCAGGATTATGGCCGCAAGTGAACTACTGGTATGCATCGTAATTATCTCCTTTGCCTTACAGAGGGCGTTTTTATGGCATGACATGTCCAGGATAGTTCTTTATAGCTTTGCCATCCAGGCCGGAAGCCGTCTTGAATGGATATGGTATTCTCTTATGATATAATGATAGCGTATATCAGAGAGCATAAGCGAGAAACATTTCTTTTCGCTTCAGTCATCGCAACGCTGGTCAGGAGATTACGTTAACATGCCGGATACCTGTTCTGTCAAGGGGAATGATGATACAATTGAGTTCGTGGCTGCCGATGGAGCCGCCGGTGAGGGGCTGGATGCCGCGACGCGGGCGAAGTACGAGCGCCTGCAGGCTATTTTGCGCGACATGGGATCGGTGCTGGTGGCCTATTCGGGTGGAGTGGATAGCGCGCTACTGCTGAAGGTGGCGCATGATGTGCTGGGCGAGCGCGCGCTGGGGGCCATTGCCTCCTCACCTGCCTACGCTGAAGAGGAGACGCAGGCGGCCATAGAGGTAGCGCGGCAGATGGGCCTGCCCTTGCTCTCTCTTGAGACGCACGAACTGGAAGATGAACGCTACGTCGCCAACGATGTCAATCGCTGCTACTTCTGCAAAACGGAACTCTTCAGCCAGCTGGAGCCACTGGCAAAGCAGCACAACCTGCGCTATATCGCCTATGGCATCAATAAAGATGATCTGGGGGATTTTCGCCCCGGCCAGCGGGCGGCGCGCGAGTTTGGCGTGCGCGGGCCGCTCAAAGAGGCGGAGATGGGCAAACAGGAGATACGGGCGGTGGCACGCTGGCTGGGCCTGCCCGTGTGGGACAAACCGGCGATGGCCTGCTTCTCCTCGCGTATCCCCTATGGCAGCAAAGTCGATGTCGCCACGCTGCAAATGATCTACCGGGCGGAAAAATTCCTGCGCGAGCAAGGTTTCCGCCAGTTGCGCGTGCGCCATCACGGTAACGTTGCCCGCATCGAGGTCGAACGCTCCGAACTGCCGCGTCTGATCGAAGAAGAGATGAGCCGCACCGTGACCGACGGCCTGCGCAAAATCGGCTACACCTACGTCACCGTCGACCTGCTGGGTTTTCGCAGCGGCAGCATGAACGAAGGGTTCTTCAAAAAGAAACGCGGCTGAAGCTGCCTGAATTATCCCTGCATAGCTTTCTCTGTGATAAGGCAAAAGAAGGGAATGAGTATGAGCAGGGTCAGGCTTGCGCACAGGGCGATCACATTGAGCAAGAGCAGTGTATCACCATAGAACCTGCGGGCGTAAGGGTACAGGCTGCTAGGCAGGGTTTTTCAAACGTTGTCAATCATAAACAGGTTATGGTATAGTGAGGAAAAATTGGTGTGTTGTAGAGGTACGAATCAGTAGATAAGGTTCTTAAGGGAATCAAAGCTAAAGCTGCCGCTCAAGCTATCCGAGTAACTCAGCATGCTCAGCAAGAGATGGATGCTGATGATGTGACACTAGATGAGCCCGACCCAGAGGAAACAGATATGAAATGTAGTATCACTGATTGCTCCGGCGAGTATGAACAGCGTGAGGTGGTGCATACTGTTCGTAGGGGAGATCAGATTATTGTGATCGATCACGTGCCTGCCGAGGTCGGTTCAATCTGCGGCGATGTTCTGTTTACCCCGGAGACGGTACGTAGAATTGAGGCTTTGCGCCATACAATGGCTCCTCCTGCAAGGACTGTACCGCTGTATCATTTTGAGGAAGCGAAATCGGCTTAATATATATGTCAGACCATATCATCTACCTTGACCATGCGGCCACTACCGCGCTTGATCCGCGCGTATTGGAGGCGATGCTGCCTTACCTGACAACAGAATATGGCAATGCCAGCAGTATCTATGCGCTGGGGCGGCATGCCATGCAGGCGATTGATGCCTCGCGCGAGCAGGTGGCCGAAATACTCAATTGCCGTCCAACGGAGATTGCCTTCACGGGTTGCGGCTCGGAGAGCGACAACCTGGCGATCAAGGGTGTGGCGCAGGCGGCGCAAAAGAAGGGCAATCATATCATTACCTCGTCCATTGAGCATCACGCGGTACTCTACACCTGCCAGTACCTGGAGCGTCTCGGCTTCAAGACCACCTATCTGCCCGTTGATCGCTATGGGCGCGTCAATCCCGAAGATGTAGAGCGGGCCATCACCGATCAGACCATCCTCGTCTCCGTCATGTATGCCAATAACGAGGTTGGCACCATTGAGCCGGTGGCGGAGATCGGGCGTATCTGCCGGGCGCGTAAGGTGCCGTTCCATATTGATGCGGTACAGGCCGGCGGGGCGCTGCCGCTGGATGTGGGCGCGCTCAATGCCGATCTACTCTCGCTTTCGGCCCACAAGTTCTACGGCCCCAAGGGAACCGGCATTCTCTATATCCGGCAGGGGGTGCGCGTCTTGCCGCAAATGCAGGGTGGGTCGCAGGAACGGGGGCGGCGAGCCGGTACGGAGAACGTAGCGGGCATCGTTGGTGCGGCCACCGCTCTGCGCCTGGCTTACGAAGAGCTGCCGGAGGTGATGCCGCGCATCACAGCCCTGCGCGACCGGCTGATTGAGGGCATCCTGCGCATTCCGGGCAGCCATCTCACCGGCCATCCAACCGAGCGTTTGCCCAATAATGCCAGCTTTTGCTTCGAGGGCGTCGAGGGCGAGTCTATCCTGCTCAGCCTCGACCTGCTCGGTATCGCCGCTTCGACCGGCTCGGCCTGCACCTCCGGTTCAGCCGAACCCTCGCACGTCTTGCTGGCAATGGGCCTGCCCGTCGAACTGGCGCATGGCAGCCTGCGCCTGACGCTCGGCAAAGAGAACACCGAAGCCGATGTCGAGACCATTCTTTCCGCGCTGCCGGGGATTATCGAGAAGCAGCGCAACCTGCTAATCTGAATCTGGCGCGCCGAGCAATCGCTGCATAATCCACGCTCGCGCCTCGTCCGCCTGGATATCCACAGCCGCCTGCACAAGCGGGCCGTTCATGATACGCGGCACCATCCAGCCACGCAGCGGCCCGCGCGCCAGCACCCGTACTGTCATCTCCTCGAAGCGCAGCAGGGAAGGCTGGCAGAGCGCCACGACGGTCAGCGGGTCGTGCAGGTAGGGCAAGGCGGGATGCCAGCGCGGGCGGTGTCGCTGCCAGACCGCCAGTAAGCGAGCCAGCAGTTGGGCCTGCGCTGAAGGCTGGCGGCGCAGTAGCTCTACATCGCTCTCGCGCAACTGGCAGCGCGTGGTAATGTTCCAGCCAATCATCGTGATAGGTATGCCCGAAGCGAACACGATCTGAGCGGCGCGAGCATCGCTGCGCACATTCCACTCGGCAAACGGCAGGCCGCTTGTCCCACCCATCATCACAATATTTCTTATAGCCATAAACAATTGTGGCTTTTGTCGGAGGGCGATGGCAACGTTGGTGAGGGGGCCGATACAGAGCAGCGTGAGGCGAGCGGGGTGGGCCAGCGCCATGTCGATTATCAGTTGCGGGCCGGAGAGCTTGCTGAGGGCGGGCAGCCGCTCGCGGGGGTCGAGAATCGCGGCCTGCGGCACGCCGGATGGTCGATGGCGTGGACGGAGCGGCATGGCAATGCCTGCCGCGACCGGCACGTCTTCTTGTCCGAAAGTCTTGAGTACGTGCGCTGCCAGGCGGGCGCGGCTCTGTGTATCGCCGAAGACGGTGCTGACGCCGCGCAGGCTGATCTCTGGCGAGCGCAGGATGAGCGCAAGGGCCAGCGCGTCATCGATATCATCGCCGATGTCCGTATCGAGCAGGACGTGAAAATGTTGTGTCATCGATTGGCTTGCTTTCCAGGAGAAAAACGTGATAATGGTTCGTTGTCAACCCGCCTCTTTTATGTTACATTGTGAGAGAAGGCGAACTGTGCGCCTGACGCTTGATAGACTGGCATAGGCCGTGTGGGCGACAACGGATGTTGCTACATTGTATCTCGCACCGATGAAGGAAGAGAAGGGGTAATTACGGATGGATACGCTCAAACGAGAGGTATTAGCGAAACGAGTACGTTCAGTCAAACCCTCTGGAATACGGAAATTTTTTGATATCATCAACACCATGCCCGAAGTGATTTCACTGGGCGTGGGCGAACCCGATTTTGTAACGCCGGAACATATCCGCCAGGCCGGTATTCGCTCTATCGAAGAGGGGCATACGCAGTATACTTCGAACTATGGCATCCTCGCACTGCGCGAAGAGATCGCGGATATGCTCAAGCGCCGCTATGGGCTGACCTACAATCCGGCCAACGAAATTCTGGTCACCGTTGGCGTCAGCGAGGGTGTTGACCTGACGATGCGCACGTTAATTGATCCCGGTGATGAGGTGATTTCGCTCGATCCCGGCTACGTGGCCTACGAGGCTGATATCGTCTTTGCCGAAGGCGTTCCCGTCCCTGTTCCCACCTATGCCAGCAACGATTTTGCCGTGCGCGCCGCCGATATTGCCGCCGCTGTTACCCCGCGTACCAAGCTGATCCTGCTCGGCAACCCGAATAACCCGACCGGCGCGGTCATTCCCCGTGCCGAACTGGAAGGTATTGCGAAAATCGCCATCGAACACGACCTGCTTGTGGCCGTTGATGAAGTCTACAGTCGCCTGGTTTACGGGATTGAGCATAGCAGCATAGCCGCGCTGCCGGGCATGCGCAATCGGACTATTTTGCTGGACGGTTTCTCGAAGGCGTATGCGATGACCGGCTGGCGCGTGGGCTACGTTGCCGCGCCTGCCCACATCCTTGAGGCGATGCTGAAGGTTCACCAGTACGCCATCATGTGCGCGGGTACTGCGGCGCAGGAGGCGGCCATCGAGGCGCTGCGCAACGGCGAAGAGGATGTGCAGATGATGCATACCGAGTACGCTCGCCGCCGCGCGATGTTTATCGACGGCCTCAATCGCATCGGCCTGCCCACCTGCGAGCCACGCGGCGCGTTCTATGCTTTTCCCTACATCGGCAATACAGGTATGAGCGATGAAGAGTTCGCCGAAAAGCTGCTCTTCGAAGAGCAGGTAGCTGTTGTCCCCGGCAGCTCATTCGGCGCTGCCGGCAAGGGCCATGTGCGCGCTACCTACTGTACTGCCTACGACAAGCTGGAAGAGGCCCTTGTACGCATCGATCGTTTCCTGAAGAATCATCAGCAGTAGCGTCTGGTACCGATGAAAGGAGCATGGAGTATGCCAGAAGGCAGTATGCCGACAGGGCTGTTTACCCGTTCGGAAGATGTGCCGGACGAGCGGTTTCGGTTCTTCTGTGCGGAATGCGGCCAGGAGATTCACGGCGTTCCCTATCGCACCACCTGGCATGGCTGGTGCGCCTGCTTCGACCCCTGGGACTTCTGCTCAGAAGAATGCTGGAACAAAAGCGAGCTGCTCAATCCTGCCAACTGGCCCCCGCCGGTCGG
>CADDYT010000135.1 GCA_902810755.1 Chloroflexota bacterium
GTTGGGGTAGCGGGATTGCAGGTAGGCGAGGTTTTCCTGCTGCATGCGCAGGCGCGCCTCCTGTTGCTCATCCCGCGCCGACTGGCGAGCCACAATCAACGTGACGGGACAACGCACCCGCGCGTAGAGGTTCAGAGTCGGCTGATCCCACATGGCGTCGATGATTTGCAGGTGATTCTCGAAGGAGAGACGCGGGGCAACGGTGTCATCTGCACGCAGTTGCACGATATGCAGAATAATGTCCTCAAGCTCCGGCGTCCACTGTTTGCCGAGTGGGCCGCCGCGAAAATACGAGAGGAAGGTTTCACGGGGTGTTCCGGCAAAACGTGGCGGCGCCAGCTCTTTTCTCGCCTGTTCCCGCGACCAGCCTGCACGGCGCGAAAGCTGGAACGTTGCCCCATCGACCGCGACAAGGGCCGTGACGCGCTCAGGATAGGTGACGACATATTGCAGGGCCACCATCGCCCCCCACGAATGCCCGACCAGCACGGGCCGCACGATTCCCAGCGCCTCCATGGCGGCGTCGACATCGGCCAGCATCGTAGTGAAATCATAGCCTGTCTCCGGCTTATCGCTCTCGCCATGTCCGCGCTGATCGAGGGCCGTCACTGCGTAGCCCTGCGCCGCCAGCAGGGGCGCGACAAAATCCCAGATGCGCGCTGCGGAAGCAAGGCCGTGCAGCAGCAAGAGAGGCGGAGCTTCCGGGCGAGGTTCGACAGGAGACCAGTGACGGTAGTGCAGGCGCAGACCGTTGGCGGAAATAAAGCTATCGACAGGCATAGAAGACAATGGACAATATCCTTTCCCGACGTTTTCTCATAGCAGGAATATACGGGCTTTCCTGCTGAATGTCAAGCCGTGAAAAGCACAAAACCTCCCAGGGCTGGCGCCCGGAAGGTTCTTGCGCTGCTTTATGGAAACGTCCCGCTCGCGGAAGCTTTCAGAAGCTACTCGTATTGCAGGTCGTCAGGCTCAAACTCGTCTTCTTCCTCCAGATACTCGTCATCCTCATCATCATCGTCGTACTCGTCCAGGTAACGAATTTCATCGTAGTCGGGCGAGTATTCTCTGCGGATCTGGATGGTTGGATGGACGGGTGGAAAGGGCCGCAGCCCCTCAGGCGCAGCCGGACCCTCCATCTGCGGTTCGTAAAAGGCTGGCGCCTCACGCACCAGCACTTCGTCTTCCCAGGCCATCGACTCAAACCCCAGACGGCGCAGGTCCATGACCATGCCAGGCCAGGTATCTTCAGGGTCGATAGCCCACCACTCGCGCCCCAGCACACGTACAGGTCGAACACGCAAAGGCCGGTTGAGATCGCCCAGATTAGCCAGTAACGACGTGCGTTTCTTCTCGGCTTTTTTCACGGCAGTAAACCGTCCCTTTCTAACTCAGAACAACGTTCGTTCACTTCGCGCTGCCCGTTTCCGGCTCCTCAGCCAGAACGAATATCCTCACCGGAGATTCATTCTTTTCCCCCCGCCCCGGCCCGGAAAGGGAAGCAGAAAGCTTATATATACGATACCACATCACCCGCGCTGTTCGCCAGAGCAAATGGCTGCGATTTTCGGGTCTCTTACACAGCTTACAAAATTTCTTATATTACTCTCTTATACGTGAGAAGGTGGTCTTAGATCACATATTACAGATAGCATGCATTGACAGGCATGGCAAAAGCATGCATACTGCTTACAACAAATGTACGGTGGAGTTTCTTGATGGCTGCGAGCCATTCTGGCAAGAAACGAGGAAGGAGATGAGGCAGCCGATAAAGTCAATAAAGCCAACGAATCTGGTAAATCCAACAAATTCGGGAAATCTCTTAAGGAGTTTCCCGCAGATGACGCTGCGCCGCCTGCGCAATACGCCCGGCTACTTTTTCCTCATCTGGCGCTGGGGAACCTGGCTCTACGCCCTCATCTGGATCGTTGCGCTTCACCCGGCGGATACAACGCTGGAAACGGTTCTGCTGCTGATTACCTTCCTGCAATCGCTGGCGGCGACGCTATACGCGCCCCTGTTTGCCCTGCTTCTGCCCCGCCTGCCCGGTCGAAACGTGCTGCGCTGGCCCGGACGCACTCAAGGCAGGCAGCGGCGCATTATGCGCGGGAAACGGCGCACGCAGCCGCTCGCCGGGGATGAAGAAGAGAATGAGGACGAGGAGACGGAGACGACCGCGCCCCTGAGCGTGACCCGCAACCCGTACTGGAATATCGCGTTCTATACGCTGGATGTGGTAATCTGCGGGCTGGTTGTGTATTTCAGCGGCTACTGGACATACCCGCCCTTTGGCGCATCCTCGCCCTTTTATCGCTATGGCCTGTCAACGGCGCTGGTGGCCGGTTTCGGCTATGGCTACGGCGGCGGTCTGTCGGCGGCCCTCGGCTATGATCTGTTCATGCTGCTGGGCGCGTACTTCCCACCGCCCGGCGCCATCCATTTCACTCCCCTGCTCTCCGATCTGGAAGGCTCGCTCATCGACGCGCCCATTGTTGCCATCCTCGCCGCTTATCTGGCAACCCTGCTCAACAGCTATATTCGTAGCAAGCGGCTGGTGCAGGATGATGGGCGACGGCAGAAAGCGTTGCGCCGCGTGGGCGAGACGCTGGTGGCAGGAGCCAGAGACCGCGAACACCTGCTGCGCAACAGCGCCGAACAGATTCGCAAGGGCGGCCATTTCGAGCGACTGCTCATCGCTCTGGTGAACGGCGCAACTGAGCATGGGGCAGTTGCTCTCAGCAACCCGGTTGAAGCGGGCGTCGTTGAGGCGGTTGGCGGGGATACGGGCGAGCGTTTGCTGGCACAGGTGGCGCGGTGCGGGGAAAAGCTCGTGGCCTTCGAGTCGCTGGCAGGAGAGATGGGCAGGCAGGGCTACGGCATCGCTCGCCTCTACCTGCCCTGTTTTTCCGAAGGGCAACTGTACCTGATCCTGGGCGCGGAAAGCATCCGGCAAACGCCCTTTGAGGCCAAACAGGAAGAGTTCCTGCGCATCGTCGGCTCGCAGCTGGTGGTGGCGCTTGAGAATCTTCGCCTGACGGAGCGTAGCGCCGAACTGGCGGCGGCGGCGGAACGCGGTCGCATCGCCCGCGAGATACACGATGGCGTCGCGCAGTTGATCTACATGCTGAGCCTGAACACCGAAACGTGCCTGGCCCTGGCCGAGCGCCTCGCCGCAACCAGCGAGGCAGAGCAGGAATTGCTCTCGCCTCTGACCGAACGGCTCGACCGGCTGGTAACAATCTCCAAACAGGCCCTGTGGGAGACGCGCCACTACATGTTCACCCTCAAACCATTGATGAGCGGCTCGACCACGCTCACGCAGATGCTCACCGGTCAGATACACGAATTCGAGGCCATCAGCGGCCTGCCGGTCGATCTCATCATCGAGGGAGACGAGAGCGCGCCGAATGGAGACCAGCAGCGCGCGCGCATGATGGCGCAGGCCGGAACCGCCATCTTCCGCATCACGCAGGAGGCGCTGACCAACGCCTATAAACACGCCGACGCGACGCAACTCCAGGTCACGCTGCGCCACCTGCCACACGCGGTCGAAGTCGAAATTTGCGACAACGGACACGGGCTGCAAAGCGATGGCACGGGCAGCGAAAACGGCAAAGGGCAGGACGAGCAGGCCAGAGAACTGATCGCCGTCGCGGCAGGCGATGAGCCGCGCATCTATTCAGGACACGGCATACGCGGCATGCGCGAACGAGCCGAAGAACTGGGCGGCACGCTTGAACTGGGGCAATCAAGCAGTGGAGGCTTGCGCGTGAAGGCATGCATTCCGATGTAGCGCACAGCAAAATAAACCGGACGGAAAAAAGTGGCCGGAACCTGTCATGCTGAGCGCAGCGAAGCATCTGCGTGGAACCACGCTGTTCGGTTGGCAACCAGAGATGCTCCGCTGCGCTCAGCATGACAGGCAATAGATCAGGAGAACAGACTATGACAAAGATACGGCTGATGATTGTCGACGACCACGAGGTGGTGCGCCTGGGCATGCGCACGGCCATCGAACCGGAGGCCGATATGAGCGTGGTGGGCGAGGCCAGCAACGGCGCGCAGGCCCTGGCAAAAGTGGACGTACTCGCGCCCCAGGTCATTCTGATGGATGTACGCATGGAAAAAATGGGCGGCATCGAAGCCTGTCGCGAGATCAAAAGCCGCCACCCGGAGATCGCTATTCTGATGATTACCTCGTACAGCGATGCCGACGCGGTAGTCGCCTCCGTGCTGGCCGGAGCCAGCGGCTACCTGCTCAAGAACGTGAGCCGCGCCGAACTCCTGCGCGCCATCCGCCAGGTCGCGACCGGCCAGACGCTGCTCGATGCCACCATCACGCAGCAGGCAATGGATGCGCTGGCAAGCGGTCCTGGCAGCGAACTGACCGAGCGCGAACGCGAGGTGCTGGCCCTGGTAGCGCGTGGCTACACAAACAGGCAAATCGCCGAAAAGCTCTTCGTCAGCGAAAAGACGGCCCGCAACCACGTCAGCCACATCCTCGATAAGCTCGGCCTCTCCCGCCGCAGCGAGGCCGCCGCCTATGCTGTGGAACACAAGCTGGTACCGCCGAGGGAATAGCAGCCTATCCTTCCTTCAGCGGTTCTTTGTGATATGGTGACAAACGCAAGCAATGATGATTGCCACAGCGCCAATAATGTCTGTGAAAGGGCCACCGATCAGCAGCGTCTTTACATCGAACAGCCCTTGCAGGTATTCCACATGCTCGGTTATCCCCTGTTGCTCTTCCAACGGTTTTTCCGTGTTCCAGGCCGAACCCTGAGAATAGATGATGGCAAAACGCATTGCGTGATCCCCTTCCTTTCTATGGCTCGCTAAACGTTTTGCGGTGCAGGAACTGGCCTTCCCCTTTCGGGCCGGTGAACTGTCCGTTCTGGACGAGAACGCGACCGCGCAGGAGGACGGTATCGGGGACGCCCTGGACGTACATGCCCTCGTAGGGAGTGTAGTCGACGCGCTGGTGCTGGTTGGATGCGCTGATGGTGAGCGTGCGGTCAGGGTCGAAGATCACGAGGTCGGCGTCGCTGCCGGGGGCGATGGCGCCCTTGCGCGGGAAGAGGCCAAAGAGTTTGGCGGGCATGGTCGAGATGAGATCGACGAAGTGCGAGAGCGAGAGTTTGCCCGTGCGCACGCCCTGATAAAGCAGCATGACGCGATGCTCGACGCCGGGGATGCCGTTGGGGATCTTCGTGAAGTCGTCGCGACCCAGCTCTTTCTGCCCTTTGTAGTTGAAGGCGGCGTGGTCGGTGGCAACGACGGAGAGTTCGCGGCGCTGCAGGCCGAGCCAGAGCGCCTCGTTATCGGCATCGCTGCGCATGGGCGGCGTGCAGACAAATTTAGCGGCCTCGAAGCCGGGCGCGGTATAGCAACTATCGTTGAGATAGAGATATTGCGGGCAGGTCTCGCCCCAGACCGGCAGGCCCTTGACGCGCGCGGCGGCGACGGCCTGCAACGAGTAGGCGCAGCTCACATGCACAACGTAGAGCGGAGCATCGGTTAGCGTGGCCAGCGTAATGGCGCGCTGTGTGGCCTCGCCTTCGAGGATGGCCGGGCGCGTCAGGGGATGATAGATAGGCGCGGTATGCCCGGCGGCAACGGCCTCGCGCACAATGAAATCGATGACAATGCCGTTCTCGGCGTGGACCATCACCAGGCCGCCGAGGCGAGCGGAACGGCGCAGGACGCGGTAAATGGTCTCGTCATCGACCATGAAGGTGTTGGGATAGGCCATGAGCAGCTTAAAGGTAGTGATACCGGCGGCAATCATCTCGTCCATTGCCTCTTCCGGCGCGGCGGCAAGGTCGGTGATGCAGGCATGGAAGCCGTAGTCGATGGAGGCCCGACCCCCGGCTTTCTTATGCCATGTCTCTACCGCCTCGCTCAGGGGCTGGCCGCGCCGCTGGTTGGCGAAATCGAGGATAGTGGTGGTGCCGCCACAGGCGGCGGCAATGGTTCCCGTCTCAAAATCGTCACTGGCGACGGTGGTGGGCAGCGGCAATTCCATATGCGTATGCACATCGATGCCGCCGGGGAAGACATATTTTCCTCGCGCATCCAGCACGGTATCGGGCTGTACGCTGGCAAATGCTCCCGGCGCGCCCACTGCCGCGATTTGCTCGCCCTCAATCAGAATATCACCGGTAAAGGCATCATCTGCCGTCACGATGTAGCCGTTAGTAATCAGTGTCCTCACTGTATGCTCCTTCAATCTCAGGATATCGGATATATTTTGATGTTGCTGTAGACCACCTCGGTGTTGTCGCCACTGCTAAAGGCGCCGAGCGCGACAAAGCCCGACGTATAGGTCGAGTCTTGCACCTGCGTCAGGTACACCCCGTTGGCGTAGAATGACATGGTATTGCCGTTCATAATCACCTCAAGGGTGTTCTTTACATTATATCCTGTTTTGAGAGCGGAGGAGGTCGTCCAGTCCTGAAAGACCTGAGTATCGTTGCCGAAGTTAAAGTTACTGGAGCGCCAGATTTTATACTGCCCCTTACTGTTGACCTGGAAGAGATAGCCTGAGTAAGCGCCGAACACGTTGGCATTGACGCGAAAGAAGAGGCCGCCAGAGTCGCCACTGAGGATATCCATGTTGACGGTGATCGTCGCATTGTCATAGGTTGTCTGCTCGCCGCAGCCATGCAAATTCACGCCTTCGCTGACATGGTAGCCATCTGACTGGAACTGGCAGTGGCTGTCGTTCCCATTCAGGCCGTTCCAGCCAGCATTCTGCGTTGCCGGATTGTTAGCATCGTTCAGCGGATCGTGATAGGTAGCTTTGCCGGCGGTGGCGGTCTGGATGACGCCGGCGGTGGCGCTGGCCTGCGCCTGGGCAGTGGCCGTTGCTCTGGCGATGGCCGTCTGTGTGGCCTGGGTCTGCGCCGTTGCCGTCATGGCCGCCTGCGCCTGGGCAGTGGCCGTCAGATTCGGCGTGGCGGTGGGCGGCGCTGAGGTTCCGGCGGAGGGTGATGCAGTAGTCTGCCCCTGCGTGCCGTCTGGATTGGATGACGGGTGAGCGTTCAAAAGAAAGTAGGTGATGGGAACCAGCACCGCCAGCAAAGTAATAAGGGCCAGCACGGCGACGATCACGCCGCGACGCCTGTAAGATGGACGCGGACGGCGTGGTTTCCTGGAGGCGGAACGGCGCGCGGGAGCAGCCGGGGCGGGATGGAAATTCTGTCCAGCCGGGGCTGGCGCAGGTTCGGGAAAAGCTGGCGTAGCTCCTGCACCAACAGGGAACGGCTCTGTCGCGGCCACCGTTGGATAATCGAAGTATGAAGGAGGCCGGGCATCCTGCCCGTGAACGGGGACGACCTTGAGGGGTTCCATCGGAGGCAGGACAAGCGGGGACTGTTCAATGGCAGAAGCAGACTTCGCGCCATCTTTATTGTTGCCGACGGCACGGCAGAAAGCGTTTGCCAGGTCGGTGGCGCTGCTGTAGCGTTGTTCTGGCTTCTTTTCCAGCGCCTTCATCATGACGCGCTCAACTTGAGCCGGGACGTGGGGCGCGATGGTGCGCGGTGCGGGCGGGCGCTTGTTCATATGCATCGTCACCAGGGCAATCTGGTTCTCGGCGGTGAAGGGAAGCTGGCCCGTAACCATCTCATAGAGCAGGACACCCAGCGAGTAGAGATCGCTGAGCGCGTCTGCCTTGCGATTGGTCTCAAAGAGTTCCGGCGCGACATAATCGACGGTGCCAAGCACATTGCCGGTACTGGTCAACTGCGTAGCGTCGGCGGTGCGGCGAGCAATGCCGAAATCAGAGAGGTAGCAGCGACCATCGGCCCCGATCAACACGTTGGAGGCTTTGATATCGCGATGGATGATGTCCAGGCTGTGGATATAATCAAGGGCGGAAGCGATATCGCGCAGGTCGCGACAGACCTCTTCTAAGGGCAAGCCACCCTGGCGACGAATGCGCGAGCGCAGCGTTCCGCCGGGCAAAAACGGCATAACGATATAATAGCGAGTCACACCATCAATCTGGCCCGCGCCCGAATCGAGGACGGAAACCAGGTGAGGGTTGTGCAGCGAACGCATCAGCCGCGCCTCGCGAATGAAGCGTTGCAGCATCTCTTCGTCCTCACGCTTAAAAATTTTGACGGCTACTATTCGCTGGTTGGCAAGGTCCATAGCCTCGTAGACATCGGCCATCCCTCCCCTGCCCACCAGTCGGCGCAGCTCATAGTGATTGAGGGTTTTTCCCTCCAGTCCTGCCATATATATACTCCGGGGCGCGTGGCCGCACAACCATTCCTCTCGATGCCCCCTGACCTGAACGGCCACACCTCAATGACGATATTCCAGACTGTCTTTCTCTCGTTCAGTCTATACCAGGGCAAACTATATCACGAAACACCGCCTGACTCAAGGGATTTCCGCTTTTCTGCTCTTTTTCAACTCCATTTCAGTTTCATTTCAGTTCTCTCTCCTATACTACTGAACAGGTACACATCAAACGATTCGCGCTGCGAACAGGTAACCAGTGGAGGCATCATATGAGAAAACAAGCATATCAGACTTACGGTGGCAAGAAAATAGTGTTCTTTGTCCTGACCATCCTTTTCGCCAGCTTCTTGCTCTCCTGCGGCGCCCCGGCGCAAACCGGCGGCCAGGTAAAATCGTCGCCCACAGCTGCCAGCGCCACAGCTTCAACCCCATCCGCAATTAACGCGCGCGTGCTGCCCACGTCGGCGGTGCAGCCAGTCAATGCCGCCGCGACAAACGGATATAGCACGCAGGTAGTGGTCGTTAATGGGGTTGCCTATGTTGGCACGACCAATAATGCCTTCTATGCCTTGCAGGCCAACAATGGAGCCTTGCTCTGGCGCACGAAAATTGATGGGGCCGTCGACGAACCTCCGGTGGTCACAGGTGGCGTCGTCTACTTCTCCACCTATATTGGTCAGTCGGGATCGGCCAATGTATTTGCATTGCGAGCCAGCGATGGCGCCCGGCTCTGGGTATATCACGCGGGCTACAACTACGTTCCCGCGCCGGTAGTGGCAAACGGCCTGCTCTACCTCGACGCGCCCAACGGCGTGGTGGCGCTGCACGCAAATGACGGCACGCAGGCATGGCACTTTACCGCCGGGGACAACACCTACATTGCCACCGTCGTCAACGACGTCCTCTACCTGAGTTCGCATCAGGGAGACAGCGGGCCGGGAACCGCCTACGCCCTGCGCGCCGATGATGGCAGCTTGCTCTGGCAGTACAAATCAAGTAAGCCACTCGATGCGCCGAATGTGATCAACGGCGTGGCCTATGTGGGGACATGGGACGGCACAATCTTTGCGCTGCGCGCCAGCGATGGCAGGCTGCTCTGGCACACCACGCTCTCCGGCCCCTCGCTCTGGATGCAGCAGGCCGATGATGTGCTGTATGTCGCCACGCAAAAAGCCATCTACCCGACAGCATCCAGCGCCGCCGCTCCCATGCAGGCCCTGACGGTCAATTCGTTCCTACAGGCAATGGCGCTACTCAGCAGAACCATGCCGCATAAGCAAATATTGACCGACCTCTACGCCCTGCGCGTCAACGATGGCACGACGCTCTGGCGCAATGAACTGAACAACGGCACCGATAGCTTCGCTAACTGGTTCGCCGTCGACAACGGCGTCATCTACGGTACCGAAAACATCAACACCAACCTCACCAACCACAGCTATGTCTATGCCATGCGAGGCAGCGACAGCAAGTTGCTCTGGCAGGACGAGACAGATATCTCCCCAGGCAGCGCGCAACTCGCCAACGGCGTCCTCTATGTCACCAGCGGCAACAGTCTGCAAGATCAGACGACGCTCTATGCCCTGCGCGAAAGCGACGGCTCCCTGCTCTGGAACTACCCCATCGCCGCTACCAGCACGAACGCGCCCATCCTGGCTGGCAACATCCTCTACGTCGGCGCTGAAAATGGCATGGTCTACGCGCTTTCTGCCGGGAATGGCAAGCTGCTGTGGCATTATCAGACGGATGTCAATCCTTGATTTAAGGAATACCCATTCGTCGCAAATTGTTTGACAGAAAGGGAGAGATATGGTAGGATTATCTCGCCAGAAAATGGAATAGTATGGGAATACGGCAAAAGGTGTTGATGGAGACGAGTAGGCGGGGAGAGACCGGTCTAGAGAGTGCGGGCAAGGTGAAAGCCGCACCCGGTCTTCCGCCGAATATCACTCCTGAAACTGGAGGCTGAAAGGCTGTTCTGACCCGGATGAAGCGAGGACAGCAGAGTAAGCGAACCGGACTTGCCCACCGTTAGCGGGGCAGAGATGTGATGGCATCTCATTGAGTGGGCGCTTTGTGCGGTCCGTCAATGGTTTGTACCGTTGTCGGCTGGCATTGGGCGTCAAACAGGGTGGTACCACGAGCTATTTTGCCTCGTCCCTTACGGGATGGGGCTTTTTTTATGGTTTTATGCATTTTTTGAGGAAAACAGGAGAGTTAAGCAGGTGTTTACAAACGTCGACACAAAGCAATCGTTTCCCGCGCTTGAGCAGGAGATTGACGAGTGGTGGCGCGCGCATGGCGTCATTCAAAAGGTGTTAGAGAGCGGCGACACCTCGCGCCCATTTGTCTTTTTTGAGGGGCCGCCAACGGCCAACGGGCGACCGGGCGTGCATCATATCGAAGCCCGCGTGGTGAAGGATATCGTCATTCGCTATCACCGCATGCGCGGCCAGCACGTCATCGGCGCCAGAGGCGGCTGGGATACGCACGGCCTGCCGGTGGAACTGGAGGTTGAGAAGGAACTGGGCTTCAGCGGCAAGCCGGATATCGAGAAATATGGCATCGCCGAGTTCAACCAGGCCTGCAAAGAGAGCGTGTGGCGCTACGTCAAAGAGTTCGAGCGCCTGACCGACCGCATCGCCTTCTGGATCGACCTTGAGCGCCCGTATGTGACCTATCATAATGACTATATCGAGTCGCTGTGGTGGATTCTGCAAACGCTCTGGCAGCGCGGCCTGCTTTTCCGCGACTACAAGGTGACGATGCATTGCCCACGCTGCGGCACCTCGCTCTCCGACCACGAGGTCTCGCTGGGCTTCGAGGAGGGGGTGGATGATCCTTCGGTCTGGGTGCGCTTCCGCCACCTGCCGGGTAATCATCCTCTGGACGGCGAACTGCGGGACGCCGCTTTCCTGGCCTGGACGACCACGCCGTGGACGCTGCCTGCCAACACTGCCCTGGCTGTGAAGCCCGACGCGACCTACGTGCTGGTGGAATACACAGGTGGGGAAAGGTCAGAGCGACTCGTGCTGGTGGAACCTCTGGCGCAGCAGGTGCTGGGCGAGGGCAATTTCAGCGTGCTGGCGCGCTTCACCGGTGAAGAGCTGCGCGGCCTGCGCTACGAGCCGCTGTTCAACGGCGTGGCCGGGCCAAACGAGGCTGCGGACTGGCGAGAACGCGCCTACCATGTCGTGGCCGACGACTTCGTCTCGCTTGAGGATGGCACCGGCATCGTGCATATCGCCCCGGCCTATGGCGATCTGGAGATCGGGCGCAAATACGGTCTGCCCACCCTCTTCTCGGTCGATCTGGCGGGCAACGTCCTGCCTGAGTTTAACGAACTGGGCTTCGGCGGCCTGTTCTTCAAAGAGGCCGACCCGCTGATCACGCGCAACCTGCAGGAGCGCGGCATCCTCTTCCGGGGCGAGCGCGTCAGGCACAGCTACCCGTTCTGCTGGCGCTGCCATACTCCCCTGCTCTACTATGCCAAGCCGTCCTGGTACATCCGCACGACGGAACTGAAGGACGAACTGCTGGCGACGAACGAGCAGGTTCACTGGGTGCCGGATCACATCAAGCACGGGCGCTTCGGCAACTGGCTGGCAAACAACATCGACTGGGCGCTGAGCCGCGAACGCTACTGGGGAACACCGCTGCCCATCTGGGTCTGCGATAGCTGCGGCAAGACCGAGGTCGTCGGCTCGGTCAAGGAGTTGTCCGAACGTGCCGGGCGCGACCTGAGCGAGCTAGACCTGCACCGGCCATACATCGATGAGGTGACGTGGGCGTGTCGCGAGTGTAGCAATGGCACATTCAAGCGCGTGCCGGACGTAGCCGACTGCTGGTTCGACTCCGGCGCTATGCCGGTGGCGCAGTGGCACTACCCGTTCGAGAATCAGGAGATGTACGAGGTGGCGAAGCAGGCAGACTACATCTCTGAGGCCATCGACCAGACGCGCGGCTGGTTCTACACGCTGCACGCGCTTTCGACGCTGCTCTTTAACCGGCCCGCCTTCAAGAACGTGATCTGCCTGGGCCACATTCTGGATGCGAAGGGTGAGAAGATGTCGAAGTCGAAGGGCAACGTGGCCGACCCGTGGAAGCTGCTGGACCTGTACGGCGCGGACGCGACGCGCTGGTACATGTTCGCCTCGGCCCCGCCCTACAACCCGCGCAACTTCTCGTATGAGTACGTGGGCGAGTTGCAGCGCCAGTTCCTGCGCACGCTGTGGAACACCTACGGCTTCTTCGTCACCTATGCCAATGTCGATGGCTGGCAGCCGCCCACAGGCGAGAAGCTCAACGAGGCGCTGGCAAGCGTGGAGTTGCAGCCCATCGATCGCTGGGCGCTGGCGCGGCTCAACGCGCTGGTAGCAGACGTGACGGCCATGCTGGAAGATTACGACATCTACGGCCCGGCCAAAGCGATCGAACGCTTCGTCGAGGAACTGTCGAACTGGTACGTGCGGCGCAATCGCCGCCGCTTCTGGAAGGCGGAGAACGACAACGACAAGCAGGGAGCGTATCTCACGCTCTACACCTGTCTGACAACGCTGGCCCGCTTGCTGGCCCCGTTCACGCCCTACGTCAGCGAGGCCCTCTACCAGAATCTGGTGGCTCGCGTAGATGAGAGCGCGCCGGAAAGCGTCCACCTTGCCGCGTGGCCAGAAGCCAACGAAGCATGGATCGACCGCCAGTTGCTGGAAGATACCGAACTGCTGCTGGAAGCCGTGAGTCTGGGCCGCTCTGCCCGCCAGGCGGCAAACCTGCGCGTGCGCCAGCCGCTAAGCGAATTGCTGGTGCGGGCCACGCGCGGCAACGAGGGGCTGCGCCGCTTCGAGAACGAACTGCGCGAGGAACTCAACATCAAGCAGGTGCGCTTCCTGGGCGTCGAAGATGGGCTGGTGGAATACCATTTCAAGCCTAACCTGCCCATCCTGGGCAAGAAGTACGGGCGGCTCATCCCGGCCATCAAGCAGGCGCTGGCTGCCCTGCATGGCGCCGAGGCAACGAAGGTCGCGCGCGCGCTGGAAGCAGGCGAGCCCGTTGAACTGAATGCGAACGGCCAGACCATCACCCTGGGGCCGGGCGAGGTGCTGGTAGAGGCCACATCACCCGAAGGCTACACGGTGGCCGAGGGCGATGGCCTGTTGATCGCGCTCAACACGACGATCACGCCGGAACTGCAACTGGAAGGCACAGCGCGCGACCTCGTGCGCTTCGTCCAGGATGCCCGCAAACTGGCCGGCTTCGATCTCGTCGACCGCATCGAGATCACGCTCGAACCGCGCAACGGCTTCGATCTGCGCCCCCTGCTCGCCGCCCACGAACACTACATCCGCAGCGAAACCCTGGCCAGCTCGCTCACCGTCGGTTCAACGGCAGGCAGCGACTACACGTCCGAGGTTGAACTGGATGGGAATGCGGTAAAGATTGGAGTGAAGCGGTAATCTTTCCCTGTAGTGGGCCAGGAAAGGGGAGCCAGGGAGCAGGCCAGCTGCGCCCCTACTAACTACTTCATATATCGGCGCTGCTTCGTCGATTAGTAGGGGCGCAGCTGGCCTGCTCCCTGGCTCCAACCTCTTCGCCGGTCTACCTCAGATGCTTCGCTGCGCTCAGCATGACACGTGAAGGGGGCCTTTGTCATGGCATGCCATGGTTCTGTCGACCTTTTTGACACAATGCATCATGCCAAACAGCTAGAAAGCGTTGACGAACAGGTGGCTGACAGGGCAGGAGAATCCTGGGAACAGAGGAGATTGTAGCGTGTCATCCCTGTACAGCGTTCTGGCAAGCGTGAGTACCCCTTCCTCTCGGCGATAGATTTCGACCCGCTGGTCTTGCCAGCTTATGACCCAGTACTCTTGAACGCCCCGGCGCGAATAGAGCTTGACCTTTACCTCGCGATCTCGATGCTCATTGGTAGAGCCAGGAGACAGCACTTCAACAGCCAGTTCTGGTGCGGCATGCAATTTGCCATCCGCATGGAGTGCGGCTGATAAACGCTCACGGCTAATCCAGATCACATCTGGTGCGACATCATCCTCATCCCCAAAGATCAGTCCTGGCGCGAGGTTTGCCATACCAGCTTTTGTCTGGCTGCTCCATGCATCAAGTACAGCAAACACTCTCCCACAGACAAACTGGTGTTGCCAGTGTGATTGTTTTGACACGTACAATTCTCCATCAACAATTTCGTATCGCTTGCCGTCATCCGGCAAAAATTCAAGGTCGCGTGAGTTCCAGCGCAGTGTTTTCATATTTTCGCCCTTCGCTTCTGTTGCCAGTCTCTGAGATGATTATAACATGACGCAATAATGGAGAGAAGACTTATCCTTCATCTGGCAACGTTTCTACCAGTTCAGAGATGTCTACTTTCAAAGCTTGCGCTAACTTGGCAAGCGTGCTGACAGCAATATCTCGGTACGGGTCGCGAAACGCCCGCTTGACCGTCTTGAAGTCCACATTGGCAGCACGAGAGAGCGATGATTGATTAAAACCCTTCGCCTCAGCTATTTCCTTGATCTTCAGCCGTACCCGCATTATGTAATCCTTGCATGTAGTTGGCGAAATTGTATCAAAGTCTCACCCTTGACAGTATGGGTATCATCAGGTTATCCTTATAAGGATAACCTGATGAGGTCAATACATGACACAATCAAAAAAGAGGGATAGATATGCATGAGACGATCCTTACGCTATGGATAATATTCGCTACGAACGGCAAGTACACGGAGATCACACAGGTGTATGCCAGAGATGAGCAGCATGCACGAGAACGGGCGCGTTCCTGGTTGGAGGCGCATCCTGAGCTACCGGAATACCATTGCAGACCCTATCCAGATGGATTTCAGATGGCAAGAACCAGACTGCCAGGTACCATCAAAATAGATACAGAAGACGAACAGCCGTAAAACCAGTTTTTGGCGTTATATTTTCCCCTCTACAGGCGACATATCTCCAGCAGGTGAGGTGAATATGTTACACTTGTGCAGGAGCATGAACTATGGCTGATTTGATCGATATTATAGACGGGCTGGAGGTTTCGCTGGCGCTGGAACGCTCGCGGCTGGTAGGGCTTTGCGCGGCGCTGACGGGTAACGCAGATGTGGCCGAAGACCTGGCGCAGGAGACGCTGCTGGAAGCATGGCGGCATATAGAGAAACTGCGCGACCAGGAAAAGTTTCTCCAGTGGCTTTCCGGCATTGCGCGCAACGTGTGCCTGCGCTGGCAGCGCAAGCAGGGGCGACAATCCGCCCACCTGATTGAGGCGCGCCCCGGTACCGAAGCGCCGCTCGTAGAGCTTGAGGACCGGCTGGCGGACAATGTTGATCTTGAGGTCGAGCTTGAACGCAAGGAACTGATCGAGCTGCTCGACCGGGCTATGGCGCTGCTGCCGCTGGAGACACGCGCAGTGCTCATTGAGCGGTATGTGCAGGAATCACCGCTGACAGAGGTTGCGGCAAAGCTGGGCATCAATACCAGCGCAGCAGCTATGCGCTTGCAGCGTGGGAAAATTGCCCTGCGCCGCGTGTTGACCAGAGAGTTTAGCCAGGAGATGGCCGCGTATGGCCCACTGAAGGAATCGGATGGCCTGAACCTGGAAACGAGTGGTCAATGGCAGGAGACCAGCATCTGGTGCGATATGTGCGGCCAGCGACGGCTCAAGGGACGCTATGATCGAGAAGGGGGCGAATTGTGGCTCACCTGCCCACTATGCTTCCCCGACCCAGAAAACCCTATGCAGCACACATACTTGCCCAAAATCCTGGGCGGCGTGAAGGGCTACAAACCAGCGCTTTCACGGGTCTACAAGTGGGATTATAGCTACTACCAGCCCAATCTGCTGACACTGGTTGTGCCATGCATGCACTGCGGTCGGCCCTGCCTGCTGCAAAGAGGCCCCTCGGACCATCCGAGCCTGACACCCTGGCATCGTAACCGTCACGGCGTTTTTCACTGCTGCGATCACTGCACGCCTGACGACTATAGCTGGTCATCGCTCGAATTCATGGTACTGTCCTTGCCTGAATTGCAAGATTTCAAGCGAGAACACCCGCGCATACGCATATTGCCCGCGCAGGAAATAGAGGCCGAGGGACGACCCGCTATCGTCACCACCTTTGAGAGCGTGACCAACGCGGAGAGAATTGTGGCCGTGTCCGCGCGCGATACCTATGAAACACTGCGTATCGAGAGAGTCGGGCGATGAAAAATATCGTAGAGCATCAAAGCGGAGAGGTGGCGCGAACAAAAAATCTCCCCCTGTTCGCGTTCTATGGAGCCAACACCATCTCCTACGTCGGCGATATACTGATGGCGCTGGCGGTGCCCTGGTTCGTGTTGCAAACGACGGGCAGCGTGACAAAGACAGGGATCGCAGCCTTCTTCTCAACGCTGCCCACCATTATCTCGGCCTTCTTTGGGGGCGCGCTGGTGGATCGCCTGGGCTATAAGCGCATGAGCGTGGTGAGCGACATCACCAGCGGCGTGAGCGTGGGGCTGATTCCCCTGCTCTACTACACGACGGGGCTGGCCTTCTGGCAACTGCTGGCGCTGGTTTTCTGCGCCGGACTGCTACAGGCGCCCGGCATGACCGCGCGCTCATCGATGATACCAGACCTCGTGGCGCTGACTACTATTCCGTTGGAACGAGCCAACGCGCTCAGCGATGGCATCCGGCGCGTCTCCGGTTTCATCGGCGCGCCGCTAGCCGGGCTGCTGATCGCATTTAGCGGCACCAGCAACCTGCTTGTCGTCGATGCCGCGTCCTTCTTCATTTCGGCCCTGCTGATCGGGATGGCGGTGCCGAAAATGGCTGCCCTTGCCAGCAGCGAGGGAGTACGTAAATACGTGGCAGACCTGCTGGAAGGCCTGCGCTTCATTCGCCACAGCCCGCTCATCCTGACCATCGTGCTGACGGTGATGATTACCAACATGCTCGACGAGGCTCACTTTGCCGTGATCTATCCCGACTATATCAAGCACTTCTTCGGTAGCGCGGTTGTGCTTGGAGTGCTGGTAGCAGCATTTGGAGGCGCGGCCTTCGCGGGAACGCTCATCTTCGGTGCTATCGGCCACCGCCTGCCGCGCCGTTTGACCTTCAGCGTCTGCTTCATCCTGATCAGCCTGCGCTTCTGGATTATGGCGCTGGTGCCGCCGCTTGCCATCCTCATCGTCACCAACGTCCTCAGTGGCCTCTCCGCCGGGCCGCTGAACCCGATTATGACAACATTGGAGCAGGAACAGGTGCCGCAAGAGATGCGGGCGCGCGTCTTCGGCACCACAACAGCGGGCGTCTTCCTGGGCATGCCCCTCGGCGTCATTCTCAGCGGCTATCTCGTGCAGGCCATCGGCATCCAGGCCAGCCTGCTCGTCGTCGGCGCGTGCTATCTGGCAACGACTATAAGTCTGCTGGCCAATCCAGCTTTGAGGAGCATGGAAAAGAAGTGAGCAGGCCAGCCGCACGCATCAGGTCACCGCCGGGGCAGGTCACCCGCATGAGTCAGGTCA
>CADDYT010000136.1 GCA_902810755.1 Chloroflexota bacterium
CCAGTACATTGTCTCCTATGAGGATGCGGTATCCCTGGGCCCTCCGGGCGTTGGTGGCAAAGGATGGAACCTGGGACGGCTGCACCGCTATGGTTTTCCGGTGCCCAGGGGCGGCATCCTCGTCGCCGACGTTTATACGCAGTTCATGGCTGAGCCGAAGCTCCAATCTCTGTGTGCCGAACTGGCGCATGTTCAGGGCGGGGGCGGTGCCGAACGTGAGATCACTGGCATCCTGGACACCTTACGGACCACGATTGCAACGACCCCGCTCTCGGCGGATGTCATGTGTGCCGTACACACGTTCCTGACGGATGCGAGGCTGGCTGATGTGCCAGTTGCTGTGCGTTCCAGTGCAACCGCCGAGGATAGTGCCGCCACGTCGTTTGCCGGTGTCCACGAAAGCTTCCTCCATGTGAAGGGTCTCGAGGAGGTCGTGCGGGCGATCAAAGGTTGCTATGCTTCCCTCTGGTCGCCGCGCGCCCTGGCCTACCGCCGATATGAGGGGCTGGCTGATGACGACGTCGCCTGCGCCGTGGTGATCTGTGCCTTGGTGACGGGACCAGAAGAGTCGCCGCCCATTGCGGCAGGGGTGGCCTTCTCCTGCGACCCGCGCACTGGCCAGCGCGACCGCGTGACCATCAATGCCGCTTCCGGTTGGGGTGAGGCCGTCATGAGCGGCACGGTCTCTCCTGAAGCGATCACGGTCGTGCAGCGTGCCGATGGTGAACCTCTGCGCATCGAGCGCGTGCAGAAGCGAGTGCAGGTGCTCTCCGATAACCAGGCTGCTGCACTAGCCTCCCTGGTGCGCCGGGTGCTGTGGGCCTTGGGAGATGGGCAGGAACCCCAGGACGTTGAGTGGACCTCTGACGGTGAGCAGTTCTGGCTTGTGCAGGCGCGTCCGGTCACCCACCTCCCGCGCGTGACCTTTCCTGCCGTGGCTGCACTCCCTACGATCTGGTCGAACGCCAACCTGAAAGATGCCGTGACCGGGGTGCAGACGCCACTCAGTTGGAGCATCGTCCAGTTGACCGTCGATGCTATTCTGTACGCGCCCTACCGCACGATCGGGTACCGGCTGCCCGAGGGCATGGAACTGATCCGCCGCTTTCATGGGCGGGCTTACTTCGATTTGACCACCATGCAGTGGGTCTCCTACGACGCCTTTGGACTTTTGCCCCACGAACTCAATCAGAGCCTGGGTGGGCACCAGCCGGAGATCCCCGTTCCGTCACAGCATCCACTTCGCGGCTGGAGCGGGTTGCGCCGCAGACGCGCCCAACTCCGCTTGCTGCGCGCCAGTACACGCAATGCACGCACGCTTCCAGGCGAGATCACACGGGTGCGTGCGCAAGCGCGCACGTATACACGCCTGTCGCTGACCGATCTCTCCCTCGCCGACCTCCTCGCCCTCCTGCGGCAGCTCCTTGACCTGGGCCAGGCCTTTGGGGCGCGTTTCCAGCTTGCCAATCTGAGTGGCATCTGGGAACAGCTCCTCGCGCATCTGCTTGGGCGCGAGCGCCCGGGACAGGGTCAAGCCCTGGCCTCGGCCTTGATGGCGGGCAGCCGTGAGGTAGTCAGCGCCGAGCAGGGCTACCGGCTCTATGACGTGGCGGCTGCGGCGGCGCATGATCCGGCTGCTCGCACCTACCTGGCAGCAGCACCACTTGACCCTCAGGGCTGGCGAAGCCTTCCTGAACATTCCCCATTTCGCCAGGCGCTCGCCGCTTTTTTGGACGACTTTGGGCACCGGGGTGTCTACGAAACCGAGCTTGCCAACCCGCGCTGGAACGAGGATCCGACGTACTTGCTCGATGCGGTCCGGGCACTGCTGGCTCAGCACTCGCTCGAAGCACCTTTCAATATGGCCCAACAGAAACGCCAGGCGGCCCAGGCAGAGGTAGTCCGTCTCCCGCTCTGGCTGCGCCGGCTGGTCTCCTGGTTGGCTGAGCGCGCACGGCGTGCCGCTGCCCAGCGCGAAGCAGGAAAGTCAACGATGGTCGCCCTCCTCGAACCGCTGCGCAAGATCGCACTGGAGATCGGGCGGCGCATGGTTGAGGCAGAGGTGCTGGATGAGCAGGTGGATGTGTTCTTCCTGACCTGGTCCGACCTGGTGGCGTTCTTACAAAAGCAGTGGGATGGACGGGGAGCGCGAGCGCTGGTGGCAGACCGCAAGGCGCAGCGCAACAGATGGCTGGCCGAGGCGCCCCCGGATATCTTCATCTGCGATGCCCGGGGACGCCCTGCTGAGCTACCCTCTGCCACTGAGAACGAAGCGATGCCCACCGTGCATCACGCAGGAGGACAAGCCAGCAGGAATGCGCGGGAGCTGCGCGGCGTCGCGGCTTCTCCTGGTCACGCAACGGGGCAGGCGCGCATCATTCACCACCCCAGTGAAGGACGCCTGCTGCAGGCTGGCGAAGTCCTGGTGGCACCGTCCACCGATCCAGGTTGGACGCCGCTGTTCCTGCGTGCCTGTGCGGTGGTGATGGAGACCGGCGGCTACCTCTCGCACGGAGCGATTGTGGCCCGTGAGTTTGGCCTTCCGGCGGTGGTCAACATCCCTGGCCTGCTGAAGGCGGTGCAGGATGGTCAGCTTGTGACGGTGGATGGCGACCGGGGCTGCATTCTGCTGGATGGGGTGGGCGAGTAGGGGAATTGACGCTGCTTGCTACGAGAACGCTCGTATGTGAAAAGGAGATATAATGCATCTGATCAATGCGATCCTGGGAGTGCTCGATGTCGGAACTGGAATGCTCTGCGTCGCGATCAGCATTCCGCTGTTGAGAGGCTCGGTGCCCAGGAACACGTTCTATGGATTTCGCTTTCGTCAGTCCTTCGAGTCCGAGGCCAAATGGCAGCAGATCAATACGTATGGGGCGAAACGGCTGATGTCCTGGTCAGTGCTCATTGCGCTCATGGGCATTGGTACCTTCTTTCTCCCATTGCAGGAGAATCTCGTCCTCATCGTGATCGTGGCAATCGTACCACCGCTTATTCCGCTGAACCCGGTCTGGGAGGCATATCGGTACGTTCGAAGCCGTTAATGGCTGAGAGGCACCTGTTTAGAGAGAATGGCAACATGACGGCAGATCGTAACACTTTCCAGGACTCATTGTACTTTGACGGCCGGCATTTGTCCTTAGCCAGGGAGTGCTATGAACCTGGCTACAGCGAGCACGTGCATCAGTGGATGGTTCAGAGAAGGGCAGCCTCCCATGCGCGCTTCTTTCTGCCTCATCTGCATGCGGGCATGTCTCTGCTGGATGCTGGATGCGGTCCTGGCTCCATCACCCTTGACCTGGCAGAAGTGGTTTCCCCTGGAAGAGTGGTCGGGATCGATATCGAACCGCTCCAGATTGAGCGGGCCAAGGCCCTGGCAGCAGAGCGGAAAGTGTCTCATACGCAGTTTCTCGTTGGCGACGTGTACCAGCTCCCCTTTGCCGATGCGTCCTTTGACGCGGTGTTCGCCCACGCGACCTTGTATCATGTACGTGATCCGCTGTGTGTGCTGCGAGAATTTCACCGTGTCCTCAAGCCGGATGGCCTCGTGGGGATCCGTGATACGGACTACAGTCTCTGGTTCTTTGAGCCTGTTCTGCCAGGTGTCGAGGAGGCTCGGCGTCTTGCTCTCCTGGTTGCCGCTTCCAATGGGGCCAGCCCTACTTACGCTCGACAGCAGTGCCACCTGCTTCTAGAGGCAGGGTTCACTCGGGTCGAGGCGTCGGCCAGTTGCGTGAGCAACGGGACGTTGGAGCGAACCAGAGCTTCTGCAAGAGCGTTGATGGCACGCCTGCGCTCTCCTTCCTTTCAGGAGACCGTGGTGCAGCAAGGATGGTCAGATGCAGCAACGTTAGAAACCCTGTGTGCTGAAATCCAGGCCTGGGGAGAACGCCCGGATGCCTTTGAAGGCTTAGTCTGGCGCGAGGCCGTTGCCTGGGTAGGCACCACACGGTAAGAATAGGAGGAGCAAATGGATGGTGAGGCTCATTTCTGGCAGGCACTTGATAGGCTGGTCTCGAAGAGCGAAATAGTGATCGATCGTCCTCGTGGGACGGCGCATCCTCGCTATCCAGCGTTTATCTATCCCCTGGACTATGGATACCTGCAAGGGACGACCTCGGGTGACGGCGGTGGGATTGATGTCTGGATAGGCAGCCGGTCCGCCAGGCAGGTGACTGCACTGCTCGTCACAGTAGACGGACAGAAACGTATCGCGGAAATCAAACTGCTGCTTGATTGTACTCCCGAGGAGTGCCAGGCAATTCTCGCTCTGCACGACCAGTCTTCCTGGGGTGGCAGCCAATCAGCCATACTGATTCGGCGAGATTCCTGATAGATGCCTGTCGATCACTCCTCCCCCTTCCTCCTTGCCACTCCCCAATGCTCTACATAAGCTCAATCTCTGATCTTACTGCGCTCCTCTGCTCTTCGGTTGGAAGAAAGATCGAGAAAAGCAACTTCTTGTTAAAGAGATGATAAGTCGGCGCTAAGTTGCCGGCGCTTTTTTCCTGTATCCTGTAAGACGCAGAGAGAGTCCTACTCCTCTCTGGCAAGCAAAGCCTGTCACAAATTCAAAGGGGTGAGAGCAGCAGATGGAAACACATGTGGAAACAGTCAAACCTGAAAGAGAGACGCTTGCCCAGTGCGGCTTTACCGAAGAAGAAATCGTGGCGCTGCTCTGGCTGCGGCAGTGGTACCAGACGGGCGGCAGCGACCGGGCGGAACTGCTGCACCACTGGGAATTCCTCAAGCATCTGATCGAGAGTGGCAAACTGGACCTGTAAGGAAGGAGGGTGCGATGGTCATCGTCATGGTGCTGTTCATGGCACTGTTAGTACTCGATCTAGCAGCCATACGGTGGGGCGCCGATAGCACGGATCCTATTGACAGCCCCGAATGGGAGCGTCGGCGGCAATGGGGAACTCTGCATTAACCTGGAGGGAAGACAGAAAATACTGTGAGAAGAAAGAGGGAGCAGGATGTATCCCATCACAATGTACCTGGCGGTCCTTCGAGAGTGTAAGGACCATCGACGAAGAGCGTAGAAAGTAGCGTATACAATGCAACAAACGAAACAACCGACATCTTTCCAGGGCGGCACTGCCCAGGTGCCATCCCCAATGTTGGCGGTACGTAGCAAGGCTATCAGACCGTGGCTCGTCCTGGCGGCTGTGCTCTCTGGCTTTTTCATGGCCGTGCTCGATACTACCATCGTGAATATCGCCATTCCAAGCATACAAACCAGCCTGAAAACGGATTTGCCCTCGATCAGTTGGGTCCTCAATGCCTATAACCTGGTATATGCAGTACTCCTGGTCACCGTAGGACGCTTTGCCGACCAGTATGGACGCAAGCGTCTGTTTCTGCTCGCCATGCTCCTGTTTAGCCTGGGTTCCTTCGCCTGCGCCCTCGCGCAGGCATGTGGACACCTCAGTGGCTCGCCTGCGATTGGCTGGCTGATCGGGTTCCGCGCACTCCAGGGGGCTGGCGCAGCCGGACTGACACCAGTGAGCCTGGCGATTATCATGGCCGTCTTCTCCCGTGAAAAGCGCAGCGTGGCTATTGGCGTTTGGGGAGCAGTGGGAGGCCTGAGTGCGGCATTGGGTCCGGTCATCGGTGGCTTTCTGATCCAGACTTTTGATTGGCGCTGGATCTTCCTGGTCAACCTGCCCATCGGTGCACTGGGGATAGGACTGACGTTGCTCTTTGTACCGGAGACTCGCGACCCTGACGTGAGCAGGCGTATCGATGTACCCGGCATCCTCCTGCTCAGCGTGTCGATGTTTTGCCTGGTGCTGGCAATCATCGAGGGGAACGGGTGGGGCTGGTCCTCTTTGCCCATCCTGTCGCTCGTTGGCACGGCAGTGGGAAGCGTGATCCTCTTTGTTCTGGTTGAGGTATGGCAACGCGAGGCGATCATGGACTTCAGCTTGTTCAAAGCACCCAGCTTTACTGGTATGAACATCACCGCTCTCCTGTTAGGCATCACGCTCCAGGGGGCAACGCTGATCGCCGTGCTCTTCTTCACGAATGCACTAGGCTATAGCCAACTCCACGCGGCGTTTGCATTGATTCCCTTTGCACTGGCCGGTTTTGTCGCCTCGCTGCTAGCTGGCAAGTTGAGCAGCAGGATCAGCCCGTATGTGATGTGCCTGGCAGGGATGGCTCTCTCCGCGCTTGGGCTTGGCCTGTTGGGTCTCCTCAGTCCTGAAGCCTCCTATCGGGACATCGTCTGGCGCGGCCTGGTGATGGGGGGCGGGATCGGCATGGCATTTCAAAGTCTGCCCGTGCTCTCCCTCTCTGAGGTACCTCGCGCCAAACTGGGAGTGGGCAGCGGTGTGTTCAACACCTTCCGGCAGCTCGGGATCGTGTTGGGGGTGGCGGTCTTGATCAGCGTGCTCACAGGGCAACTTCATGCACATCTGGGACAGACCAATAGCAACGCCATTGCGCTCATACATGCACAGGTGGTCAATGCCTTCAAAACCACCTGGCTGTTCGCGGCTCTCTTTGCGGTCGTTGGCTTTCTCTCGGTTCTGTTCACCTACGCGATGCGTCACCCCCCTGGTAGGAAAATGGCCAACGCGATGGAGCAGAAAATGTTTGATGAAGAGATGATAAGTCGGTGTTAAGTGGTATGCGTGTTTTTGTCTTATGCTCCACCTATGAAAGGAGTATCCTCATGATGCCGAACAGCGTCATCCACGAAAAGCTGCTGCTTGAGCATCGTCCACAACTGCAGCGCGAGGCAGAACAAGAGCGTCTGCTTGCACAGGTAGGCCAGCGCCATCATGGCAGCATGAGCTACCTGGTGAGAAGGATAGGCAAGCTCTTTGTCGCACGCCGCTCAAGCATGAAACAGGGCGGGCAAGTGAATGAGTTCTTCGCTGACTGTAGTGAAGAGCCAGGCCGTGAGCCTGAACTGCAAGAGATCGGGAGATAGCTGATCCAAGAATGCAAAGTCAGACCCTCGTTTGCTCTCTCCTATTCAAAAACAAAGGGAGATGTTTCTGTAGTGAAGAAAAGGATGAAGCGTTTCTATGTTTCAGACGACCATTAATCCGACAACCCTACAAAACTTCAAAGCCAACCTCCATGGCGAACTGATCGTGCCGGGCGATGAAACCTATGACAACGCCCGCCGGGTGTGGAATGGCATGATTGACAAATATCCGGCGGCTATCGCCCGCTGTGTCGATGTTGCTGACGTGGTGAGGGCCGTGCAGTTCGCGCGCAATCAGCATCTTGAGGTGGCCGTGCGTGGTGGGGGACACAGTTTCGCGGGTAACGGAACCTGTGACGGCGGCCTCGTCATCGATCTTTCTCCGATGAAACGGGTCCAGGTGGATCCGGTCAAGCGCATCGCCCGCGTCCAGGCCGGTCTCACGCTGGGAGAATGCCTGCGCGAGATGCAGCCATTCGGACTCGGCATCCCGGTCGGAACGGCCTCGGAGACGGGACTGGCCGGTCTCACGCTAGGCGGTGGCACCGGCTGGTTGATGGGGAAATACGGCCTCACGATTGATAATCTGCTGGCCGTCGAGATTGTCCTGGCCGATGGACGAGTGAAGAGGGCCAGCGCTGAGGAGCATCCCGACCTCTTCTGGGCCGTGCGAGGGGGAAGCGGCAACTTCGGCATTGTCACGACCTTCGAGTTTCGCCTGCACCCGGTGGACACCTTACTGGCGGGCATGCTGCTCTATCCGCCGACCAGGGCAAGAGAGCTCTTGCGCCTGTATAGCGACCTCACGCGCACTGCTGCCGACGACCTGACGGTCAGTGCAGCACTGGCAAGCACTCCTGACGGGCCGATGCTGGCTCTCGGCCTCTGCTACTGTGGATCGTTGACGGAAGGCGAACGACTTCTCGAACCCATCAGGACCGCCAGCGCTCCGCTGGCCGATATGGTGCGCCCCATGTCCTACCTGGAACTCATCTCAATGCTCGATGCCTTCGTCCCAGCCGGACGCTGCTACTATAGTAAAGCCCACTCGCTGCCCACGCTCTCCGAGGAACTCTTCGATGCCATCATCAAGGCTCATACCTCGCGGCCTGCGCCCTGGACGCAAATCGTGCTCCAGCATGTGCATGGCGCGGCCAGCCGTGTTGATCCGACTGCCACGGCGTTTGCGCTGCGTCAGGACTACCACTCCCTGCAAATCATGATCGTCTGGGAGGAGGCAGCCCGTGAGGCAGACAGGCAAATCGGATGGGTGCGCAACCTCTGGAGGGCCACAGAACCCTTTGCGAGCAGCGGAACCTACATCAATTTCCTGGGCAGTGAAGAGGACGAGTCGGCGGCTGTGCGGGCCAGCTATGGTCCCAACTACGAGCGACTGGTGCACGTCAAGAACGCCTATGATCCGACTAACTTCTTTCATGTCAATCACAATATTAAGCCGACGAGATAGGAGGATCACATGAACACAACCAATCCGGCAGGGCAAAGCTATGTGATGGCGTTCTCCACAGAAGAAGTCCGGCGCTTACAGGCGATGGCCGCACTCCTCGCACCAACGACCACACGACTGCTGAAGAGGGCAGGGATTCGAGCCGGGATGAAGGTGCTGGAGGTGGGCAGTGGAGCAGGCGACGTTGCCCTGCTCGCTGCCGACCTGGTTGGTCCAACCGGTGCGGTGGTCGGCATAGAGAGCAACCCGGCCATGCTGGCTCTTGCGCGAGCGCGGACACAGGCCGCCGGGTTCAGCACGGTTTCGTTTGTGGAAGGCGATCTCACCCGGCTCCAGCTCGACACCGAGTTCGATGCGGTGGTCGGTCGCTGTATCTTGCAGCATCTCAACAACCCTATCGCCGCGCTTCGCCACCTGGTACGCCATCTGCGGCCCGGCGGTATCGTGGCTTTCCAGGAGATCGACATTCCTCCTGCAGGAGCCAGCTTTCCCCTGGTCCCACTGTACGAGCAGATGTATTCCTGGGGCAGGGAAGGCTTGCAACGGGCGGGACTGGATAGTCGCTTTGGTCTGCAACTGTACCGGGTGTTCCTGAATGCGGGCTTGCCAGCCCCGCAGCTTCATTGCGATGCCTTTGTGGGGGCCGGGTCGGATTGGGGCTGGTATGAGATCATCGCCGAATCGGTACGCAGTCTGTTGCCGGTGATCCTCAAATACGGCATCGCGACAGCCGAGGAGATCGGGATCGATACCCTGGCAGAACGCTGCCGCGAGGCGATGGTGAGTCAACGTAGTGTGGCAATAGGCCCCAGTTACATCTCTGCCTGGACACGTCTCCAGCACAGTGAATAGATAACGGAGGGAGATCCGATGGAACCACATGTGCGGTGACGAAGGGCCTGGCCGAAGATCTGGTGCTGGCGGCCAATTCGCCGGAGTTGTCAACAGTGATTGTCCGTCCTCGCCTGATCTGGGGACCGGGTGATACAGACAGTTTGCCCCAGTTGATAGCAGCCGTTCGTTCCAGGAGGTTCGCCTGGATCGATGGCGGTCACTACCTGACCTCGACGTGTCATGCTGTTGTGGCGGGAGGAGACTATGCAACAAACAGAACAATCAACCCTTGCTTCAACTGGAGCACCGCACGTATCACCTTCTGTTCTGAACGGGGGTAGCGCACCGGTGAGACTGTGGTTGGCGCTGGCCGCGGTGATCATTGGATACTTCATGGGCACCCTCGACTTGACGATTGTGAATATCGCCATCCCTGCCATCCAAACCAGCCTCAAGAGCGATTTGGCTGCGGTCAGTTGGGTGTTGAATGCGTACAATCTGGCGTTTGCGGTCCTGCTCGTCACCGGCGGGCGACTGGCCGACCAGTATGGACGCAAACGCCTCCTCATGCTGGGGATGAGCCTGTTCACCCTGGCTTCTCTCGGGTGCGCACTGGCACAGCCGCTTGGGCAGTTCAGCGGCTTGCCGGCGATTGGCTGGCTGATCGGGTTTCGCGTGTTGCAGGCCTGGCGGCACGGTGTGAGATCGTGAGCGGGAATGTCTTGCAGGATGAGATACCACCGGGGGCCGATCTCTATCTGCTCTCGCTGATCTTGCATGACTAGGACGATGAGCAGGCAGTATCTCTTCTGAAAAGCTGTCGCCGGGCCATGTCGAGCACAAGCAAGCTGGTCCTGGTCGAGTATGTGGTTGGGGAACAGGGGCCGACCGAGCGGGAAGCGCGAGAAGATCTCTTCATGCTCGTGGTCACAGGAGGACGCGAACGGACGGTAGAGCAATTCCGCACGCTGCTCTCCAAAGCCGGTCTCCAGCTCTCCAGGATGGTGCCGACGCAAGGGCGCCGGAGCGTGATGGAAGCCATTCCTTAGACGAGGATCATTTGCTCGATATCCAGGTGATCAACTTCACGGTCAAGCTTGGCCTTGTAGGCCAGCAGTTCGTCCTTGGGCATGATCGCGGCCTCCACGCCGTAGAGGTGGACGTATGTGGAAGCTGTGAAATCGATGCCCTGCTCTTCCCAGCGACCATCGCGGTGGTTATAGAAGCGCGGATGGGTAGTAGACTCGGCGATTTCGATCTGCATGCCCTGATAGTTGAGCGCCAGATACAGCAGATCCCACGAAGCACTGCGGTAGGGCGACCATGCGCGGATGAGGTAGGGTTGGATTTCAGCCAGAAAAGCCTGGAAATGCGGGCTACCCTGTAACGACGCGTACATGTCGATATCAACCAGCGGGCGCGTCGCTCCATACGCTTTGGCTGCCATCCCACCACAAATCTGATAGGGGATAGCGTAGCGATTCAGTAGAGAGATGATCCAACTCAGCGCCCGGCCAATTTTCTGGGGGTCATTGGTCGCTTCAATCATGGGGTATGCGTCCATCACTGGGCCTCCCCGGCGAGCTGCTGTGCCTTGAGCATTGCTACTTCTGACCGAAAGGTCGCCTCCAATTCCTGGCGACGCGGCTCTGGAAGGAAGCTGCAACGCATCCCGTTCAAGAGAATCTCGTCGATGGCAGCAACATCGAGGCCGAAGTCGGTTGATAAACGTAGGACCTCTTCATTGAGCGTCATCTGAAAGAGCGCCGGGTCATCAGTGCTGACGGTGATAGGAATACCCGCAGCGCGTAGGCGAGGGAGCGGATGAGCTGTGTACGCAGGGTAGACACCAAGGAGGAGGTTGCTGGTGGGTGTGATGTCCAATGGGATATGATGTTGCGCGAGATAGCTCACCAATGCCGGATCCTCTACGGCGCGTACCCCGTGTGCAATCCGCTCAGCACCAAGAGCCGTGAGCGCGCCCCAGATGCTCTCCGGCCCCGAGAGTTCACCGGCATGCGGCGTACTATGCAACCCGGCACGCAGTGCCCGCCCGAAGTAAGGCGCGAAGGGTTCGGGAGGCGCACCTACTTCAGCGCCCGCCAGTCCGAGCGCCACGACACCGTCGTCTTTCCCCTCTATCGCCACGCCGGTCACATAATCCGCCATGGGCCACGTGCGCGTAGGGTCCACCCATCGGCGTACGATATTAAAGATCCAATTGATCTCGATATTGAAATCCGCTTGCGCGCGTACTCTCCCACGTTGCATGCCGGAGAAGTACACATCGTGGGGCACGCCAAGCAGGTGATGGGTGCTGGGTGTCACGGTCACTTCGGCGTAACGAACGTGTTGCCGGGCCATCTCGGCTCCCAGTTCGTAGACGATCTGCTCGTAGTCCTCGCGCGTTTTCAGGCAGCGGACGACCATCAGAAAGATTTCGATGAAGTAGTCAAAGTTGCGATAGGTGAACAACTGTCGCAGTTCCTCTTCCGTCTCGACCGGCAACGCAATTCTGTTGCGACGCGCAAGCTCGAGCGTGGTTGCTGGTTGAATGGCTCCTTCCAGGTGGATGTGCAACTCGGCCTTGGGAGCAGCCCGCAGATATGCCTCAACTGACATCTTGCTTCTCTTTCTTCATGCGCTTCCTGGCAGCCCCCAGGCGATTCTTCCTGCCACCTGAAAAGCGACGACCCCCTCGCTATATGTTCTGAGTAGGATGCTCCTCGCCTCCTGGTCAAAGGCTTCGGCTTGCGCCTGACCCATGCGCTCCCGAGAGAAGCCGCTGCGCGAATGATACGACTCGATGAAGTCGTCGATCGATTGCATGAAGGCGACCGGTTCGGTTCTCTTCTCACCGCTCTTGTGAAACAGGCCGTGCTCCTCTAACGCTTCGAGCATATTGAAGCGCCGAGGGTATTCAGCGGTTCGGTACTTTGGGAGAATTTCGCCGAGCAGCGCCCAGGGTTCAGGCACCATGAGATGATCCAGGATAGCGAGAGAGCCTCCTGGCAGCAACACCTCGTGAAACCGCGGCAGCACGATGTTCCACTCCATCCAGTGCAGGCTCTCGCCCGCCGTCACCAGGGCGTAGGGCGGATCGAGTACAACATCCTCAATGCGCCCATATAGCCAGCGCAAATGGGGATGATCGCCATTCGGAAGAGCTTTGCCATGCTCGATCATCGGCCATGAGCAGTCAACCGCGTCCAGCCGATCGACACGCTCGACGAGATAGCGCGCGCGCCGTAAAGAGCAGCGCTTCTTGGTGACGGGCGGCGATCACGACCTGCGCTCCCTCGGCCGCGAGTGCCAGAGCGCAGGCGCGACCAAGCCCTTTGCTCGCGGCGGTGACCAGCGCCACTTTTCCGTGTAAACCGAGATTCATTGGCTCTTCCTTCCTCCTTTGCAAAACTCCTCTCAGACCTGTGTTCAGGTCACATGGTCAGCAGAGAGGCAGTCACGTTGCACTGCACACATCAGCCCGCTCTTGTTTGGCCTTAGACGAGTGACGACCGGCCGATCAGATCCGCGAGCCGCTGGAGTTGCTCCAGTTCAGGGGTCCCGGTGAAGAGGAGCAACTCGTCTGTGCCGATGTGCTGGAAGCGAGTGATCGTCTCTTGAATAGCCGTGATGCCGACCGGTATCGTTTCCAGTGCCATGCGTGCGACCGGTCCTGCGAATGCGTAGTAGCGAAGAACAGCGTCACGGGTCCGCTCAAACGTGTCCGGGTCGAGGGCGACATAGGTGCAGGCCAGCAAGCGTGGTGTCCCCGGTCTACCAGCTTCCTGCCAGGCCTCTTCCGCAAGACGGAAGAGCTTATCGGCCCGCTCTGGACCCGTTGTCCCGGCGATGTAGCCGTTTCCCCAGCGACCAACACGCCTGATGGCGGTGGGGGAGACACCACCAAGAATAATTTCTGGTCCTGCGAGCTGAACTGGTCGCGGACCGATCACACCAATGTCCTCGCTCAGTGGTTGACCTGACCAGATCCGCTGCATCAGGTCAAGTTGCGCGTCGAAGTGTTTGCCGCGGCGATGAAATGGCGCTGCGACCGCCAGGAAATCGTCCTCTCGTGCCCCAACGCCCAGCCCGACCGTCAAACGACCCTCCGAGAGCGCGTCGAGGCTGGCGAGTTGCTTGGCAAGCAGAGCGGCAGGATAGAGGGGCGCGAGGAGGACGCTCGTCATCAGACGTATGCGCCTGGTAGCCCCTGCTGCGGCTGTCAGCGTCGTGAACGCATCAAAGTTATGATACACGAGACGGTCGATGACAGCCAGGCTCGAAAAGGGGCCGACATCGGCCTCACGTGCCCAATCGAGAAGCAGGCTGCCACTCACATGAGAAAGCGTAGCCGGTAAACCAATGCCAAACTTCATGATTCTCTTCCTCTCAAGCTTCCCCTTCTCTTCTGAAAACGACGTTTTCATGATAAGTGGTGTAGCCCCTACATGAATGTCTCTTTTGATCGGCCATCACCACTCCATCAAGCGATGGAATGCCTTTCAACAGGAGGGTAGGCACCCAGCACGATGGCCGGTTACCAGGTGACCGAAAGCGTTTCGAGCGTGCGCTCAACCGGGACCGGGCGCCACCGAAGCGATGCGTCCACCATCCGCAAGGTGGGGAAGCGCGACAGGCACGTTTCGAGCACCACTTCCGCTTCCAGTCGTGCAAGCTGCGCCCCCAGGCAATAGCGAAAGCCTCTCCCGAAAGCCAGATGCGGCCTGGTGCCTGGAGTGGTAAAGCGGGTCATGTCAAAACGGTCGGGATCGGAATAGATCTCGGGATCGCGATTGGCTGCCCCAAGCGCCGCAAACACGAGCTGGCCTTTGCGCAAATGCTTCTCCCCTAGTGTGACATCCTCAGTAACGCCCCTGCCAAAGAACTGCACCGGAGTTTCATAGCGAGCGGCTTCTTCAATGGCGGGTCTGGTCAGCGCACGATTCTCCACAAGCCGCGACCACTGGTCAGGGTGGCTCAACAGCGAGCCCATCAGATTCCCGATCAAAGAGGTCGTGGTTCCGGTGCCCGCGAAAATGAGATTGATGCAGATCGCGACAATCTCTTCATCGCTCAACTGGCCGTTGTGCTCGTCATGCGCCTGGATGATGGCATCAATGAGAGCAGTTCCTGGAGAGCGTCTCCGAACTGCTACGCGTTCCAGAAAGTAGGCCCGGAACGCCTGCAGCACCTTCGCTCCAGCGTGGTGTACTTCTGGCTGCGCAAACGGGTCGGTCGCCACCGATAAGATGCGACAGCGCTCTTCAAACAGGGGATAGTCGCTTTCCGGCACCGCCAGCATCGCTCCGATGACCAGAAACGGGAGCGGGTTGGCAAGGTCGGCGACGACATCCATGTTTCTCTGGTCCTGCACCACTTGGAGCAGCGTATCGACGGAGGTCTGAATGGCCGGGCGAAGCTGTTGAACAGCCCGCTCGCTAAAGGCCGAGGCCAGCAGTGCGCGTGTGCGGGTGTGTGCCGGTGGTTCCATGAAAAAAGGCATGGACGGGAGCATATCGGCGACTGATGGACCGAAATTGTGCTGCATGCGCTCCAGAAAGGTGCGTTTGTCAAAGCCGGGCTGGCTCAAGACGACCGCCGTTTCCGGGTACGAGAACGTAAACCAGCAGTGCGTTTGTTCGCTCCAAGAGACCCGATCTTGCTCCCGCCAACGCCGGTAGTGATCATACAGTGTGGTCGGATCGGTGGTCGCAGTAAAGGGATTTCCAATGGAAGTAGTCTCAGAATCCATCGCTCATTTGCCTCCTTTCAAAGCATATGCTCGTGTGCTCATAGAGACACTCTGTTCAGCTCCTGAGAACTGCTTCAAGGTCTCTCGTGAGCGAGTATAGCCCGAAGGAAGGCTGTGGACTTATCACCGACTTAACATCCAGTTATGATGTACCCTACACGATGATCCTCCTTCACCCATGAACCGAGCATGGTGCCATGACGGTGCGAAGGGGAACGATCCTTGCTTGAAAGGGCCTCTCTTGTCATTGAGGCTATTTGGGGGACAGAGGATGATCTTGACCCTGGATGGCTTGTTCCGGGGTCATAGCGCGTCCCTCGGCAAATGCCTGCGAAAAAGCACGCTCACCCAGCTCAGCACGGACAGCATGCACCATGCTCTCGTAGTCGGCGCGCTCAGCCTGGGTGCGTTCGAATGGCAAGAGAAGTGGAGTTGGTGGACTATTGATGGAACGCCATGCATCTGCAGCTCCCCAGAGCCGTGCTGCCCAGATTGGGTTGCCTTGCTTGGCGGCCATTACGCCAAACCCTTGCAAGCAGTACACGATGCCCTCGGTATCATCCATTTGCCGAAACAAGGCCACACTTTCCTTACACAGGGTACGGGTCTCCGCCTCGTTCCCCTGCACCAGGGAAACTCTGGCCAGGTAGGAGAGCACCTGGGCGGCGCGATGAGGCTCTTTGAAGGCTCGATAGTAAGCCAGGCTCTCTTCGAGGTATGACCGTGCTTCTGCCGTCTGGCCCTGATCAAAGGCAAAGCGCCCAAGCAGATACACCCCAGCGGCTGAGGCGAACTGGTAATGCGTCTGCCTCGCCAGCGCCAGCCCTTCCTCAACGAGCGCCTGAGCACGGGGCTGCTCGCCCTGAGCGAAGAGTGCGCGTCCCAGGTGGAAGAATGCCCAGACGATATCCTCGTTGTTGCTCATCTCCTTGAGCAGTGCCAGGCTCTCCTCCAGTGGCGGACGAGCCGCTGCGTACTCGCCCCGTTCGATAGAGGCCATCCCCTGGAATAAGAGCAGATAGGCCAGACTCCTGTTGTCACCTGTCTCCTCAGCGCACACACGGCACTCTTCAAGGAGAGAGCGGGCCAGAGTATTGTCCCCCTTCCTGTAGGCGACGACTCCCAGTTGATAGAGTATCCAGCCCATCCTTCGAGTGTCTCTCGCTTCGCGGGCCAGCGCCAGGCTCTCCCGGCACAATGCCTCCGCCCGGTCGAGATCGCCTTGCAAATATGCCAACCATTCGGCATTATAGAGTGCTTTGGCTCGTACAGAAGGCGAGACGCCCTCACTGTTTGCCAGCGCTCGATCCAGCCACGCGCGCCCTTCACTCACGGACCAGCGCATGAACGAGAAGTGCGCCAGGGCACCTGTCAAGCGCAGAGCCATCTCTCTCCTGGTATCCTCCGCTTGCTCCAAAGACCAATTCAGCGCAGCGCGCAGATTATCCTGCTCCCGTTCCAGCAGGTCGGCCCACCGCACCTGCACGTCTCCAGAGAGGTGGATTTCGGCCTCTTCCGCCAAGTGCAGGTAATACGTGGCATGTGCTTGCTGCGTCGCCTCCAGCTCTCCACAAATGGAGAGGCATTCCAGGCCATACTCACGGATGGTCTCTAACATGAGCAAGCGCCCCATATCATGCTCTGAACGGTACAGCAAGTGCTTGTCCAGCAACGAGATAACCCCATCCAACATGGATGTATGCACCCCATCAAGTAAGTCATAGAGAGCCTCCCCTGCCTCGAGTGTACAGCCGCCAACAAACACGGAGAGCCGTCGGAAGAGGCACCGTTCTGCTTCGGATAGCAGGTCGTAGCTCCACTGTAAGGTGCTGAGCAGGGTCTGCTGCCGAGCGGGCAGGTCGCGCGGTCCACCGGTTAAGAACGAGAGCCGGTGTTCCAGATGCTCCAGCAGTGCGGGCAGGGGAAACAGCTTGAGCCGTGCTGCTGCTAGTTCAATCGCCAGGGGCAGCCCATCGAGGCGGCGACAAATCTCGGCGATCAGTGGAGCCGTCTCGGGTGTCAGTGCAAGATCGGGGACGATCTCTCGTGCGCGCTCGAGAAACAGGGCCACCGCTCCAGAGCCTGCGACAAGCGCCAGGTCTGCGAGTTGCTGCGGATCGGGAAGTGTTAACGGCTGGACGAGAAAGGTGCGTTCGCCGCGCACACGCAGCACCTCGCGACTCGTGACGAGTAGCTTCAGGTGGGGGCAGGCTGCCAGGAGTTCGACCAGGGATGGCGCGGCGGCTCCCACCTGCTCGAAATTGTCGAGGACCAGGAGGAACTGCTTGTCCCGGAGAAACGTTTGCAGGTGCTTGAGCGGATCCAGCCCCCTGTGTTCGAGGTGGAGTGCATGGGCAATGGTATGTAGGACCACTCCGGCGTCTCGCACAGGGGCCAGGGAGACAAAGCAAGCGCCATCGGTGAACTCCTGCTGGAGTGCGTTGACGAGGTGCAGCGCCAGGTGGGTTTTGCCCACTCCTCCCGGACCGGTGAGCGTGAGGAGTCGCACCTGCGCACGCTGCAATAAGGTGCCGATTTCGCGGACTTCCTG
>CADDYT010000137.1 GCA_902810755.1 Chloroflexota bacterium
TGGCCTGCGGCGGTCTAGAGACGCGGCTCCCCAGGGGGCACGAACGCCGCGTCTCTCGTAGGGCCACCCCTGGCGGCTGGCCTGCCTGGCCTTCGCACGGCCTGAAGTGAACGCCTATGGGGCCACCCCTGGCGGGTGGCCTGGGAGGGCCTGTCACTTTTGCTGGTTCTCTTTATCTGCTGCAAAAACTTCCGGGCCAAATTGTCTATATGAAACTGGATGGCTGACCTTACATCGGCTAAAACTTCCTCACAGGTATCGCCTTCACCAACTACAATACCTTTTAAACCAGCGGGGTAGGCTACATAGCCGTCGGGATGCTTCTCGACAATCGCCTTGATTTGTTTCATGTCCGCAAAACCTCTAATTTCTCTGAACTGCCAGAACACAAACCCTTTTGAAGTCACTCATGCTACCCGCAGATGCTTCGCTGCCGCTCCGCATGACACGTCCCCGATGGCTTATAATATGCCGTATGCTGGCTCCCTCTGCTGGCCTGCCAGATTCCTCTTATACGACCCGGACCGCAGGCCAGCCGTACGACCCGGCACCGCAGGCCACCCGCCAGGGGTGGCCCTACTCTAGACAGGCGGCTCGTGCCCCTGGTGGAGCGGTCGTATATAGTAGGGCCACCCCTGGCGGGTGGCCTGCGCTGTCGACCTGTGACGGGGAGCCAGCATACGGCATGCTGTGTCGAGCTGACTCTACGCCAGTTCTCCGCGCAGCACCGTCACCGCCTGGCCGCCGAGTAGCACGCGCTCGCCAGCGAGGCGCACACGCACAACGCCGCCACGTGGCGAAGCCTGGTAGCCGGTCAGTTCTTCGCGTCCCAGCCGACTGGCCCAGAAGGGGGCGAGAACGCAGTGCGCGGAGCCGGTCACGGGGTCTTCGGGGACGCCGACGCGGGGGGCGAAGAAACGCGAGACAAAATCGTAGCCCGGGGTACTGGCGCGGGCAGTGACGATGATCCCGCGCGCCGGGATGGTTGCCACTCTGGCGATATCTGGCTGTAATGCGCGCACTGCGGCCTCAGACTCGACCTCAACCAGACAATCGAACTGGCTCATACCCACATAGAGCGGGGTAATGCCCAGCGCCTCTCGCAGGCCGGGGATGCTCTCAACAGGTTCTTCTGGTTTGACCGGGAAATTCAGTTCAATCCAGTCGCCGCGACGGTCTGCCGTCAGCAGGCCGCTTTTCGTGTGGAAACGGGCCTGCTCTTGCGGCGGCAGATAACCCTCTTCCCACAGCACGTGCGCGCTTGCCAGGGTAGCGTGGCCGCAGAGATCCACTTCGACCGCAGGCGTGAACCAGCGCAGGTTGTATCCATCAGCCTGCCTCTCCAGAAAAGCGGTCTCGGCAAGGTTCATTTCACGCGCGACAAGCTGCATCCAGGCCACATCGACCGGCTCATCCAGTAAACACACCGCCGCCGGGTTGCCCGCGAATGGCCGGTTGGTGAAAGCATCAACTTGAAACAGCGGTAAACTCATGGCAAATCCTCCTGAAACTGTCTCTCTTCAACATACTGAAAACATCGGGCAGAAAAGCTGCATGTACTATGATTCTGCCATGAAGAGTATAGTTCTGCCAGTAGCAGACAAGACAGGGAGTATCAAAAACGACCATCCAATTATTACTGCCCCGTTCATGATAAACTCTGCGCGCAAAGCTGGGGTTGTGGTTACCGGGCTACGCATTGTACAATGAAGCCAGCAATGGAGTTCCCGCTTCCCGGCTGCTGGCTCTCGTTCGGCCATAGGTTGGCGTATTTGAGCGGGGGCGGGTAGCAGGGGAAACAGGAACTTTTTATGATAGGAGGGTTTTTCGTTGTCGAATAACGATGTGTTCCGCGTAATTGATAACTGTGTGACGGCCCCACAGGGCTTCCGCGCCGGTACAATTGCCAGCGGCATCAAGTCCGATGCAAGCATCAAAGACCTGGCTATCCTGGCTTCGGATGTACCCTGTGTGGCGGCGGGAACGTTTACAACGAGCCGCACCGCCGCTGCTCCTGTGCTGGTCTGCCGGGAACGCTTGAAAAGCGGCAGGGCGCAGGCAGTGATTGTGAATAGCGGTAATGCGAACTGCGCGACAGGCGAGCCGGGTCTGTTGAATGCCTATCGCATGACGGAGCTGGCCGCGCAGAAGCTGGGTTTAGAGAACGAAATGGTCCTCTGCTCCTCCACCGGCATCATCGGACGACAACTGCCGATGGAGAAGATCGAGGCGGGTGTGGCCGCGATTGAACTGAGCAGCGAGAATGGGAACGCTTTCTCCGAGGCGATCATGACGACGGACACGCGCCCCAAACGTATCGCGCTGGAATTTGAAATCGAGGGGCGCATGGTGCGGCTGGGCGGCGCGACCAAAGGAGCGGGGATGATCTATCCTAACATGGCAACCATGCTCTGCTACCTGACCACCGATGCAGCCCTCGATCAACAGTGGATGCGCGAGCAACTGAAGCAGGCCGTCGATGATTCTTTCAATATGATGGCGGTGGACGGCGATATGTCCACTAACGATACTTGCCTGCTCTTCGCCAACGGGCTGGCAGGCAACACGCCCATCAACGGGCAGCACCCGGAGGCAGGCAAGTTTCGCGAGGCGTTGCGCCGCGTGACCCAATATCTGGCGATTGAGATGGCGCGTGACGGCGAGGGCGCGACAAAGCTGATGACGGTCTACGTGCGCGGCGCGCGCGACAAAGCTGACGCGGTGAAGGCCGCCCGCGCAATCACGCTCTCCCCATTGTGGCAGTGCGCGCTGGCAGGCGGCGATCCGAACTGGGGCCGCATCGTGGCCGCCCTCGGCGCCAGCGGCTGCGCGCTCGACCAGCAGACCTACGATATCTTCATTGGAGACGTGCAGGTCATGAAGCAGGGCATGGCGGCAAACTATGACCAGCAGGCGGCGCGCCAGCAGATGGCAGGCAGCGAAGTCGATATTTTGATCGACCTGCACCTGGGCAACGGCGAAGCCACCGCCTGGGGCTGCGACCTGACACACGGGTATATCGACGAGAATACGCTGTATACCCGGTAGTTGTTTCAATTCCGTTCGGCTCAGGAACAGGCCGGGTTCCTGCCGCTTTTCCCGAAGACCGTATACTATCAAATCGAAAAGGTCACGTGCAAATGCAACGGTAGAAATACTACGGAGTATCAGCTTCACGAAGGAGAAAGAGAAATGACGACGACAGAAACGAACAAACGGGACTGGATAGAGCTGGAGCATAAATATTACCAGGGGACGTTCAAGCGGCAGCCGCTCACGCTGGTGCGTGGGAAGGGAACGCGCGTCTGGGATGTGGATGGCAAGGTCTACCTGGATTTCGTGGCCGGTATTGCCGTCAATGTGCTGGGGCATTGCCACCCCGCGGTCATCAAGGCCGTACAGGAGCAGGTGGAGCAACTGGTGCATGTCTCCAACCTGTACTATAATGTGCGACAGATCGAACTGGCCGAGCAGCTGGCGCAGGTGAGTGGCGGCATGCGTTCGTTCTTCAGCAATAGCGGGGCCGAAGCCAACGAGGGGGCTATCAAGCTGGCGCGCAAGTATGGACGGCTGCATCGCAACGGCGCGTATGAAATCATCAGCATGGAGCGCAGTTTCCACGGACGCACGCTGGCAACAACGGCGGCGACGGGGCAGGCTTCGTACCAGGCGACATGGGTGCCGCTGCCCGACGGCTTCAGACAGGTGCCATATAACGATCTGGATGCGCTCAAAGCGGCCACCAGTGAGAAGACGGTGGGCGTCCTGCTGGAAGCGGTACAGGGCGAGGGCGGCATCTGGCCCGGCACACCGGAATTCATCCAGGGCGTGCGCCAGTGGTGCGACGAGCAGAATCTGGTGATGATCTGCGATGAGGTGCAGGCGGGCATGGGCCGCACGGGCAAGTTCTTTAGCTGGGAACACTACGGCATCGTCCCCGATATTGTCACGATGGCGAAAGGGCTGGCCGGCGGTGTCCCCATCGGCGCCATGCTGACGGGGCCGCGCACGGACGTGTTTGAGTATGGCGATCACGGCACCACCTTCGGCGGCAACCCCATCGCCACCGCCGCCGGTGTCGCCACAGTGCGCACCATTCTGGAAGAGAACCTGCTGGAGAACGCGAGCAAGATGGGCGCGTACTGGCGCAGCAAGCTGGAAGCAGCCTGCGCGAAGTACCCTTTCATCGACAGCCCGCGCGGCATCGGCCTGATGCAGGCTGTTCACGTCAGCAACGACCTCGCCCCCGTCATTGTGCAAAAAGCCCTCGAACACGGCTTGCTGCTCAACAACCTCGGCCCCTCAACCCTGCGCATGATCCCGCCCCTGAACCTGAGCGCGGAAGAGATCGATGAGGCCGCCGACATCCTCGACAGGACGCTGGCAGACGTGGCGCAATTGCCCGCTGCACAGGCATAAGCCCTCCCTGTGGCGCCGCAGGCCGCCCCTTGCGGCTGGCCTGCGGCGGCGCAGGGCAACTACTCTTACGAACGCTGCTTTTCGCGCTCAGGCTCAGATGGGGAAGCCGCCCGCTCTTCGCTGAGTACAGCGCGAATGCGCTGGACGCCCTGGCCGATAGTCTCCGCCTTCGTGATATGGAAGCGACCCATGCCAGCCGTGTGCTGCACGTGCGGGCCGCCGCAGACCTCTTTGGAGTAATCGCCAATGGAGTAGACCTTGACGAGGTCTCCGTAGCGTTCGCCGAAGAAGGCGAGCGCGCCCTGCTCAAGCGCCTGTTGCAGAGGCATGATCTCCATGCGCGTTTGCAGGTCGCGCTCTATCTGCCGGTTCACGATCTCTTCGACGCGGCGAATCTCTTCGGGCGTCAACCGCTGCGGGTGTGAGAAGTCGAAGCGCAGCCGTTCCGGCGTAATGTTGCTGCCCATCTGGCGCACATGCGTGCCGAGAACGTCGCGCAGAGCCTGGTGTAAGAGGTGCGTGGCCGTATGCAGGCGCGTGGTCTGCTCGCTGTGATCGGCAAGCCCACCGGCGAATTTCTTCTGCGCTCCCTGTCGCGAACGCTCCTGATGCTGGCGGAAAAGCGCGTTGAAGCCCTCCATGTCGACCTGCAGACCGCGTTCCTGCGCCAGTTCCGCTGTCAGCGTCGGCGGAAAACCGAAGGTATCGAAGAGGTGAAAGACGGCCTGACCGGAAAGCGTGGTCTCGCCGTTCGCCCGTGTGCGCTCCTCCAGCTTCTCAAATTCGCGCAGCCCTTTCGCCAGCGTGCGCGCAAACCGCTGCTCCTCGCGGGTCAACTCATTAAGGATGGCGGTGCGGCGCTGTTCCAGTTCGGGATAGATGGGCGCGAAACGATCAATCACGGCCTGCGCCACTTCGGCGGTGAAGGGCGTTGGCAGGCCAAGTTCGTGACCGGCACGTACCGCCCGGCGGATCAGGCGGCGCCCGATATAGCCCTGTTCCACATTGCTGGGGATAACACCGTCGGCAATGATGAAGGTGGCCGCGCGCAGATGATCGGCGATAATGCGTACCAGACGCCGCTCTTGCTCAGCCGAAAGCGTTGTCTTGCTGCCTTGACGCAGCTCCTCGATGCGCCGCACAATGGGCAGGAAGAGATCGGTGGCATAGACATCTTCCGTTCCCTGTATCATGCTCAGGATACGTTCGAGGCCGAGACCGACATCGATATTGCGCTGCTTGAGCGGCTCGAATGTGCCTTGCGGCGTCCTGTTGTACTGCATGAAAACGTTGTTGCCAATCTCGATATACTTGCCGCAGTTGCAGCCCGGTCGGCAGTCGGGGCCGCACGGGGGCAGACCGGTATCATAGAAGAGTTCGGAATCGGGTCCGCAGGGGCCGGTCTCGCCAACGGGACCCCACCAGTTGTCTTTGCGCGGCAGGTAATAGATGCGCTCCTCTGGAATGCCCAGTTCGCGCCAGACCTGAGCCGCCTCCTCGTCGCGCGGCGTCAGTTCATCGCCCGCGAAAACAGTGACGGAGATGCGCTCTTTCTCCAGCCCCAGCACGTCGGTAAACCATTCCAGCGTCCAGCGCAGCGACTGCTGTTTCCAGTAGTCGCCCAGCGACCAGAAACCGAGCATCTCGAAGAAAGTGTTGTGGCTCGTATCGCCCACCTCCTCGATGTCATCGGTGCGCAGGCACTTCTGCACGTTGGTGAGCCGCCGCCCCAGCGGGTGGCTCTCGCCCAGCAGAAACGGCACCAGCGGCTGCATGCCCGCGCTGACAAACAGGGCCGTCGAGTCGTTCTCCGGCACAAGCGGGGCCGATGGAATCAGCGCGTGTCCGCGCTCCATAAAGAAGTTCAAAAATGATTGTCGTAGTTCGTCTCCCGTCATGATTCGCTCCTCTCTTTTTCGCTTTCTATGACCAATTGTACAAAAGGGCATTGCGGGAGAACATCCCAGACTCTGATAAAGGACTGATTGTCTTGCCGCCGTTTTCGCCGCGCATAGAAAAAGCCCGCCCTGGAATTGTTCCGGGGCGGGCTGAATATACGTTTTGTAGCCCGTGGTACCACCCTGATTGGAAGTGGACTGCGCACCACACAGGCGCAGGCTTCCCACTCGACAGGCACGGAGTGGTAAACACTCGATGCCTTGCCCTGCGGTATCGGGGGGCTACCGGCGAAAATTACTGGCTACTTCGGCTCATGATATTTTCTGAATCGAGCCAGAGTAACGTTCGTCCCGCGTCGTGACCTCACTTTTACTGAGAGATCGGAGGGTGGCTTTCCACGTAGAGCGGATGCCGGACTTTCACCTCCTCCGGCTCGCTGCCTCTCGCACCTGCGTGTACTCTTCCCTCGCGCGACTTGCTTCTATACTTTAAGATAGTATACTCTAACAGATAGAAAATTGCAACAGAAATTTTACGGGAGAAATGAATGATCAAGGTACTGCTCTTTGACCTGGATGGCGTTATTGCCAATGGAGAACCATTTAGCAAGCAACTGGCATCACAGTATGGCATCACGCAAGATATGACCGCCCATTTCTTCCGAGGGCGCTTTCTGGACTGCCTCGTTGGAAAGGCCGATTTGAAGGAAGAATTGGAGGTATTGCTGCCGGACTGGGGCTGGGAAAAATCGACTGAGGAGTTTTTGCGCGAATGGTTCGAGTACGAACACAGGCTGGATACGCAACTTCTGAGCTTCGTTGAGCAATTACGGGCGCGGGGAAAGCATTGTTATATCGCCACCAATCAGGAACAATACCGCACCACATACGCTCTGAACGAAATGGGGCTTGACAGACAGTTTGATGGCATATTTTCTTCCGTACATGCAGGCTATATGAAAAATGAACCCGCTTTTTTTGAGTATGTGCTGCAGCAGTTGCCGGGGGTACAGGCCAATGAGGTGCTTTTCTGGGATGATAGCCCCGGCAATGTCGAAACCGCGCGCCGTGTGGGGTTGCAGGCTGAAATCTATACAGGATTCGCGGATTTTGTCAAAAAGATGGATGGCTATATGATAAGCTCTGATAAGCTGCCTCCTTCAGACCACTCTTCCTGAATTTTGCCGTTGGCCACACGAAATATCTGGATCATCGTTCTGGTGACGGTTTTGCCGGTGGGGGCGATACCTTCGTAGGGTCCCAGATGCGTACCGCGCCAGGTGGTGCGCACGACGACTTTATCATCCTCGGCCAGCAGGTCATCGATGGTGACGCGCATATCGGGGAAGCCGGTACGCACAGCCCGGAAGTAGTCTTTAACGCCCTGGGGGCCGGTCCTCTGTTCGGGCGTGGCGTTATCGACGAAATCGTCGGCAAATAGCCGGTCGAGCAGGGAGAGATTACCGGCGTTCAGGGCCTCGTCAAAAACACGGCGGATCAGGGCTTTGTTCTCTGCTGCTGACATATACTCTCACTCTTTCGCTTATTTCGGACTGAGGATGTAGCCAACAACTTCGTAGCCGCGTCCGAGCTTCTCGTTTTGTGGAAGATCGCTGAGCCATTCCCAGTGAGCTTCCTCTTTGATGGTGAAATGTTCCGGTACAAGATCGAAGAAGGCGCGAGGGACGAGCGGGATGCTACGGCGGTGACGGGCGTCGTGGTCGGTGCCGTAGACGCTGAAGGCAAAGCCGCGCACGTCGCTGAGCAAGACGATGAGGCCGCCCACATCTACCAGCCCGCGCAGCAGGTTGAGATGAGCCTGGATAATGCGAGTGCGGAAGGATTGCGCGGCCTGCTGGTAGCGATGATGTCGCTCCTGCTCGCTCAGTAGAGCGGGGGAAACGCGCTGGATGGCATCGAGCAGGTCGAGCAGTGGGTAGCTGAAAAGCTGACTGAGGACAAGCGAACTGATGACAAGACCGAATCCGTAGCTGTACAGACCGGTTATCTCAGGTGGGTTGGGAACGGGACATTCTTCAAGGCAGGTAGCGGCGGCATCGAAAACGGCTCTGGCGCCCTGTGCGGCAAGCTGCTGCCAGTGCTGGCGCGCGATGAGCCGCTGGAGACCGGCGCTGACGCCTCCCGTCAGGTCGCACTGCACAAGGCGCACCCTGCGACGGAGAGAAGACGAGGGGAGTTCATCGCGTCCCTGCTGCATGGCGGCGAGATCGAGGTCGGCAAGCACGACCTCGTCGGAGGCGCGAGCGAGGTCGGTTAGCGGGATTTCAGTACAGGCTCCGGCGCCGAGGATGAGCGTGCTACGTGAGGCGGCGGGCGCGCGGTTGCGCAGGGCGGAGAGCATGAGCGCGGCGGACTGCTCAAGATGCTGCGGGCTGTACTGACGCAACCACTCGCGTCGCCGCGCTCCCTGCGTCTGGATGTTGCTGTATGTCAGATTGTCGATGCGCACTGCCGCCCCTCCCCTCGTCGGTTTCCGCCCGTTAGTGGCCGGTGTAGTTGGCGGGACGTTTCTGCAAGAAGGCGGCGACGCCCTCGCGGTGGTCTGCCGTCTCGATGGCGATATCTTGCAGCGCGCCCTCCAGCCGCAGCGTCGTTTCCAGGTCACTCTGGATGGACGAGTTCATCAGTTCTTTGATGAGGCCATAGGCGCGGGTCGGCCCCTTTGCCAGCCTCTGCGCCAGCGCCTGCGTGGCCTGCTCAAACTGATCCAGCGGCACGCATTTGTTGACCAGCCCGATGCGCTCGGCTTCCGGCCCGCTCACTTCCTCGGCCAGCATCGCCAGTTCCAGCGCCTTGCCCAGACCAACCAGGCGCGGCAGGAAGAAACCGCCACCGGCATCGGGGATGAGGCCGATACGGGCAAAGGCTTCGAGAAAACGGGCGTTATCGGCGGCGATACGCAGATCGCAGGCCAGCGCCAGATTGCACGACGCGCCAGCCGCGACGCCGCGCACGGCGGCAATAACAGGCTTGGGCATGGTGCGAATCGTCTTGATCACGCGATGATATCTGTGCAGGTGTTCGCTGACCTTGAGTGGCTCGCCACTGGCATGCACCTGAGCGAAGCCGCGCAGATCCTGCCCCGCGCCAAATGCTCGCCCGGCGCCGGTAAGCACAACGCAGCGCACGCTCTCATCGCTGGCGGCAGCCTCAACGGCCTCGTACAGTTCATCAAGCATGACATCGTTGAAGGCGTTCAGCACGTCTGGCCGGTTCATGGTGATGGTCAGCACGCCACCATCCTGGGAAATAAGCAGGGTTTCATAGACCGTTTTCATCGTCGAATGCTCCTCCGAGTTGTGGGAATTCCTCCAGGTAAAAGTTCGTACAGCCGTTTGAGTACCTCCTTCTTTGCTATTCACTATAGTCTACCACACGAAATTGTTATTTCATCGTTGGTACATCCAGCATCAGCACTTCCAGGGCGACGCGAGCGTTGACGTTCTGGTCTAAGGCTTCGAGGGTGCGCAGGATGGCGCGCACCATGCGCTCGCATTCGGCGGAGCCGAGTCTGGCGGCCTGCGTTTTCAAGAGGTCGCGCATGTCAACGTTGACGGTGAGGTCGAGGCATGTGTTGGCGGCAAGCACGAGGTCACGCCACCAGAGTAGCCAGAGTTCGAGCAGGGAGCGCGCCTTTTCAGAGTCGCCGCTGAGCCGCTGCACAATATCGAAACGCTGGACTTTGCTGGCGGCAGGCAGGGTGGCAAGCAGGGCCAGTTGCTCTTTGCGCTCGGCCAGCAACTCCTCTTTTTCCACAGCCTGCACGGCCCAGCCCATGCGCCCGGCGGCAAGAGCGGCAATCAGCGCGGCCTCCTTTGCCTCAACCTCCCACTGCTGTTCGAGCGCGGCCTGGATGCGCGAGGCGGTCAGCAGATGCATGTTGACAGGCTGCACCCGTGAAAGGATGGTGGGCAGGAGCAGGCCGGGGTCGGAGGTTGTGAGCAGCAGCACAACATCGGGTTCGGGTTCTTCCAGCGTCTTGAGCAGGCAGTTGGCGGCCTGCGCATTCATTTCGTGCGCGTCCTCGATGATAAAGATATTGCGGCGACCTTCCAGCGTCTTGCGCGCCGAGTCGCTTTGCAGGGCGCGTATCTGCTCGATCAGAATAAACTGCTTATCGGCGGCACGATGAATGACGTGCAGGTCGGGGTGGTTGCCGTGCATGACTTTGCGGCAGGAGAGGCAGGTATTGCACGGCTCCGTAGGCGCGACGCACGGATCGGGACCACCGGTGCAGAGCAGGGTTTGCGCAAAACGGTGGGCCAGCAACGATTTGCCGATGTGTTCAGGGCCGGAGAACAGGTAGGCATGGCGCACCTGCTCCGCCGCCAGCGTGCGACGCAACAGATCAACGGAATGTTCGTGACCAACAATATTCCAGCCGGGCTGTCCGCTCTGAAGAGGTTTTTCACTCATGCATACATGGTACCAGAAACGGGACCGAATGACAAGCGGCGGTTTTGTGAAGAGCCATCGCCACGTGCTATATTACCCATATGAACAGTTACTATAGTTACCTCACTCACCTGCTCTGTAGCGTCTGCCAGCAAGAGTACGAGGCGGACCGTCTATGGGGCGTGAGCCCCTGCTGCGGGCGGCCATTGCTGGCGCAGTATGATCTGGCGGCAGTTGCGCACGATGTGACGCGGGAGGAGATTGCGCGGCGCGAGGCGACGATGTGGCGCTACCACGAACTGCTCCCGGTGCGCGAGCCTGCACACGTGCTGACGCTGGGCGAAGGGATGACGCCGCTGCTGGCCGCGCCGAAACTGGCCCCGGAAGGGATAGAGCAAGAGACGCGGCTGCTGGTGAAGGACGAGGGGCAGAATCCGACCGGCAGTTTCAAGGCGAGGGGCATGGCGGCTGCCGTCTCACGCGCGCTCGAACTGGGCGTGCAGGGGCTGGTGACGCCAACAGCGGGCAATGCCGGCGCGGCAATGGCAGCTTACGCGGCCAGGGCTGGCCTACCCGCCTATGTGTCAGCCCCACAGGACGCGCCGCAGTCGTGCATCCGGCAGGCGCAGCTTTATGGAGCGGAAGTGGCGCTGATACCAGGCCTGATTAGCGACGCGGGACAACTGGCGGCGCGGGTAGGCGCAGAACGAGGCTGGTTCAATGTGGCCACACTGCGCGAACCCTACCGCGTCGAGGGCAAAAAGACGATGGGGCTGGAACTGGCCGAACAACTGGGATGGCGATTGCCCGATGCAATCATCTACCCGGCAGGCGGCGGCACCGGGGTGGTAGGCATGTGGAAAGCCTTCCAGGAATTGCGCTCCCTCGGCTGGCTGGAAAGCGAACGCCTGCCGAAGATGATTATTGTGCAGGCAGAGGGCTGCGCGCCGCTGGTACGCGCCTTTGAGCAGGGGCGAGATGAAGCTGAAGCGTGGCCTTCTCACGAAGCACACACCCGGGCGGCAGGTCTGCGCGTCCCCTCGGCAGTTGGCGATCGCCTGATCCTGCAGGCGGTGCGTGAAAGCGGCGGCACCGCGCTAACCGTGAGCGACGCGACAATGGCGCAGATGGTCAGTCACGCGGCGCGGCGCGAGGGCATCCTCATCTCGCTGGAAGCGGCAGCAACCCTGACTGCGTATCATACCTTGCTCGCCAACGGCTTCCTGTCACCACAGGAGGAGACGGTTCTCTTTTTCACGGGTAGTGGCCTGCCTGATCTGAGGGTGTAAGGGCGAATACTGAAATCCACTTTTCCCATCTCAGGAAACTTCACCAGTGTTGCTAGCGTAGTATAGTTAAGAGAGATAACACAGCAAAGCAAGAACATGGAGGCGATGGGAAAACTATGTATGAAAAGCAAACGCTCAATTCGCCCACAGTCGCCAAAACAATTCTTATTGTCGATGATGACGGCGATATCGCTGCCGTACTGGCCGAAGCAATCACTATGGAAACGCCCCATCGCGCGCTGGTCGCGAGCAGTGCCGCACAGGTTTCCCGACTGGTGCAGCGGGTGAAACCCGATCTACTCATCCTCGATTATCACCTGCCCGGGCTGAACGGCATCGAACTCTACGACTGGCTGCACACCGACCCGCTCTTTGAAAACATCCCGGCCCTGCTGCTGACCGCCAGCCAGAAGATGCCCCACCGCGAAATCACGCGCCGCCAGATCATCGGCCTCGGCAAGCCCATCGAACTCGATGAGTTCCTGGCAACCATTCACCGACTTCTGGACGAAGTGTAAGGAAGAGCTTCTAAACCCTTGACATTTCTCCTCACTCCAGCTTATAATACCCATAGAAAAGTGAGAATGATTATCATTATTAGGGTACCCTAATATGCAGACAAAGAGACGGACAAAGTTGAACAGAAACGCGCTGGCGGTGCTTGAGACGGTGCGGGCAGCGCAGAATCATCCAACAGCGCAGGAGATTTATGAAGCGGTAAAAGCGGTACGACCGCAGATCGGTCTGGCCAGTGTTTACCGTATATTACATATGCTGGTCGAGCAGGGATATCTCAAGGAGGTGGGACGCAGCGATGACTGCACGGGCTATGATGGCCGCATCTCCCGCCATGACCACGCCATCTGCACAAACTGTGGAGCATTGCTGGATGTGCCGGTTGATGTCCTGGTCTCAACGGAAGCACTGGAGCAGGCGGCGCTGGCAGCAGGCATTACCCTGGGGACGTATGAGGTCAGATTGTATGGTCTCTGCCCATCCTGTTCGGCACAAAAAGAATAGCCAGAGGAGCGCAATCTCCCCGCTCTCTTCCATATTACTAAGGAGTTTATCTATGCCTGAGCAAAATTCACCCGTCAATAGCCCCGCCGGCGTCGAGAACCCGGCAACAGTCCCGGAAGCGATTGCGGAAACGTCAAACGATACGATGGCCGAGGCGATACCGGATACATTGAAGGGGCAACTGGCGGAACTGTTCCACGCGATCAGAACCAGAGATGTCTCATCGCGCGCCTTTCTGCTGCGCGTGGTGCAGCCCGGCCTGGCGGGTTTGATGGACGGTTCCGTCTCGACACTGGCGCCTATCTTCGCCACCGCCTTCGCCACCCACCATGCCTTCTATGCCTTTCTGGTCGGCATTGCCGCCGCGACGGGCGCGGGCATCAGCATGGCTTTTTCAGAGGCGCTCTCTGATACAGGAGAGTTGACGGGGCGTGGTAGCCCGGTCATTCGCGGGGCGATCACCGGCATTATGACTTTCTTCGGCGGCGCGCTGCACACGCTGCCTTTCCTGATCGGCAATCTGCACGCTGCTCTGCTGGTCGCATATGTGGTCGTGGCCTTTGAACTGGTATTGATCGCCGCCATTCGCCACCGCTACTTCGGCACGAACTGGCTGGTCTCGATGGTGCAGGTAGTAGGTGGAGGCGCGCTGGTCTTTGCTGCCGCCTACATCTTCGGCAACGCATGAACTGAACGGCATGCTATGAGAAACACGTGCGCCCTGGCCTTACACTGCGGCGCTCAGCATGAGAGGTGAGGGCGGCCAACTATCTTTTTGCGGTTTGTAGTACGCGCCGCGCGGGAAGCCGCTCAGGTGGCAGCATGGTGACCGCCACCTGTGAGCAGGCATCGCAGACCGAGGCCAGCACATAGCTGTGGGGGACTCTCAGCAAATGAGCATGGTGGCTGCACAGCTTGCGACCGCAGCGCGTGCAGGTGGAGGCATTCCATATCGTGAGCGCCATATCGCAGCAAGAGCATTTTTCGTGCGTCTGAAAAAGACTCATAGCTTTTTCTCCATTCCATGGATCAGTACCTGGAGCAATCGAGATAAATATATATCCGACTTTCTCACTCAGATATTAGCATACCCTAATAGATTCGTCAAGGGTGATATGGAAACGAGTTTTGACAGATACGGTCCTGCCGAACATTGAGCGGTTGGCAGCAAGCTTGAATAACATGGTACAATAGTCACTGGTAATGTTTGCTACTTCACAGCTTTTGGGCTGAGTATGTGCTATGCTTCGTTATGATATATATGTGGTGTCATGAAAACTCGTCGAAATCGAAACGCAGACTATGAAGGTTGATGTAACCGATGGATACCTCTATCCGTTTGTACAATACAGATAGCGGTTTGCAGTCGCTGCTGGATACGGAACCCGGACGAGAGGGCAAAACTTCTCTCCCGGTAGAGCAGGGCGATGGCAGCAAAGAAATGGAAAGGGTTGATACCTCTCTTGATGGGGCAGAAGTTGCCGCACAGGAAGAGGTGCAAAAGGTAGAGGTGGCGGACTTTGAGGCCATTTTCTTGCGCTTCCAGACCCCGATTACGAACTTCATTTACCACCTGATCGGCAATCGGGAACAGGCATATGACCTGACGCAAGATGTCTTCGTGAAAGCCTACCGTGCCCTGCTGGGTGGAACGGTCGTACAGCCGGGGGCGCTTTCAGCCTGGCTCTATCGCATCGCCGCCAATACGACGACCGACTCGCTGCGGCGGCGGCGCCTGATTTCCTGGCTGCCGCTCTCGCTGTTCAATGAAGATCGCGGCATTGGCGCGGGCGTCCTCTCGGACTCTGGCGGCACGACGGTAGAGGGGATGAACGGTGGCGATGAGGGAAGCGAAGGACGGGCCAGCTCGATCAGCGCGCTGTACGAGCGCAATGGCTATGATGGCGGCGTCTTCGAGGGCCGGGTGGCAGACCGCGAAATCGTTGAGCGTGTATTTAACAAGCTGCCGCAAAAATATGCCATCTGTTTATGGCTCTATGAAAACGATGGCTTTTCCTGTGCGGAGATCGCGCAGGTCTTGAACATCAGCCCGTCCGCCGTCAAAATGCGGCTCATGCGGGCGCGTGAGCGATTCATCAGCTTGTATCGACAAGAAGTGAGTGACGAGTGAACTGTAACCAGGCGCGGACACTGATCGCCGCATATCGTGAACTACAGGACAGCACAACGGATACTGCCGAACTCGATGCACACCTGGCGGAATGTGCGTCGTGCCGGGAGATGCTGGCCCGCTACCAGTCTCTTGGCGCGCAGATTCGCTCCATAGCAGCCATTGAGCCGCCGACTGACATGCATACGAAGCTGATGCAAGCTCTGGCCGTTGAACATACTCGCTTCCTGCAACATTCCGCTTCTGGCACTCCTCCTCCTGCGTTTCTCCAACCATATGTGCAGGAACACCTGCAACGGACATCCGATACTGACCCGCTGGTGGCCTTTTCGACGGCGGAGACCGGGCCATTGCCCAGGCTGCCCCGCCAGCGATCAAAGCCGCGCCGCACACAGGTACCGCAACTGGCGGTGCTTGGCCTGGCCGCTATGTTTCTCATGGCGATTATGATGGGCGGCATCACCTCACTGCTGTTGCTGGGTCATTCTACCACGTCCCAGCTGGTAACTAGCAGCCTGAACCAGCCGACCTCTATTGTCAAGATGCCTTATACCACTACAACACCATATACGCACGTGGTCAGTGCGGTGGCCGATAGCAACAATATCTACTACACGGCCTACGCAGACAGCGCAAACGGCGGCTGGATGCTCGAAGAGCTTGATCGGGCGACGCAGTTGAGCATACCGCTCCTCGACACGCCGGTTGATGAGCCATTGATTGTGCTGGGCAGTGAACATGGCTGGCTGGTCTGGCTGCAATTTGATGTGGTGAAAGCTGTCGATCAAAAAAATCCGCTCAAGCCAGGAGAGAAGGCGCTGGAACGTTCCTGGGGCCTGCATTACCTGCCGGTGCAGAGCGTTCAGCAATTGATAGATTCAGGCCAGAGGCCGCCACTGACGCTGGCAAGCGGCACCTTCAATCAAAGTCTCGCTCCTGCCTGGGTGCATACCCCCATTCAGGGTATCTGGTTTGTCCAGAATACGCTGCTGGTGGCTATGATTGATAACAACGGCTCTTCACATCTGGTAAGCTACAAGTTAGGCCAGACGGGCAGCAATGGTCAGGCAAAGGCGGTCAACATCGCGGACGCTCCGACCAATCATGTTCTTACGTCGCCAACGGCCAACAGCGATGGGACGCAAATCTACTGGGCAGATGAATGGCAAACGGATGATGGGTCTATACACAGTGACATCTGGACACAACAGATACTGCCTGCCCCGTCTGCTGCGCGCGGCTCCTGGGTAAGCCATACTATTACAGTTAAGCGCCCTCTGCTTCAAAACGGCATGTCGTTCCGCCCGCAGGTGGTGAATAATACGCTGTTCCTTTTGAGTACCGCCGACATCAGCGCCCTTAGCGGGCCGGCAGCTACGGCAACGGCGGTGAGTACGGCAACTACCTCGCCGACAGCAGCGCCGACCCCCATATCGACCGCGACGACCACTCCCTGGGCAAATGAGGCCGTCTATGAGGCGCAAATCGACGCCTCTGTGCATGGTACCCTGCTCTCCTATGCGCTCGATAGTAATATGCAGCAGCCAGCCATCCTCGACTCCCACCCGGCAGCAGCCCTGCAAGCAGGAGAGCGTTTCCTGCTCTGGCAAACCGATACCGGTTATGTGATGTATGATGCGGTGGAAGGGAATTTTGTCTCGGTTGGCAATGTGCTGAATGATGCGCTGTTCCTTGCCGTAAATGGCGATACCACTGCCTGGGTCTCTCCGACCACAGTCAAACCCGCCACCGGCCAGACAGTGACGCTCAACGTCTTCAACTGGCCGGTATCTGATGGGAAATAATCAACTGCGAAGGGCAGAGAAGCAAACAGATCCCCACCACCGGCAATTTCCGGCGCCCAGGCCATCGGGTTGCCACGCCCCAGGCCGTCCAACCCGGCGCAGGCCAGCCACGCCCCAGGCC
>CADDYT010000138.1 GCA_902810755.1 Chloroflexota bacterium
ATGTAAATACGATTTTCTTTCGCATACAGCCGGTACCCCTCAGCAGGGTACCGGCACATCATTGAAAACGGACTCGGACGTGTCATGCTTCGCTTCATTCAGCATGATACATCCGAGAGACTTTTTCATCGCTTGCAATGCCTGTGTTAATCATGTATTCTTGTCTATAGATAGAGTGATGTTCACTCGTAGCAGGCTATGTAGCAGACACCATGCCGAGTTTTGTGTAATAGGTATGCTGGATCGGCCTGGCAGTGTTCAATTACACAAAACTCGGCATGGTATCTATGTAGCATTCACCCCTGGAGTTATCCGGTTCAGCAGCAAAAGGAGGCAGCTTATGCCCTCGATCAGGCGCAGCTTTTTTCCCGGCGCGATAGCGATTGCGCTGGCCTTGATCGTATTGCAACTGGTATATTTCCAACTGGCGCAGTCGGTGCGGGCCGCTGCACGTTCTGCCGTGCAGGCACAGACCTATCGCTTCTATGGCTCTTCTCACTCGATGATGTATACCGCGACCGGCGACTGGTACCAGCAGCAGGGGAACTGGTGCGGCATCGCCAGTATTCGCGCCATCCAACGCTACGACTGGCTCTATTATGACGGGGGCAGTCCGCAGTGGGATAACTCGCAGAGCGCAATTCATAACAGGCTCAACTCCTACTCAAGCCCCTGGGGTTCCGGCGGCGGCTACGTAACCTCAGATATCAGCAGGGACTTTGGCACCGACCCGCACTCTGTGGCGTATGGAGCGTGGTACGATACGCCGCCAAGCACCAGCTCGCAGCCCTACTGGTTCCACAACTGGATTTACCGCACCAGCGCGCTGACCGCGACATACGATCTGAGTACCGACTTTGGCGTCAACACGGTTTCGCACAACGACCCCGTGACCGTAATGATCGATGCCGGTTATCACTCCTTCGTCATCGATGGCTTCTATGCCAGCAGCGACCCTTCTCTGGGCGGCGATACGCTGCAATCCATCGATACATGGGATCCCTGGCTCAACCACGCCAATAACTCGCCTGACGGTACCCATCCCTACAATGCGACCGAGCAGGAAGTCTGGTCGATCAGCGACTGGACATCGCTCGGCAAGCTCTGGGGCAAAGGCTATGGCAATAGCTCTGATCCTGAGCCGGATACGGCCAACCATTACTACGTGCCGCCATTCCCCAGCTACAACGTTTCGCATCACTGGAACACGTACTTCGTCACCATCGAGCAGGATCGCATCAACAACGATTCGACCTCGTTTGATTACGCCATCGACCAGAACGGCCACCTGGCCCCACACAACTGATGTGATGAACGTCATAAGGGTCGTCACCATCGATAACCTGGAATAGCAGAGCCCAGACCAGGGGAAGGAGAGGCAGCAAGAGATGTTACAGGCAAGGAGACGCTCCACCTATCGGAGCTACCATACAAAGGCAAACGTCTACCAGAAGGCAAGGCTTCAGGCGAGCAGGCAGCTTGATACACACAGCAGTCACAGCGGTTCGGGATCAATCATAGCGACTATCGCAGGGGTTGCATTGGCGCTGCTCGTGGTAGCCGGTTTCGCGTTGATCGGGATTATCGGACACAGCAAAGGCACGGCCACAGCTTCGGGCGGCGGGCCAGGGACAGTGCCAGCAGGCTATGGCTCGCTCAATCATCCAAAGGGGCCGTGCGGCAACGCCGGGCAGGCAGCCTGTACAGCGGCACAGCCGAACTGGTTCTCTACATCATCGGCATCACCGGCTGCGGTGGCGGCGGCGATTGCTGGCAGCAGCGATTACCGCTCCATGCAGGCGCAGTATGGCTACGTGGCGCTGGACACGCCCGCGCTCGTCTACGCCTACGACGCGCATACCGGCATCGCCTATTACGACAGCGACCACTGGGTCGTCTCGGTGCGCAACGCGGCAGGGATGAGATGCGGCCTCTTCGATTTCGTCTATGATGCCGCCCACCAACGCCTGCGTTTCTCCTCGTTCGGCGTCATCACGCCCGCCGATCCGCACGCGCAGCAGGCATTCCCCTACATCTCACAGTCTCAGGCTATAGCGGTGCTGAGCAGCGAGCGCAAACTGGGCGTCAAAGGGGGGACACAGCCAGAGTTAATCTTTTTCCCGATTGACCCCAGCTATCCCATTCTCACTTCGCCCGCCCATAAGTGGGCAGGCGGCGGCAACTCGCCCATGCTTCCCATGTGGTACATCACCGGCAGCGATGGCAACAGCTACTTTATCGGCACCGACCTGCACACCCATACGCGCAGCCAGCTCCCTATCGCCACCACGCAGCCTTGATGCGTTGCCTGCCCAGGGCGACCGCATCCCCGCAGGGCGACCGCACCCCCCAGGGCGACCGCACCCCAGGCCACCCGCAAGGGGTGGCCCTACTATACGCGATGTCCCGCAGGGCAAGACGGTGGGGATGGGGGCGGCGTATATTATAGTAGGGGCGACCCCAGAGGCGTTAACTTCAGGCCGCTGCAGGCCAGCCGCCAGGGGTGGCCTGCGGGCTTGCGGTCTCCCCGCGGGTGGGACGGTCGGGACTTTAAGAGAGGATGTAAATATGGTTTCAAGAAAGATGCTGGTTTGCGCCGCATGCTATTTCATGCTCTGTGCGCTGCTCGGCACAGCACTGCTCACGGGATGTGATATTTCCCCATCGGGTATCTCAATTGCCACAGCAACACCCAATCTGGACGGATCGCCCAAAGGGCCGGGCGCGGCTAATCTGACGGCGACGGCCCGCGCCACGCCTGTCCCTACGCCTGCCTGCCCCATTACGACCGCTGCCTTCGCCGCGACAACCGACTGGCAGACGTACAGGGACGACCAGTATCATTTCCAATTTGCCTTTCCGCCGCACTGGCAGCCGAATCTCTCTACAGGCGATAGCAACGACCATACCGTCGCTGTTTTCCCGCCCGGCACCGCTATTGCGCCGCTGGGCATCGCGGCAGGCTCTCCTGAGTATTTCCAGGTCTCTGTCCTGCTCAACGGCACGGCCAGCGACCCGGCCCACGACCCGAACTGGCAACCCGCGCTCTCGCATATCCACATCGGCAGTATCACAACCACTCTCTACGCCCGTCCAATGGTCGAGTGCGATGAGAAGGATCGCCTGGCGGTGGCCGATTTCGGTTCTCACCATTTCACGTTCTATATGACGGCAAAACCGGCGCAGGCGCAACGAGATATTGGCCTTTTCCTGGGCCTGCTGCAAAGCTTTCAGTATACAGAATAGGGGAGCTATAACAGACCTGTCGCCTGCACGACGGCGTCAACTTCAAGTTCGACCAGCCAGTCGGGGTCGATGAAACGCGAGACCTGTACGACGGTGCAGGCGGGTCGAATCTGGCCGAAGTATTCGCCATGAACATGACCCACGCTCTGCCAGTCCGCTATGTCGGTGAGCAGGATGCGCGTGCGAATGACATCGTTGAGGCTCGCGCCAAGTTGCTCCAGTGAGGCGCGCACAATCTCGATACAGCGCCGCATCTGTGCCGCCGCGTCTCCCTGCCCGACCGTCTTCCCGTCGGGGCCGATGGGCGCTGTTCCCGAAACGGCGATGATGCTGCCGACGCGCACGGCTCGCGAAAAGCCCAGTTCTGGCTCATACGGTGAGCCGCTTGATACTCGTTGTTCTGCCATGTTGAACATATCCTCCTCACTACTCCATCTCATTATAGAGCGAAACCAGAAAAGCATCTTCGCCGTCGGAGACACGGAAGCATGCAGGGGCCTCTTCGTTGAGAAAACCGGCTGTGCCTCCCAGGGCGGCCAATTCGGCGGTATGCTCGGTCAGCCATTGATCCAGTTGTGGACGAGGGCGAGGGAGAAAGCGCACGGTTCTGGTCTGGTCAATCACAAAGTGCTTGATGCCGCTCAACTGCTGGAAGTGATAGCCCATCAACGCCCAGGGGATGTCAGGCTCACCGGGATCAAGGGGAACCGTTGATCTGCTATGATGGCTGTTGCCGCACCATACGAAAAGCCTGGCCTCTGACGGCAAAGCGTTGAGCGCAGCAAAGATATTGCGGGCTTGCATTTCCTCACGCCAGTTATTGCGCTCTCTTTCCGCAAGATTGGCAGGCTCTTGAGAGGGATCGGCTTCATAGGCGAGAAGCGTCCAGCCGAGATCGAGCGCGGCCTGGGCAAAGGCGCGCATCTCTGGATGGACAAAGTAATAGCCTGCCTGCTTCCCTGAGATGTTCCGACTACGATTGAACTCCTCGATGGTTCGCGTATCTAAAGCCTCCATTGCCATGTGGCGCACACCGCACCGGTGTAGCGTGGGCAGGAGACGCTGGCCGATCAGGCGCGTGCGAATGCAGCGAATGTCGCCGTTATGGGCCTCGTTCATCATAACCACACGCGAACGGCTGAAACCAATTTCTACGAGTTCTTCGGGCGAGCGCAGATGATACTGCTGACTGTTCTGATCTTGCACAGGAGATGCCTCTCTTTCTCACAGCTTTCTCCAGAAGGGAAACGTTTTTACACTACGTTTGAGAGACACTATCAGGAGATATTCCGTAACCATTGTAACGCACAAAGTCAAGCAGGCGGACAGGTGATCTATGTCACATTATTTTTGATAACCAGATCACAATTGCGTCACTATTAATGGTTGCGATGTTATCGATAGCAAAGGGTAGGAAAGCTACCCTGAAAGGAAAAGGGTGAAAGCAATGATGTACCTCCTGGTCTGGCTGCTGCTGCTTCTGCTGGTTGCGCTGGGCGTGGTGGGAAGTATCATCGTCGCCCTACCAGAGTATCGCCGACGCATGCGCCGGTTGGAGCGTCATGACCCCGATCTGCAAAGCGTCCTCTTCGAGGGCAGTAGCTGGGATCTCTGGTAATCCGTAGCTCGGGAGACAAAACAACTACCCCTTGATGGAGATGTGCAAGCATCTCCGTCAGGAGGTATTATTTTTTCTATACTATAAGCATATCTTTGCTATCACCTATGCTTATAGTATACTTCTTCCCTTGAAGAACACGTACACAGCAGGCAGGTAGGAGGGGATGGAAGAGAAGAGAATGTATGCACATCCATTATACTGGATACCGAACTAATTCCGCATAAAAAATAGATATGAATAAATTGTAATCAAATATTATTGACTTTTTCCAGTATGTAGTGTTTAATTCTAGTGGTATTTTCAAAGTTTTGTGGGATGGACTGTACAAGCAACCACATCTCACAAAGTTGGGAATGGAAGAGGCGGGTATGAAAAAGCGTATTGTTGTAGTTGATGATCAGGTAGCGATTTTAGAGGTAGTGCAGTTAGCTCTGGAGATGGAGGGGTACGAGGTGGAAACAAGCCAGACTGGCTCGTATTTTCAGCACATGCATCCCCCGTTTCCCGATCTCATCTTGCTCGATATTTTCCTGGAAGGGGAAGACGGACGGGAGATCTGTAACAGGCTCAAAGCTGATGAACAGACGAAACACATCCCGGTCGTTTTACTCTCGGCCCATGCGAACAGTGAGCAAACCATGCGCGATTGTCACACCGATGATTTTCTCGCCAAGCCTTTTCATCTCGATGCGCTTCTCAGACTCGTAGAACAATATGTCAACAGGTCAAGTACCTATCATCCCCAGTATTAGCTATCGTAACTGAGATGAATTTATGATGGCCGGAAGCAAGACAGGCAGTCAGGCTAGCAGGGGCATCATCTTTCTTCCACCTGTTTGCCAGTCGGTGCGAACAGATGTATAATCTGACAGGGTTGGGAGGGTCTATGCTGTAACTTCCCAACTGCAATCATCACCGGCTAAAAAGGATTGAAAGATTAGATGATACAGACGCTTCCACTGGTGTTGTTTATTGTGCTGGCGGAGTTGACGATCGGGGCGTTTGGCCTGCTGTACGCGCTGGATGTACGCAACGAGGTCAAGCGCAACTTCCTTGTCCTCTACGGCATTATTTACCTGTTCCTGGCAGGTCTGACGCTGCTCTTCCAGCAGAATTTTTCCACCCCGGAACTGCTGGCAACCTTCCCGCAGCTTGATAAGGCGTGGATCCCCTACGAGACAGTCCCGCTGGTCGCCTTCCTGCTGTTGTTGATCCCCTATAACGTCTTTCTATGGATGGATAAGAAGGCAGGAGTGGAGCAGGCAAAGGGGCAGCCAATCGAGGCAGGAGAGAGCGAGGGAGAGCGGGTACAGAAACGCAACTCAACCATGCGCACGCTGCGCCTTGTCTCCGGCGGAGCTGCTGTGCTGGCGGGCATTTTCACGCTCGCGGTCATGGCGCTGATCTACCGCCCGCTTGGCGATGCCGTCTTTGGCGGCGTGTTTACTGTTGCTGAGTTTTTTGCTGCTGCCCTCGCGCTTGGCGGCGTTATGACGGCCATGTGGCTCGGTCACTGGTATCTCGTGACGCCCGCGCTCACAGAGAAGCCGCTGCAATTTGCCGTGACTGTTGTACTGGCAGCCATTCTGGCGCAGGGCATCTTCACCTTCGCGGGCGGCCCGATCACTCCCGCCGCCAGTATCACTCCTCCTGCCGCCACATCGGTCAAGGCGCAGCCAACCGCGACGGCAACGACGGCGATTACTGCGGCCACACCGACGCCCACTTCCAGTACGCCGGTCAAACCATCGAATGTGCCTGTGGTCACGCCGCTCAGCGTCGAGGCGATTGGCTGGCTGCGCATCGCCGTCGGTCTCGTCCTACCGCTCATCCTCAGCGCGCTGGCCTGGAAACTCATTCGCGATCGCTCGTTCCAGTCCGCCACCGGTATGCTCTACCTCGTGGTGGTAATGGCCCTCGCCGGTGAGTGTCTCGCGCGCGGTCTTTTCTTGATGGGGCTTTCCTGATCGGAACAAAGAACGCGGTCCTGTAGCCTGTAGGCGCCGATTTCATCGCACGCCGCGCCGCTTGATGGGCGCCTACAGGCTACAGGACCGCGTCATTTCTCTTTGATGGTGCAAGACACAGTCTGGTACTGGATAAGGCCATCCTTGAAGACGAAGGTGTCGACGCCATCGGAGACGCTGGCTTTGACGGAGTCCGCCGTCCAGAGCAGGAAGAGGATGTTGTCGACGTAGGTGGTGCGCACACCCCACTGTGCCTTCGGCAGGGCTTGAAAGACACCGGCAAAGAACTGGCGAATGGCCTCTTTGCCGCGCAACACGCTATCAGGCGTAATCAGCGCCGCGTCCTCGGCATAGTCCAGCACGGTTGCGTCCAGGTCCTCGGCGCCCAGCGCCTGGGCATGGTGCGTGAAAATCTCTTCCGGCGTCCGCTTCGACAGCTCGGTCACATTCTGGGTCATGATTGATTGTACCTCCCTGGAGTTGCTGCAACAATTACGCTTCCTTATCTACAGAGGCGACAATACGAGGAAATACCACTGAAAAGTATAGATTCGTTCTCGCCACATGGCAAGAGGGGGAATTTCTCTCGCTGAAATTGCGTTATCGTCTATGGGAGTCGGCAATTCCTGCCACTTCCCGAAAAAGAGGCCCAAAACCTATTTACAATTCTCTGCCGATATGCTATTATCATTTCTGCCCAGGGGATGTAGCTCAGCTGGGAGAGCGCGACAATCGCACTGTCGAGGTCAGGGGTTCGAGCCCCCTCATCTCCACCTTGCTTCCCGACTACCATGACTTTTGGATAAGGACAGGGAAAATGCCTTGCAAATAGCAAAGCATTGTGATATAGTACGGGAGCAATAAACAGTTGCAGCGATCAGGAGTAGTAGGCCAGACTGATTGCGAAACAGAGAGCAGCCGGGTGGTGCGAGGCTGTAAACGCAAAGAAGTGACCGAACTCGCCTGGGAGCAAAAGGTGTGAACGTTTTTGCCGGTGGTCTATAGAAGTATCTATGAGTACCGGCGGCAAGCCTAGCACTTTTCGGGACGCCCGTTATCGCGTGGAATGAGTGTATATCAGACTCATTCTTATTCTCGTATCGTTCGTACCACGTCTGGGCCTGTAGCGCAGCTGGGAGAGCGCCTCCATGGCATGGAGGAGGTCAGGGGTTCGAATCCCCTCAGGTCCACCATTTTTATCCTTCTCGTTTCGGATCTGTACGAGGCGAGACGAGCGCGAGAATGAATTTGATATAAAGTCAGGGTGGTACCACGGAATTGCTCTACGCCTTTCGTCCCGAGGGATGAAAGGTTTTTTTATTGCCGTTTGTTTTCAGGAAATTGTGTATTCGGCATTCATTGCGTATTCGTCATTCATCATGAAGGAGAGAAGGGAGCGAGAAAGGTTATGATTACGCGAACAAAGTATAATCCGAAAGAAATTGAACCGAGATGGCAGAAGCGGTGGGAGGAGGAACGTCTCTATCACGCTCCCGACAACTCGCCGAAGCCGAAATTTTATCACCTGGTGATGTTTCCCTACCCGTCTGGCGACCTGCATATGGGCCACTGGTATAACTATTCGCCGTTTGACGCCTATGGCCGCTTTATGCGCATGCAGGGCTATAATGTGATGCAGCCCATCGGCTTCGATGCCTTTGGCCTGCCTGCGGAGAATGCCGCCATCAAACGCGGGGTGCAGGCGCGCACATGGACACTGGCGAACGTCGAGAATATGCGCAAGCAACTGCGTATGATGGGCGCGGGCTGGGACTGGGAGCGTGAAGTTGTCACCTGCCTGCCCGACTATTATAAGTGGACGCAATGGCTGTTCCTGCAATTCTACAAGCATGGGCTGGCCTATCGCACGAAAGCGCCCGCCAACTGGTGTCCCGGCTGCAATACGACGCTGGCGAACGAGCAGGTGCTGGCCAATGGTACTTGCGAACGCTGCGGCAGCACCGTGGAGCGGCGCGAGATTGACCAGTGGCTACTGCGCATCACCGCCTATGCCGAAGAACTGCTGAACTTCGATGAGATCGAGTGGCCGGAAAAGACGGTCACCATGCAGCGCAACTGGATCGGGCGCAGCGAGGGCGCGGAGATTCGCTTCTACACCGAGATCGAGGGCAGGCGCGAGGAGATTCCGGTCTTCACCACACGCCCGGACACAATTTACGGCGCGACCTTCTTCGTACTGGCCCCCGAACATCCGCTGGTCGAGAAGATCACCACGCCCGAACAGCGCGCCGCCGTCGAGGCTTACGTGGAGCAGGCGCGGCGCATGACCGAGATCGAGCGCATGAGTACGGAGAAGGAGAAGACGGGCGTCTTCACCGGCGGCTACGTCACCAACCCGGTCAGCGGCGAGAAGGTTCCCGTCTGGATCGCCGACTACGTGCTGATGGGCTACGGCTCGGGCGCGATCATGGGCGTTCCCGCCCACGACCAGCGCGACTTCGAGTTTGCGCGCAAGTTCGGCATTCCCATCGTCGAGGTCATCCGGCCCGAAGGTGAGGAGCCGAGCAACCCGGAAACATGGACGGAGGCGCGTGTCGCGCAGGGGACGATGGTCAATTCCGGCCCCTTCAGCGGCACGCCCGGCGAGGAGGCCATCGCGAAGGTCACGCGCTACCTGGAGGAGCAGGGCATCGGCAAGTTTATGGTCACCTATCGCCTGCGTGACTGGCTGATCAGCCGCCAGAGGTACTGGGGCGCGCCCATCCCCATCGTCTACTGCCCGCAGCATGGCACCGTTCCCGTACCGGAGGAGCAGCTGCCCGTCTGGCTGCCGGAGAACGTGCAGTTCAAGCCCACCGGGGAGTCGCCGCTGCGCTACGAGCCGGAGTTTCTGAACACGACCTGCCCCATCTGCGGCGGTCCTGCCACACGCGAGGCCGATACGATGGACACCTTCATCTGTTCGTCCTGGTACTTCCTGCGCTACGCCGACGCACACAACAATGAGCAGGCATGGAGCATGGAGAAGATAGCGCGCTGGCTGCCCGTCGATCAGTACGTCGGCGGCGCGGAACATGCCGTGATGCACCTGCTGTACGCGCGCTTCTTCGTCAAGGCGCTGCGCGATATGGGCTACCTGAACTTCAACGAGCCGTTCAAACGCCTGTATCATCAGGGCATGGTGCTGGGCGCCGACGGGCAGAAGATGTCCAAGTCGCGCGGCAACGTCGAAGCGCCCGACAAGTACGTCGAGAAGTACGGGGCCGATACCGTCCGCCTGTACATGATGTTCATCGGGCCATTCGATCAGGGCGGCTCGTTTATCCCGGAAAACCTGGAGGGCGTCTGGCGTTTCCTGAACCGCTTCTGGAGCCTGGTCACCGATAGCTGGGTCACGGGCAGCGTCAGTAGCGAGGAGACGGCGGAGAGTCGGGCTATCGAGCGCCTGCGCCACAAGACCATCCAGCGCGTCACGGAAGACCTGCGCGAGTTCCGCTTCAACACAGCTCTGGCCGCGCTGATGGAAGCCAACAACATCATGCTGAAACAGCAACACGAGCCGGTTGCGCGCACGGCCATCTACCGTCGCATGCTGGAAACGATGATGCAATTGCTGGCTCCGATGGCCCCGCACATCACCGAGGAGCTGTGGCATCTAACCGGCCATAGCGGTAGCATCCACGTGACCGAATGGCCAACCTATAACGAGGCGATGGTGCAGGACGAGACCTTCACGCTGGTGCTGCAGGTCAACGGCAAAGTGCGCGAGCGCGTCGAGGTAGCGACGACCATCAGCGAGCAGGAGGCACGCGCGCTGGCGCTGAGCAACCCGCGTGTCGCTTCGTTCATCGGCGAGTCGACTGTGCAGAAAGTCATCTACGTCCCCGGTCGTCTGGTCAACGTCGTCGTCAACAACGGGTAACGTTTCAAGGGCAAGGAAAAGCCGCGACAGGTACAGGCCCAACAGGCACTGGCCTACCAACCCGGGCCAGAGGCCCTGGCCAGCGACCGTCGATCGCACCCGCCACAGGTCACGCGCCCGCAGGTCACCCGCCACAGGCCATCGCCACCCGCAGGCCATCAGGGGCAGGCCTGTGAACGGCGGGGGCCTGCTTATACGTGGCCTGTCGGGCGCATTGCCTGTGCGGCTGGCCTGTACATCGACATAGCCTGTGAACGGCGGGTGCTTACTTATACGTGGCCTGTGCGGCTTGCCTGTACATCGACATGGCCTGGCGGGCGCATGGCCTGGGCCTGTCGCGGCTTTTCTCTGCGCCTGGAATTTCCCTTTGAAATTTGTAACCTGCCAACGTTCTCTATAGTAAGACTGTTGTTTAGAACAACCGGGAAGCGCAAAACATCACAGAAATGTCACAGTTCTGGCGCAACCATTCACCTATCGTGACGTATTATATATAAGTGAAAGGGTTGGAACTGACCTGCTGATTCTAAAACGTATCAGGAGCAGAAGGAAAAGCGTAAGTAGACAAACGCTCAGCCCGGCGCTTAACTGGATTGAGACTGGCAGGGGGTATTGCAGGCAACGCGAAGGACCGAAAGTGATGTAGTTCACCGGTTTCCTGTGGGCCAGAAGATAGTCACAGCGATCATTTCCGTTTATGCTTATTGCAGGAGGAAATAAGTAGTAGCGGTGATGATGTTCTAACAGTAAAGATGGGTGTGTTATTTGAAAATGTATGGGCCGGGCCTCTCTCAGAAAAAAGGTCGGAGCGGGCAAGCGGCCAATGTAAAAAATGATGAGGCGGTACGCCTTCTAACAGGCGAAAGGATACTGAGATGAATCCACAAACCCACTCTGAAGAAGAAATCACTATTGTTCCGGGTGTCGAGAACGCCGTTGCTGAGACGGAGATTCTGGCCCAGTGTGGCTTCACGCCGGATGAAATCGTCTCTGTCCTCTGGCTGCGTCAGTGGTACGAGAACGGCGGCAGCGACCGTATCGAGATCGTGCGCCGCCTGGAATTCATCAAGCGCCTGGTCCTCAGCGGCAAACTCGAACCGTGATCCTTCTTTTTAAGATATATTATATAGAAAGCGCGAGGGCGAGCGCGGCATACGTGTTCGCCCTCGCGCTTTGCTATGAGGTGAATGCATTGATATCGCAGTACCTTTTTCACGGTCACGGGAAACCATATAACCGGCGGGGAGTCGCATACGTAGAAGTAAGTGAAGATAGCAACGAGGCACGCTCCTGTGCCGGTGAGAAATTAAGGAATAGTAATCAGTATGCGCATTATCCTCTATCTTGGCAAGGGCGGAGTGGGGAAGACGACCATTTCCGCCGCTACCGCCGTGCGCTCCGCTATGTCTGGCAAACGCACGCTCGTCGTCAGCACCGACCTGGCGCACAGCCTGGCGGACTGTCTTAATCGCCCGCTCACTTCCGAGCCAGGCGAAATCGCGCCGAACCTGTGGGCGCAGGAAGTCAACGTTCTCGATGAGATGCGCCGTAGCTGGGGCAAATTGCAGGAGACAATGAGCAGGCTGCTGCGCCAGCGTGGCATGGACGCGGTGCTGGCCGAAGAGCTGGCCCTCATCCCCGGCATGGACGAGATTGTCAGTCTGATCAACATCTACCGCAACGCGCAGCAGGGCAACTTCGAGGTGGTTGTTATCGATGCCGCGCCCACCGGTGAGACGGTGCGCCTGCTAAGCATGCCCGATACCTTCCAGATGTACGCCGGGCGGCTCAACAGCCTGCAAAACAGCCTTGCGCGGCCATTCCTCAAGGCCGTTATTCCCACAACCGAGATACTGGAGGCCGTACAGGTACTCAGCGAGCGCGTCAAAACGCTGCGCACGGTGCTGACCAACCCGGATATCAGCTCCTATCGCCCGGTGGTCAATCCCGAACGCATGGTCATCAAAGAGGCTCTGCGCGCCGAAACCTACCTTGCCCTCTTCGGCTACCCCATCGATGCCGTCATCTGCAACCGCGTCATCGCCCCCGGCGACTATCAAGATACGTTCATGCAGGAGATGTATCGCAACCAGGAGAAGCTGCGCCTGCAAATTCACCAGACCTTCGCGCCGCTGCCCATCTGGGAAGCTCCTTACTACTCGCACGAAATCCTGGGCGTCAGCCAGCTTGGCGCGCTGGCGCAGACCATCTTCGGCGACACCGACCCCACGCAAATCTTCTATCGCGGCCCCGTGCAGGAAGTGACGCAGCAAGGCGAGGAATACATCCTGAGCCTGCCGCTGCCGCATGTCGAAATGGACAAAGTGCTGATGACGCGCAAAGGCGACGAAATGATCATCGAGATCGGCAATTTCAAACGCGAGATCACCCTACCCGCTGTACTCGCCAATCAGGAAGCCACGGTCGCCCGCTTCGTCAACAAGGCCCTCGAAATCCACTTTACGGCCCGCCAGAACGAAGGCGAGGAAGAGCAGGAGAAATCAGCATGAGGTACCTTAACCGGTACCTCTTTTTACGGTTAAGTTAGCGAATCCACAGACAACATGCTACGATTGGTAAGAGAAATCAAAAAGAAAATTCAGGAAAGGATAGTGCCTGTCATGCGTGTCTTTATAGCAGGAGCTAGCGGCGTTTTGGGCCGCGCCCTCATTCCACAGTTGCTTGAGCACGGGCATGAGGTGCGGGCGCTGGTGCGTTCGCCGGAGAAGGCCGGGGCGCTGAAGAGCGAGAAAGACTTGATTGAGACCGTCACGGGAGATTTGCTGGCACCGGAGACGGTGCAGCGGCTGCCGGAGATGATGGAGGGCTGCGATGCGGTGATGCATATTGCGACGGCTATTCCGCGCAATCCGTCGGCTCCTGGTGCGTGGGATGCCAATACGCGGCTGCGTACCGAAGGCACACGCAGCCTGCTGGATGCCGCGCTCTCTGCCGGTGTTCACTATTATTTTCAGCAGAGCATCGTCATGGCCTACGTCAACGGCGGCGGCACCTGGCTGGATGAGAATACGCCGTTCGATACCTCACGAACGATCAGCGAGCCGGTGATACGTATGGAGGCGATGGTGCGCGCCGTTCCCGTAGAGCAGATGCCCTGGTGCATCCTGCGCGGTGGGCTGTTTGTTGGACCCGGCACGGGACAGGATGAGACGGTAGCGCGCATTCGCGAGGGGAAGATGGTTGTGCCTTGCGATGGCAGCAACTATATCTCGCTCGTCAACGTTGCCGATATGGCCCACGCTTTCGTGCTGGCCCTCACCAACACTATGCCCGGCACGACCTTCAATATCGTGGCCGAGCCGTTGCGCAACGGCGAGTATCTCGACCATATTGCTTCCCTGCTGCACGTGCCTGCGCCACCGCGTGACCCATCGCAGCCCTGCCCGCCATCACACCGCTGCTCCAATGAGGCCGCCCGCGCCTTCCTGGGCTGGGAACCGCTGCACAGCATCTATGAGGGTATTGGATAGCAGACAGCATCCAGTGAAAAACGACCTCCGCCGTGTCATGCTCAGCGGCAGCGAAGCATCTCTGGTGAGTTACATCGCCCGGCTCGTGGCCTCAGATCCTTCGCTTCACTCAAGATGACATGGGCGTGCTGGTTTCATAGGCGCGCTGATCTGTTATGGCATTTTACGCCTGCCGTTGATAGAGGCCGACCAGTTGTGCTGAGCCCAGGATATGACCCTCCATTGCCTGCATCAGACTGCTGTAGGGCAGTCCTTCGTAGGGAATACGCTCGATGTTGAGCGCGTAGAGCGTGAAGATGTAGCGGTGGGTCTGTCCCGGCGGTGGGCAAGGGCCGGTGTAGCCGCGTGTATTGGCGCTGGTCGTGCCTTCTGTGTAGGGCGCATTACCCTGCAAGCTCTGGGCGCTGGCCGGAATGTTGTAGACGAGCCAGTGGTGGAAACCACCCTGCACGGGCGCGTCCGGGTCAACGAGCGTCAGGGCGAAGCTGCGCGTTCCGGCAGGCGCGTTATTCCAGTTGAGCGTGGGCGCCCGATTTTTGCCGTGACAGCCCTGGCTGTTGGCAGCAGCCCATTCCGGCATCATACCCATGTTCTGAAAATCCGGGCTGGAAAGGGTAAAGGTTTGCGTCTGACCCGCTGTTTCAGTGCGTTGTTGCATTATCTGTTCCTCCTCTCACATAATTCATCCCTGTAAAAGCCGGTACGTGTTTATGTATTACACGAGAAGAGGATTTATATGGAGACGATGCTGCTCCCACTCCATCCCAGACCAGCCACAGCCGTCAGGTAACCCCTTGCGGGTGGCTTGACGGCTGGATACCAGTATGGAACACTCTCAATGCTTCCTGTAAGTTGTATAGAGTAGGGCCACCTCTTGCAGGTGGCCTGATGGGGTAGGACTGCACACGAATTATGCTGTTCTGGCGAATGAGCCGAGGACCTTGCAGAAGATGGTGTGACCGGCGAGGTCGGCGAGGGCGCTGCGCACGTGTGGGTCGTCGCGGTGGCCCTCGAAGTCGAGGTAGAAGACGTATTCCCAGATGCGCTGGCGCGATGGGCGCGATTCGAGCTTGAGCAGGTTGATATTGCGCTCCGCCAGCACACCCAGGCATTTGTAGAGCGAGCCGGGCTGGTGGGACGTTGCCATGACGAGCATGGTTTTGGCCGGGCCATCACGGCGTGGGGCTGGCTCGCGACCGAGGGCAATGAAGCGCGTGTAGTTATCCTGGATGGTCTGGATACCGGCGGCCAGGATGTCCAGCGCGTAGAGTTCTGCCGCGCCACGCCCGGCAACGGCGGCGACGCCCATCAATTGCTCATCGCGAATCATCTTCGCGCTGCCTGCCGTATCGTAGGTGGCAACGATCTCGACGCCGAGTTCGCGCAGGTAGACATCGCACTGCGCCAGGGCCTGTGGGTGCGAGATAACTCGTTTGATATCGCTTAATTGCTGGCCCGGCAGGCAAAGCAGACAGTGATTGACGGGATGGCTGATCTCGCCGATGACAAAGAGGTCGTGCTGACGCAACAGGTCGTAGACATCGTTGATACTGCCCGCCTGGGAATTCTCGACAGGGACAAGGCCATAACTGACTTCGGCGGCAGCAACGGCGCGAAAGACATCACTGAAGCTGCGACAGGGTAACGGCTCCGCCTGCAAGCCTGTTTGCTGGCCGAAATAGGCACGCACCGCCTCATCACCAAAAGCTCCACGTTCACCCTGAAAAGCGACGGTAATGGCCTGCCCGCTCCCGTTCTCGCGGGCGCTCTGCTGCTCGGTCGATGGTATCATGATATTATCTCCTTCACGTTTCATTGCGCCGATTGTGCCAGTTTCCGCGCAGATTGTCAAGGCGCGGGGTGACATTTGAACAAAAGGACGAGTATAATGGATGAGAGTTATCAATCAAGCAGAGCAAACGAGAAGAGAAGGAAGATGTGATGATGACAGCATTTGTTTCGCTCTTTCGCGGCATCAATGTTGGCGGCAACCAGATAGTCAAGATGAACGAACTCAAGGCCCTGCACGAATCGCTGGGATTGCGCGATGTTGTGACCTATATCCAGAGCGGGAACGTTGCCTTCTTGAGCGAGAAGACGAACCCGGCCTCACTCGCGCAACAGATTGAGGAAGCCTTTGTCGGGCAATTCGGCTTTCGCGTGAGCGTGATTGTGCGCTCGTTGGCCGAGATAGAGAGGATTATCGAGCATAATCCATTCCAGAACCAACCGGAGAAGGAGCCAAAATTCATCCTTGTGCTGTTTCTGGCATCGCGTCCTGAGGACATCGCTCTGGCAGAACTTCGCCAGGCATATAGCGGCCCTGAAGAAATTCACCTGATCGGTCAGGAACTCTACATCTATTACCCTGTTGGGATGGGGCGTTCAAAACTCACGCTACCTCTGATTGAGAAAAAGCTGAAAACGGCAGGTACAGGCAGAAACTGGAACACGGTTCTGCAGTTGCAAAAGCTCCTCCAACGATGAAAAAGGCCAGATAAAAAGCCAGCAAGTAGGTACTTGCTGGCCTGTAATTGCTTTCTGTTCAGTTGTACTGGACACCAACGCGCTCTTGAGAGGCTCGTGAAGCGAAGTCTGGAATCTGTCCTCAATTTTGCCGACCGCTCTCAGCAAGGCGTCGCCGGGGAGGCGCACAGCGTCACATAGTCAGCTGCGGCTTGCGCCGTCGTCTGCCACTTTTGCTGTTGTGTCCTTGCATATTCGTGCTGGCGATGAAAGAAAGACAAGCCGTACGATCATTAGGGCCACTTGGCTGAGCCGGTTACCCGGCTTGCACGTGTGGTCTATCAACCAGGTCGTCTTCCTGGGATCTTGATCTCACGCAGAGATGGGAAGACTGGTCTTGAGG
>CADDYT010000139.1 GCA_902810755.1 Chloroflexota bacterium
CCATCGACTATTTTCTAGTTGTCTGCTGCTGGTTGTATACCTCCTCACTGAGAGGTTTGAAAGGTTTTGTCGAGAAAATGGCCTCGATGGGCAAGCCAAAAAACTCACTGATACGGAAGGCAAGCTCAAGGCTCGGATTATATTCACCACGTTCCAGATAACCAACGGTTTGATAATTAATGCTCAGAGCATTAGCAAGGCCCAGGCGAGACAAGCCTCGCTCAGCACGTAAAACGGCTAAACGGTTATAGATGGTAATCTCAGGCATAATTACCCCTCATAGTACCGATACCTACTATTTTATATTTTACCTAATGAAATATAATATCTATACAACGAAATGTCAATGGAATGATATGGTTACTCAGAAAACCTGGTAATAATTACCTAATCGGTCGAGATGCTGGTCATGTGAGCATGCAGAACGAGATCGACGTTTGTTTGTAGGAGTAGCCAGCAGGATGCCTCGCAGGCCAGCCGTAGTTGCCACCTGCGAATAAAGTGGGACGGTGCAAACGAGAACGGCAGCCGCCAGGATACCCGCTCCTGTCAACGACAGGCGGGTAAAGCTGCGCCGCAGTCGCCAGAAAGCTGGTTTCATCGTTGAACCCACAAAAGTCAATTTCCTTCTAGCAAGCTTCGTACTGCTTACGTGAACTCTCACCGTCTCTTTTCAGCCCTCATTTTTCTCAAAAGGTGAAAAGGAACAAAAATCCTCAGCCTGATACTGGCACACTGGCGATCCAGATGCGCACCGTTCTGCCGCTGCTGCTAGAGGCAATGCGCGTGCCGTCATTGGACCACGACGCCGAAAGGACAGCAGCAGTATGCCCGTGATAGGTGTAGAGCGCCTTGCCAGAACTGTTTTGCCAGTTGGCGCACAGACCTGCTGTGCCACATAAGCTATTCCTTAAAGCGCCTTTCAGAGAATTACTACCGGATTATCCTCCTAATCCTTTGTACCCCTCACCAACTCTTCAAGCCACTAATGAAAGCTGTGTTCTCTATGAAGGACGCTAGACGAGAAAAAGTATTGCAGCAGCATGTTCCTGCGCATGCAGAATGTCCATAAACGGAACCCGGCTAGAGGGCAGAAATGGTTGCCAGTGCGCCAATGAGGAGCACAGCCAGTAGCGAACCAAGCGCGATAAGTGCTGGAGGATCTTAGAAACCTTGGCAGCCATGGAAGCCTGACTGGATCAGAACTGTAATTTTGCCGCGATGCTCTGGGCGATGCTTTGTTCGTAGGCATCCGCCATTGGAATAGCAGGAAATTCGCTGTGGGCAAGTGCGTTTGCCGCCAGTAAGACGCCGAAACGATAGAGGAGATAGGCAGCAGGTTGCTTGAAGTTCGGGGACTCGCTCTGCGATGCTGGCGCGGGTACGACAATGCCCAGACACCCTTCAGCCTCGTTCGTAGCAGCAGCAAAGCCCCAGACAACTTTTTGCCCATCGTTCGTCGTGCTATATTGCGGCGTGTTCCCTACCTCGTTGGTGATCGAATCACATGCTGGTGCAGCGCTGAACTGTTGTGAGACAGTTTCGGGAAAGACATGGGTACTGGCGTGCCACGTTGCGCCATCCCAGGTGATTCTGAAATAGAGAGTATGGTCTTGACCAGCAGCAGCAACATTGGCGTCGGGCTGATTTTGCGCCACCGCTTGCCCGCTTAGGGTTTTATATGTCCAAGTGGGATAGAACAGGCCCATGCTATCCCAGGTAAGGTGTGCGCCCTGTACCGGTGGACCAGCATACAAAGGCGATGAACAGAGTTGGAGACAGTTTTGTCCCTGGTAGGTGCAGGTATCACTATAGTCGGTACAGACATTCTTAGACGATAGATTGTCGTCGAGCTGGAAGCTGAGTGTCGCCTTCAAGGGCTGGGTGGCCGTCTTTACCGTCGCTACCCCGTTGGGCGGGGTAAAGAGATACTGTTCACCTGGCTGGAGCGTGGCGGTCGATTGCAGCGTATTGAGGGTGTCCTGAATGGTTTGTTCTAACGCTGTCTGTTGATTGGGAGACAAATCTGCCAGCGACGCATTGAACGCAATCAAGCGTCCGAGAGTGGGGCCGGTCGCATTTTGATTCGATTCAGCGTTGCACAAATCAGGTCTGATTGGCGGGACGAAGATAAGGCAGGTGATCGGCAAAAATGGTGGCGCTTGCCAGGCAACTCGATGCTGCCCCCGCGAGAGATGAATAATTGAGGATGCATAGTAGGTTCTGTCTTGCTGAGGGTCCAAGACAACACTATGTCCATCGACGGTAACCGTACCAGGCGGCGACGCATGAATAGCTATCACATCATCGCCAGGAGCTAAAGTCACGGTCGGCGATGGTGAGGGCGCAACTGCCAGGAAGTGATTGAACACGATATCGCGTACTGGAGAGATAAGAGCGATCAGTAGGAGGATGCACACCAGCAAGAGCACAAGAGTGGAGGTGAGCCTGACTTTGTGACGCGATGATTTCTCATTGATGGGTTTATGTTGCATAATTTGCACCTTTCTAACATTTCTCCTCAAGATAGGTCTTATTAGGATGATCGGCTTATAGAGTTACTCAGCCCGTAACGTATCCAACGGAGGTAAGCGATTGATAGCGCGTAACGCTGGGACCGTTGCCAGCACTGCTACCACCAACATGAAAACTACCACCCCTATAGCTATCAAAGGGACAGGAACTATTCCCTGCGTCTCATGTCGCGTCACGAGTATTCCTGATGCCACTAGCCCTCCCAGCGCGGCTCCCAGTACTGCCAACATGAGACCCTCCTGCACAAAAAGGCGCTGTACCATCTGCACCCGCCAACCGACGGCCTGTAAGAGGCCGATTTCCTGCTGCCTTTCGCGTACTTGCAACATCAGTAGGTCGGCCAGATTCAAGAAGGTCAAGAGTACAGCAAAGACAACGCCTGCCATCTGGGGAACTGCTGTTTGCACAAGGATATAATTCCCCAGTAGCGTACCTTGCAACGTCTTGTGGATAACCAGGAGGCTATCCACTATAACAGTTAAGAGTATCGTTGAAAGAAATAGGCTACCTAGGGCAATTCCCACCCGCACGGCGGAACGAGAAAGATTGCGCCAGGCCATAGTTCCCAGTGTAGGCAAACGTGACCACAATGAGGCCTCCCAGCGAGAGATGGTACGCATTCCGACCACTTTCGTTCTAGCCCGTAACACCTCGGCAGGTTGGAGGCACCAAACCGTCCAGAGGGGGTAGAGAGTACTGAGTAGGGCCAACCCTAACACAGTGGGTAGCGCCGAGAACACGATGGACCACGCTAGACTGGACCCAATTAAAAAGACGATCAGTAAGGCGAGGCCTGTACCCATGATACCGCCAGAGAGCGCGAGTGTAAGTGCTTGTGCTATGACCATGCCTATTGAGTGCCATGGTCGCCAGCCCAATGCGCTCAAGACAGCGATTTCGCGACGTTGGGTCGAAACCAGGAAACTCATCATCACTGCTAGGTAACCCAGGCAGACCAATAGCACAGCTCCCAACAGGAAGATTTGAGTCTGTGTTAACTGGTTGAGGTAAACCAAGGCGACTCCAATGGCGATCCAACGCTCCTCAACCCAGCCAACTGGGTCAATAGTCTGTGTCGCACCCACATATTGACCAGCTTTGACGCCAGGAATAAAAACCAGAGTAGGCTGTGGGGAGGCTCCCAGGGTGACAATAGCGCGTAATCCCGTACGTTGGTGTATTTCCTGGGCTACCTGTGAAGCACGTTTCCATCCTGCCTCATCTGGTGTGAGATTGCCCGCTATCCGAATGCGAATCACACTAATGCAATCATTACCGCGAATCTGTTGCGCGGCAGCTAAGGTGGTCAGGGCTAAAGGGGATTCCATGAGATATCCCGATGGATTGGTCGTTGAGAGCATCATGGTCGGTTTGACAGGTCTTCCTTGTGCGTCATAGCGCCGAACAGTTGGGAAAGAAGTATAGGTATTCTCAGGCAGCCAGTTGAGCACATTGGTAAAGGTTGCCGAGAGACGTTGCCCGTCAAATTCCCCTACTGGTTCAGCTGTATAGCTCACTCCATTATAAAACGTTTGATCGACAGCTTCATAACTATACCCATAGGTTCCCATAAATTGACGAAGTGTACCAGGAAGAGGCTTGATCTTGCGAAATGCCACTTCCGCTTTTCCTGGTGTTTGATCTGGATTGGGAATAAGTGTATAGGCAATCCCCCTAGCGTCCTTAGGAGCCGTGGCAGTATGATAGGTTAAAGGGGCAGGGCCTGAAACAAAATTCAGGGGGAAATAAGGATAGCCATTGTATTGAATCTGCATGTCAGAATATCCCTGTTGCTGGAGGTTTTCTCCTCCTCCGAGCAGTTGAAGATTGTTCTGGGCCATCGGCACATCGCCATTAAAGATCGTTTGCTGCGAAAGTTGGTCAAGGTAATCTCTACCACCATGCATAAGTACTTGTTGTGGATCAGTAATTGGAGTGAGAAGGTGAACTAAAGAGGCTTGTAATGTCAATTGTCCTGGAAGGTGTGTATTGAGTAGTAAGGGTACCTCATAGTTGGGAACCTTCTCACCAGCATCTCCTGTCACATAGGGTTGATCTGGTCGTAATAGGAGCTGCGTTTGCTCTGGTAGAGAATCTCCCTGCACGATACTGGCATCAAGATGGGCCAATTGATTTTCTGCTACCGGATCTATCGCTGCTAACAAAAACGTCCCGAGATTAGGAACTCCTGTATAGTAGGCGTATGGCCCATTTCTCGTAAAAAAATAATCGCTAACTCCAATCTCATTCAAAATTTGCTCTTGGTCATTACTGAGACCGCAAGCCCCTGCTGGACAGGGAGCATCAGAGCCATACACGAACGTTGTGGCGTCGTATTCAGTGATATACTCGAAACCATTAAAGGCGGTCAATGTCCAATGCAATTTATAAAAACCGGGGGAGAGGCCGTGAGGGCCGAAGTTTAAAGTCACTGTAGGGAAGAGAACGTAGCCGACAAAAGCAATAGGAGCAGCAACCGCAATGTTTGGCAATGTTTTGATCTGTCTGTATTGCTGGATGCTAATTCCTCCATCGTAGCCCTCAAACTGATCAGGAGGTATAGTTGTGCTTGATGGGATTGCAGTCTGCGGTGGCAATACTACCAGATCGTAGGTGGAGCGCCAATTCTGACTGATAATCTGTTTGGCCTGCAAGTCAGTAGTCTGTGTTGTTGCACTTAAGAGAATCAAGGCACATGCAGCGAGAAGGAAGCCACTACCCGTTAACACATTACGTCCATGTTGGCGACGGAGCATGAGCCAGACATAGTGAAACATGCAAAACACCTTCCATTTCCGCCTAAATTAACACCTTCTCAAAGTGCCAGAAAAGTACGTGCCATACCAACTCTTATGGTAAGACACAGTTTTGATATGAGGAAAAGGAACCGAATACAACACTTCAACAAAGGAAGCAGCACTGATACGAAACATACCAGTGCTGTGAGGGATGGGCTATGGCAGCTTGTTATCCCAAACCCATCAATCCTTTTTACCCGGGCCGTAGACAAAAGATACTCCTAACACTTTGTTGGACAGCCTGAAGATGTGCATACAGAACAACCAACATAGGTTAGGCAATTATAACCAACACATTGACCGGTGTAATAGAACTTGCTGTACTGGTACTTTTGATAGCAGTTTGTTTGGTAAGTACAGCTATCACAACAGTAAGTTCCATACGGTGGACAATACACGCAATTACGGATTTCAGGTGTATCAGCTGCAGCAAAAGCAGGTTTGGGGTTCGCAGCGTTTATACCTAAACCAATACCCGCCAATGAAAGGCCAGCAGCGACTTGCCCAACCCATGCCAAGTAACGGCGTCGTGAAAACTGTTGCTTGCCCTCCTGCTTTCCCGTATCATGCTTGGATGCCATGTGTTCCTCCATTTTTCTGTTTGTGTGTTGCCTTGTCATCGTCATTGTTCCGTTAAGAAGCCTGTATTATTGAGAAACTGATGTCAGTGCAAAAGCTCCTGCTAGGAGTCGTTGTAATTGTTCGTCTTCATTTACAACTCCTTTTGCACGAATAATACCTGCTTCATCAATGACGAAAACAAAGGGAACTCCCTGAATTTGATAGAGTCCTGCATGAAAGTCTCGCGTTGGAGTCAAAACAGTCAGATGTGTCTCATGCTCAAGAGCGTAGGCATGATTCAACTCTCGATCTGACCCACCGATTACGAACACTTTCGTCACATCCTCACTCTGCACAAAGCTATTCAAAGCACTCATCGTGCCAGTACACTAAGAACATCCCGGTAAAATAAAAGCGAGAATACGTCTTTGCCCTTGAAAATCATCAAGCCGAACTACTCTCCCTTCATAATCAGTTGCAGTGAAAGATGGAGCCTTCTTACCTGGAGAGAGTCCCCCTTCTCCTGAAGCCTGCACCTGATTCCCGGACACTCCTCCTTGCTGCTTTATTTGTCCTAATGCACGAAGCAATAAAACCAACAAAACGGTTTCAAAGAGTACCAATACCCAGAGGGCTATGATACTTACCATCCACCCAGTAGGTATAATCTTCCTCCTTTCACATAAACGGGTCAAGAACGCCACAAGACTCGTGCAGCATTAAATAGTGCAGTAGCAGCAGCTACTGCTCCTGCTAGGACAACAACAGGGACAATAGTACTCATAAGGGACTGATTCAACAGAGACGGACTATGAACAAATGCTATAACGGTGAACATATCAGAAGGAGTGATGAGCAGAAAAAGGAGGGCCGCTATCAAGAGACCATTACGTCCAACAAGCCACCAGGAGATGTGATGATCTCCAAGGGCACCTCCACAGTGACAGGAAAGATCACGCCGCCCTCTGAACAGGTTGATCAGGATGGCGCCACTAAAGAGCAGAAAGAGAGTGAGTGCCAGTAGGGCAGCAGGAACCAGCAGCAAACCGCTAAGTAGCCCAAGTCCTGCGACGAGTTCGGCGAGAGGAATACCATACGATAACACTGCTGAGAGTGCCAGCCTTGCTTCTAAAACGGGTGGCAGAACCTTGTACTCCTGTATTCCCTGCTGAAATTGCCGCTGATGCAGGAATTTGCTCACGCCAACACTGAGCAAGATCAGCCCAAGAAGCAGGCGAAGAAATAAGCGGATTACAAAGACATCAATGGGCCATCCCATAGCTTGTGCTCCTGTACTCGAGTATGCCTCTAAAGGAGTCAGATTCGCATCAAAAACAAGTATAACTGCTCAAACTACTTTGCGCAATTAGCTTTTTGCTGAGATGAGAACTAAGCAAAAGGATGATAGAAGACTAAGCAAAAGGATGATATCTCTCTTAACTGACTACGAGCCTTGATTGAGTACCCCGCTTTTTCATCAAAGTCTTGAATAAAACAACTATCGTGCGAGATAACGATAACAGAGCCGGGCAAATTGCTGATTTTATGTTATAATAGTTATGGAAAATTCCTCAGATGATGAAAGTGCTATTTGATTTGCATAATCTTAAGGGAGGAAACAATGATGTCAACGCCCGATGATATGCCGCCGTACCTGACGCCAAGCACGTATATTCTCGACGCGAGTAGCGATGAAGAGATTGTGCGGCTGTTTGTCCAACATAGCATCCTCACACGGTTTACCGGTGGCCTCTTTCCTGAACAACCTGACCTCTCCAACGTACGGGATATTCTGGATCTTGCCTGCGGCTCCGGTGGCTGGGTCGTTGATGTGGCAAGAGCATATCCACATATGAATGTGACGGGTGTTGATCCCAATATCCAAATGATTATGTATGGACGCGCACAGGCATTGATTCAGCAGCGAGAGAACGCCCGTTTCCAGCTGATGAACGTCCTCAAACCGCTTGATTTCCCCGATCACTCCTTCGATCTCGTCAATGGGCGCTTCCTCTTATCATTTGTGCCACCAGCTGCATGGCCAGACCTGCTACAAGAGTGTATGCGCCTCTTACGACCTGGAGGTCTCATCCGGCTCACCGAGACAGAAGCCGTCATTACAAACAGCCCTGCATGCGAAAGGTTAACTTCGCTAGGTCTGCAAGCATTACAACGGGCCGGGCAAAGCTTTTCACCCGATGGCAGGCACTTTGGCATTACCCCTATGCTGGCACCGATACTGCGCAAAGCGGGCTATCACAACGTTCAAAGCATCACGCTTGGGCTTGATTACTCTACAGGGACAGAACCACATGATAGCATGTGTTTTGACTATCAACTCGGTGCCAAGAAAGTTCTTCCTTTCCTGCTTAAACAAGGGGTCATCGCAGAAGAAGAGTTCGACGCGCTCTTCCACCAGGTGGAGGCAGAAATGCGCTCTGATGATTTCTGTGCTATTCAATTCTTCGTCACAACGTGGGGAGAGAGACTGTAGAGAACATATGCTGGGACAGATGATGGCAAAGGAGAACAAAATGCAGGAGAAAAAGCAAATACTCATAGCTCACCCAAACGAAACGATCTGCAAGGGAATTAGTGCTATAGTGAGAGAGGATTCAGACCATCCCGAAGTGTACGAAGTAGCAACTGGTGAGGAACTCCAGGCTCAAATGGAACAGCGCCACTTTGACCTGATGATCCTGCATCAATCGTTCGTCACCTCCGCAGTCACCCTGACACCTGGACACTTCGTTCTTCTCGCCACTGAACCCACTATAGAGATGTTTGCTTTCGCGCGTCTTCAGGGCGCACTGGCCTATCTGATGGAAAACACGCCGCGCAATCTCTTGCAACAAACGCGGCATCTTGTGCCAGGCACCTTTTTGACTGATCCAGTGATAAACCGCTGGCTCTCAGAATATCTGACTCATCACCTGCTTTTTTCGCTCAATGATGAAGTGCTCACTGATCGCGAACGAGAGGTTTTTCGCCTTCTATGGAGCGGCCTGGGGAAGCGCGAGATTGCTGAGCAACTCAAGATTTCCGAGCCTACTGTTCGCACACACATTACTCACATTCATGAGAAGTTTAAACTGAATCGCTATAAAGCAAAGATGCTCGTATTGCTCCTACCAGAATCAACAGAATAAGGGACACTGAGGCCTAATCCCTCTTCGCTATACACGAACATGAGTCACCCCGAACTTTGAGAACAGATATTCGAAAGGGAGAAAGAGGGGGAGTCTGAAGTCCACCAGGAGCCACGATGGGCGCTTTGAGGGCGGTAGACTCCCCACAAGCGGCTGAGCGCCCGGCGCAAGCGATAGAGCGGCTGAACGGCCTGCCGGGCGCGTTTGCCCGTTTGATGATCCCAGCGGTCCAATAACCAGCCGCGTAGCAGAACGCTTTCCAGTTCTAATAAGGAAAGCAAAAAAGCGTACACCAGGGGAATCGCCGTGAGAAACTTGAGATGGGCCTCCCATCCCCGCACGCGGATGTGCTCGATGCCCAATTCGCATTTCTCAAAACGGAAACTCCACTCGATTTGCCAACGTCGAGCGTAGATTTGCACAATGCGCAGGGCGTCTTCCACCCGTTCAAGCGGTTCGTTGGTCAGCAAATACCAGGGCGAGTCCCATTCTTTGGCACTGGCGATTACCAGATACAACGGGACTTCAGGCACGCTGCTATGACGCACCGGACGTACTTTGACCGTCAGGGAAATCTCGCGGCCAAACTTGGCCCACCACAATTTGCCCTGCAGGCTCTTTTTTTTCCCGCGCGCCATTTCCCAGGCTTTGCGCTCCTTTCCTTGCTCATCAAGCAGTTCATAGCGGCTGGTCCAGCGCTCCACGAAACGCAGTCCCCACTTCTGCATCACCGTCAGCCATGGCCCAGCTGCCCAGCCACGATCAAAGACATGAATGACCCGTCGGCCCCAGGCACGAGCGAGTTGTCCCACCACCCGTTCTTCCTCCTGTCGAGCAGTACTGGCCCGCTCGCCTCGGCTGGTCCAATAGTGCATCTTGACCACATGGGGCAGGCTGGCCAGGCCAATGAGGATGGCCGCGTGCCAGTGGATGCCGGGCACAATGATCGGCTGGCCTTTGGTGGGACTGACGCACTTGACTTTGGGACGCGGACGTGAGAGGCGTCGGCCTTTGCTGGAGCGCACCGGGCACAAGCCTTCCACATGCACACTTTCCGGTTTCTCCAACTCGCTGCCATCGTGGAGCACCAGCGCCGTTTCTCCTTTCTCTTCCAACTTGCCTAACTCTTGCTCAGCCAGGCGAAAGAGAAACTGATCGACAATAGCGGCCACCCATCTAGGACTGTGCAGTAAGTTGTGGAGCCGTTTGCTGCCTGCTGGAGCCGACCTGGGATTGAGCAAGACCGCCCCCAGGTCGGAAAGCAGCACTCCCGCTTCTCGATGCCGTAACTGGATCAGACTGCTCACCAGATCACTCAAGGTCCGCACTAAGCGCCGATCTATGGAGGCATCGAGCACTTCGAGCAATGGAGCCAAAAAAGCATCTAAGCGTTGAGCTAGCCGTTGTGCTCCCTGCCGGTCTTCTGGCACCACCTCTTGCTCGTCTGTGCCTCCTATGTCATACTGGTTCATGCAACGTTCCCCCTTCTGAGATCGAGTAGTCTTTCACTTCTATTCTCTCTCAAAAGGGGGAGCTTTTTGCCTGTTTTCCCTCTTTTTTCCTATCCTCGAACCTTCGTTCTTAAATTTCGGGATGACTCATGTTTGCTGATATCTTTATATGTCTTTTGCTTATCTATAGCTACGTCTGATGTTTAGATCATAAATCATCATTGGATGGATTGTACAAACCAATAGGGATAGGTATACTTCGAATGTGGAAGGTTGTGATCAACTATGAAAAGGAGGAGCGAGCAAGGCAAGCACGCACAGGATACCTGGCGCTTGATGAAGACTCAGAGCTTGTAAGCCTCCAGCGTAACGAGTAAGTCAACAGAAGCCGGATGATCCCGGCAAAGGCGTGTTCTACCACTCATCGTCTAGCAGACGGGAAAGGAGGATGCCTCGCCCAACGTATCGCCTGAGATCGCATTGGATCTTTCTGTTATTTTGTTATGGTCCAATGGCTGATCTGCCTACGTAAGCCAATCAATACTGTGATCCCTAGTGCTGAATCTGAGGCGAAGATCTTCGCTCGTATACGGCAGAGCACTATGGGGGCAACGACGATTCTAGTAGCGCATCGCTTTTCTACTGTACGTCAGGCGGATCGCATCCTGGTCATCGAGCAAGGACAGATTATTGAAGAGGGCAATCATGAGGAGTTACTGCACCTGAATGGCACATATGCCTGCCTCTTTCGTCTCCAGGCTAAAGGCTATCTTGACGAGAAGCAGGCTATCACCATGGCATCGTCACTCCCCGTCGGTGATCAAGATATCTAGCTCCTTGCTCTGCTCCAAGATCACGATCCGCAATTGCTCTACGTTGGCTTTGAAGCAAAGTGATAAGAGAAATGTTGACTGACGTATTACAACTGATTATCCTCAGAAATGCTTCTCAAAGAAAGACAGGAGTCTTTCCCCGGCAGTGCTTCTCGAGCAGGGAGTTTCCTTCTAGCCCTTGGTCCATAGGGCCTGGTTAAATAACGCGATGTGCAACTTTCTTTTGCGTCGACGCTTGCGAAGCCAATTAGCTTTCTTGCATGACTTCTTCGGTTACTTTCAGGTTCACTTTTCAAGCGCGCCGAAAAAAAGTTGCACATCGCGTTATAGTAAATGGTGCTTTGTCTGATCGGGGCTGCTCCTCTCGCGCTCAGGCGGAGGAGATGAGTGCATTCTTTGTACAGGTGAGCAGCCCTCTCAAAATAAGCTTTTCCCCTTTCGCTCGCCGCTACGAGGCCTTGTTGCTCCAGCGCCAGGTCTTCTTCGCGCTCGCCCCACCTAGCACACACATACGCCTGGTAGTAAAGGTAAGATACATACGTTGCCGGATCGCTTTCTCGCAACGGCTCTACACGGGCAAGGTGTTCGTCTATCAGGGCCTGCGCCTCCTCGAAGTGAGAGCTGTCGGCCAGAGAGATGACAATGGGCTTCATCAAGGAAACTTGGGTTGCCGGTGAGAGATGAATCCCCTCTTCTTCTGCTCTTCTATACAGGCGCAGGTACATCTGACCCCGCTGTTCTGTCGAGAGCTTTTCCCCGCGATACTTCGCCAATCGATAGTGCAGGAGGTAGGCCGCGATCTCCTGCTGAGGAGTCTGCCACTTCCAATGACACTCATCCAGCACCTGCTGCACAATGCGCGCCAGGCGTGAGGCATGGCCAAACTGAAAGCTCAGCCAGCCATACTCCGTCACTAATTCCGCTGCTTCAAGCAGGTGGTGATGTTTGAGGTAGAGGATCGCCAGTTCGGCAATGACAGCAGCCTGCTCTTGCTCGTCCCGGTAGCCCCCTTCCCGCATCCACTGGTGATAGGCCGTGATGAGGCGCTGCTCAATGCTTTCCCGATCCTCCCGTGAGAGTTGTTGGAGGACCGATTCGGAGACAAGCGGGAGCAGATGCAGGTGATCTGGATCCCTGGAAAGCAGCGAAGAACGTACCAGCTCTTTCACACACCGCTTCGGATGCTCCGTCAGATAGGGGAGCAAGGGAGCAGGGAGCGGGAGTGCAGAGACCGCCAGAGCTGCCAGCAATTGCCTGGAATCAGGCGAGAGGCGCATCGTTACAATCTCTTCGAGCAGCGGATAGGCGTCCACCATCGCACTGCTCAGATAATGGGGATGCTTGATAAAGTGCATGAGTCCTTCTCGCTCATCACTCTCTATCAGCTCATGCCAGCTTGACCAGCCAAAGGAATAGACCGGCTTTGCAACATATTGTGCCACAATTTCCATCATGCGGGGATTGTATCCGCAAAGCTCCGCTGCTTTGCGCAGTGTGTCTTCCTGCTCATCGGTGTATCCCAGTCGTTTCAACACCTCGACGCAGGTTTGCGGTGACAGCGGCTCCAGCTCGGTTTGCACGAGGTAGGAATCTTTTCTCTCAGTCCAACCGGGCCACGCCCGCGTTGCGATAAAGAGGGTGGCCCGGTGGTTGCGCTCGATCACCTCTTTGAGAAACTGCTGCCAGCCCGGGGAGAGTTCGCCACCCTCCTCCAGAAGCACCTGCGCGTCATCGATCAGGATGACCACACCTGTGATGGCTTCGCGTAGAACCTGAAGCGTCAGTTGTATCCGCTCCATCGTTGGCAGGGCCTCGTGTCGCTCCGCCTGTTGCGGCTGCAGATCGTTGAGAATATGAGCTAGAAGGACATCCAGATGTTCCGCTGGCGTTTTCTCTCTGAATAGTGCCTCAGGGCCGACGGTCCCTTTGCACGTATGCAAAAGAACGCGAGTGCCTTCTGCATCTTCTACTAATCGCTTCTGCAGGAGTTTGAGGCAGCTGGTCTTGCCCGCCCCGAGGGCCGCCTGCAGGACGATCACCTTCTTGCGCGCGCTCATCTCCGGCCCCAGGAAGGAGAGCATGCGCTCGAGCCAGCCGTCTCTTCCAAGGATGTGACTGGTGTCCTGATCGAGCTGATCCAGAAGACGCTTGCGGGCTTCCTCTTTTGCCTCTGCCGTACGTCCCGTTTTCCGGGTTGCCCCTGATGACTGCTCAGAGAGCGCCTCTCCTGGAGGAATACCAATAGACGCAGCGATCCGCTCCTCCAGTTCCTGCCAATCTGACTCCCGGCAGCGCCATTTTTTACTCGCGCTGATTTTCTGGCGTGCAAGCTCGTAAAAGTCCCGACTATCCTGTGCAGTAAGCTGGACGTGGCAGTACTCGACCAGCCCTTTGAAAAGCGGCCAGAGTTCGCGCAAGTGCGGGTAGCGCTCATCCCGTTCCAGATTCCCATAGGTTTTCACCCCTAGCTCTGGAACCTGTGCCTGCCGAAAAGCGGGAGCAATCGCCTCGACGAGTTGTTCCTGCGTGTAGCCAACCCGATCGCGCAGCGATTGCAGCAGCGCACCAAAGTGAAGATAGCGCGGGTTTCGATTCCCCTGCGCTTGATTCCTCACGAGATGCAGACGCCCTGTATCCCTTGAAAGAGGCTGTGGTTGCTCAATCGCCATATCTCAAGCTCTTCTCAACGCTCTCCTGAAAAGGCCGCTTCAGTTCGTCGACCCGGGCTTCTTCCCTCTTCGAAAGAGGGGGCGAAGGTGCTAGTTTCTGCCCACTGCGCATCTCTCTCTTCTTTGCCCGGCTTCATATACGCTTTCCTGCTCTTAAGTATACCAGAATGATACAGATTCTTCTCGGACTTTTTTCCGAGTTGCGTTGCGAATCTGGTATTCTTACTGAGCCTTTTTCCCGAACATTTCTTTTCTGACCCGACCAACTCGGAACTCAACCGGGAGATATTTCCTTCTCATTGACCCGGGCTGGGCTGTACACTTCTTGCGAGTGGTGGACGCGGCGCTCTTCGATACCTATGACCGGTTTGCCTGCCCGGCCTCATCGATGCGCCTCGTACACTTCCTCTCTTTGAGAACGGTACCCTCGATCTTGAGGCAGCCTGTCGTGAGAGAAAGAAAGGACCCGGCCATGCAGGCCATTCATATTACATGCCAGTATGACCGTCTACTCGCTCTGACGGACTCGCTAGAGGCTCGGGTCGCCAGCCTGGAAGGCGTATTGCTCCTCGATTACGGCTTTTTGCAGAAACGGATTGATGGCTACGTGGTACTGCGATGGGCTGAGGAGGAGGTGGACCTAGCGTTTGTGCGACAACTCGAGACTTAGGAGAGGAGAGCATCCTCGACTTTTGTATTTACACCGTTGTTTGCCCCGAGGACCTCCACTCAGGGCAGAATCCGCTCTTTCGAGAGCAATCCTGATTTCTAAAGGGGAGAGACATGCAAGACGACCAAAACATGCCACTGATACGGCGCAGCAGCGCAAGCGCTGAAGAGCTGGCAGAGAGACGACGTGCGGCGCGAGGAAACCATACGACCGGCGCACGAAGACCGCAGGAAGAGCAGGACGTAGAGGATCCCGCCAGAGGGATCACGCCGCGTAGTGTTGTGCGCTGGCGTCCGCTGGGCAGGGAATATGACATCCCTCTGGCCGATGGCAGCGTGATGCATGTCACTGAACAAGAGCTTTGGGCCCTCCCCCAGGCGTATCAAGATGCCGCGCAACTGGTGATGCCAGTGCCGTCGATTGCCCCGGCAAGGCAGAGACGCAGCCCCCATCCCAAACTGCCCGTCCAGGATGACCGGGTGATCTATGCCGGACCCGCACGAGCCAATCCCACACGGACTGAGGACTTGCCAGAGAGGTACCAGCGACACCTTCGCTTTCACTGGCTCTTCTTCGTCGGTCTTGCCATGATGACGATGCTCATTGGCTGGATCCTGTTGACCACAGTCGCCAACTGGTGGAGCATTCAGCAGGACGACTGGCAGTATGGACGCCCCCGGACAGCACAGTATGACATAAACGTAGGACACGGGACGGCACAGCACCCTGGGAGCCACTTCATCGTCGAGAACCTGCATCGGCAGATCATTGTCATCGAAATCCCTGCAGATGATCCAGGCAAGGCGAAAATCTACGTCGGTCCCCTTCTCATCGGTCCTGGACAAGACCTGACGCCGGTGACGCTCTCGTTTAAGGACCTCAACGGAGATGGGAAGTTAGACCTGATCATCAACGTCCAGCAGAGCCACTTTGTCTTTTTGAACAAGAGAGTCAATGGCACCTGGCAATTTGTACCGGCCCCCAATCAGCAGCAGTAAGGAGAACCAGCGATGACAGAACAATATAAGAGCCTGGAGCAAGAGGTCGAGGCGCTCATCACGCGGGGCTTCGCAGCAGGTGAGCAAGAGAGCGCAGAGCCGAGGGTGATTCCCGTTGACAAATACACTCTTCCCAATGGCGAGATGCTGCTTCGTCTTCCCGACGGAAGTGCAGTTCTCCTGCCTTCTGGCGCAAACGGCAACAGCCTCAACCAGGCAATCGTGGAGGGCAGCGTTGAGCGGACGGCAACCTCAGCAACCCCACCTCCTGAAACGGCGGAGGCAAGAGCGGAGTGGGAAACCGCATGGCAGGCTGGACAGGAGGGAGGTGAGACGCCTCTGGTTCGCCCTGTCACCCCGACCCGCAAGGTGAAACGCAGTGGGCTTCTAGTTCCGCTTTTCCTACTCGCGTTTCTGGCCGTTGGCATCGCCAGTTATATCTATCTCCTGCCCCTCACCGCCACCGCGACGGTAACTATCACTCCCCGAACCAAGATGTTGCGCACGACGACCACCCTTACTCTTGCCGCACATCCTCAAGCGGGCCAGGTACAGGGCAGAGAGCTAGGGCCGATCAGTTTGACAGCTGATGAGGCTGTGTCCGCGACAGGTCACGGGCACCAGGACGCCACGCGAGCGAGAGGAGTGATCACCTTCTATAACGCCGACTCATCCCCCTTTCCTGTTCCTGCCGGGATGAGCTTTACAGCCTCCAGCGGCATTACCGTGGTCACGACTCAGGCTGTGACTATTCAAGCGGCAGTTCCCCCGCAGTTTGGCACTGCTATAGCTCCCGCCTACGTGCTGCAAACGGGCAGTATCGGCAATATTCCCGCGGGAGCCGTTCAGACCCGCTGTTGTGGCTCGGTCTTTGTCATGGCCACCAATACCACGCCCTTTAGCGGAGGCGAGGACGAGCGGGACTATTCCTTCATCCAGTCCAGTGATATTGAGCGTGCAGTCGCTGACATGCTTAGCCGACTGACTCCCAGTGTGAACACCGCCTTGCAGCGACAGGTGCGGCCAGGCGAACAGCTGGTGACGCCCCTGTGTATTCCGCACGTCGTTTCAAGCGCAGGTGCAGGCACACAAGCAACTAGCGTGAACGTCGCTGCCACGCAGACCTGTAGCAGTGTCGCCTACGCGCTCGACTCGTTAGAGCAGACCGCCACCACCCTGCTGGCTCACACGGCAAACCGTGTCAACTACCAGCAAGCGGGAACCGTCCAGGTAACGGTGAACAGCTCGACCTACGATCAGCACAGGGCCCAGCTGCGAGTCACCCTCTCAGGGATCTGGGTGTATCACTTCTCTCAGGAAGAACTCGCCTCTCTGAGCCATCTGATTGCGGGACTTCCTC